>CAZXXY010000007.1:0-30993 GCA_964644755.1 uncultured Hyphomonas sp. | reverse complement strand
AAAACCGCTTCGCAGCATCACCATCGCGCACAGGCACAAAAGTAAAAAGAGGCTGGTCGCTGCGGCTCATCGGCCGGCTAAATCGGGTTAGGCTCGCCCGCCCCGCCAAGGCCGCCTTTCGGCTTGCGCTTCTTCTTGCCAATCACCGGCACCGCAGAGCCTGAGCCGCTGTCGCCGCTATCTTCGTCAGGCCGGTCAATCGTACCGCCAGCCATCAATGTCTCGATCTCGTCACCGGTCAGCGTTTCGTATTCAAGCAGACCTTCGGCAATCGCGCTCCACTGGTCTTCGAACTCGGTGAGGATACGCATGGCTGTGTCCATGCCTTCCTGCACCAGTCCTTTGACCTCGGACTCGATAATCTGTGACGTCTCTTCAGACACATTCGTCTGGCCCATTTGCTGGCCAAGGAATGTATTGCCCGGGCTTTCCGAATAATCGACAAAGCCGACCTTTTCCGAATACCCCCATTTGGTCACCATCGCGCGCGCAAGCTTCGTCGCCTGCTGAATGTCCGACGACGCTCCGGCCGTAACATTGTCTTTGCCGAACTTCACTTCTTCAGCCGCCCGTCCGCCCATAAGGATCGCAAGACGTGACGTCATCTGGACTTTCGACATCGAATATTTGTCATCTTCCGGCAGCTGCATCACCATGCCAAGCGCACGCCCGCGCGGAATAATCGTCGCCTTGTGAACAGGGTCAGCCGATGGCGTTTTCATCGCCACAATCGCGTGTCCGGCTTCGTGCCATGCCGTCAGGGCCTTCTCCTCCTCGGACATCACCATAGAGCGTCGTTCAGGCCCCATAAGAACCTTGTCCTTGGCATCCTCAAACTCGACCATAGCCACCGCACGTTTGCCGCGGCGGGCCGCAAGAAGCGCTGCTTCATTGACCAGATTCGCCAGATCGGCGCCCGAGAAGCCCGGTGTCCCGCGCGCAATAACTTTCGGGTTCACATCCGTAGACGTCGGCACATTGCGCATATGCACCAGAAGGATTTTCTCCCGTCCTGTCACATCAGGGTTTCCAACCGTCACTTGGCGATCAAAACGTCCAGGACGCAGCAAAGCCGGATCAAGCACATCCGGCCGGTTGGTTGCAGCGATCAGAATGATGCCTTCATTGGTTTCAAACCCGTCCATCTCGACAAGCAACTGGTTAAGCGTCTGCTCGCGCTCATCATTGCCGCCACCAAGTCCGGCCCCGCGAGACCGGCCAACCGCATCAATCTCGTCAATAAAGATGATACAAGGCGCGTTCTGCTTGGCTTTCTCGAACATGTCACGCACGCGGCTCGCACCGACACCAACAAACATCTCGACAAAATCGGAGCCCGAAATCGTAAAGAACGGCACATTCGCTTCACCGGCAACCGCACGCGCAATCAGGGTTTTACCTGTTCCGGGCGGGCCAACCAGCAGCGCCCCTTTGGGAATCTTCCCGCCAAGACGCTGGAATTTCGATGGATCCTGCAGGAATTCGACGACCTCTTGCAGCTCTTCTTTGGCTTCATCGACACCGGCCACATCCGCAAATGTCACGCGGCCATGCTTGTCCGTCAGCAGGCGGGCACGCGATTTGCCGAAATTCATCGCCCCGCGGCCACCGCCGCCGCCATTCATCTGGCGATATTGCATATAGATGAAAAAGCCGATCATCCCGAAGAACAGCAGCATGATCAAGGTTCCGAAATTAAACCCGCTCGAAGCCGGTTTGACGTCAACATCAACCCCTTGATCAGCAAGCCATGCGGCGAATTCAAAATCTGTCTCGAGCAATTTGGCGTAAAACTTGGTGCCGTCTTTGGTTTCGCCAATGATCCGGTCATTTTCGACCGTGGCGGACACAATCTCACCTGCCACGGCGCCCTGACGGACATCCGTATAGCTCCATTCTGTAATGTTTTGTGCGGTCATGCTCGACTGCATGGCCATCATGAACACGATCGCAACCGCAACGATAATTGCATAAACCGACAGATTCCGAATATTCATTGCCTATCCTGACATAACCATTTCATCGACCCATAAGATATAGGCGATGCCAGCCCAAATACGAGCCTCTTAAACACTATTTAACACGCGTACCCGCAAGTTTCATGCCCTAAAATCCATTTTACGCTATCGAGACGCTCGGGCACAAGACAAGTCATGGTCTCATTTTTGTGTAAAAATTGCGGAAATGACGGTTTTGCAAGGGGGGAAACGGCGAATCCAGCAGCCTTTGCCCCCGAATCCACGCCCTCTTCCCCTCGCGCCTGAATTTCAAATCGTCCATCCCAAATATAAGGCAATGCCCGATCCAGCCGGTCCGGTATCAGCCCCGGATCACGCGCAATGTGGATACGCCCTTGCCGGGGCGCAAGCCAGGCCCCGCCCAGCGTCCGGCTCCGCCACCCCCGCCGATTGCCCAGCATGTCTTCGGCCAGTTCAAGCCGTGCCGAAAACCCGGCAGGACGATCCGTTCCACTTGCCGCAAGGATCAAATGCCCCAAACCGGCCGCAAGGTCAGACGCATCGAGACCTCCCGTCTCGCAAACGACAAGACCATCCTCATAGGCCTCAACATGCCCGTCAAACCACTCTACAAGCCTGCGGTCACAGCGCTGGCGCTGGGCGACCGCCTCGCAATATTGCTGATGCACAGCCTCCAGACCGCTCGGACTTTCTGCCGCCAGCGCCTCGCGCGCCCGCACGCGCTCGAACTTCAAGTCCAGATTGGACGGATCTTCCACCCAGATTTCCGACGCCGCCCTGAGCACGTCCCGCAATTCAGATCGCCGCGCGGCCAATAGTGGACGCCCCAGAAAGACCCCTCGCCCTTCCGGCCAGACCGGAGAAACCGACACAGAGCGCATCCCCGCAAGTCCCGCCTCGCTTCTCTGTCGGCGCATCCATAAAGTCTCATACTGATCATCGAGCGTATGTCCGAGCAGCAAATGCGTCCCGCCTGCCTGCCTCAGCGCCGTTGCCAGCAATTGGTGCCGCCCGCGGCGCGCCCGCGCTTGCGACACAGGCCCGCCGGAGGGCGCCCACACCAGTGTTTCATGCCGAACCCCCAAAGCCGAACAGCGCGCCTTCACATCGCGGGCCTCATCGCGGGCCTCCGGCCTCAAACCATGATCCACAGTCAAAGCGATGAAATCCTGCGCCGGCCGCCCGCTCAGAGCCAGATGCAACAGCGCCATAGAGTCGCCGCCGCCAGACACAGCCAGACCAATCGGTCCGCGCGCGCCCCGGCAGACGTCTTCAAAGCGTTTTAAAGTGTCCGGATTTAACTGTCGCAATCGGACCGGCTACGCTCGACATTTGCGAGATTGCGGGTCACTGGCGAAGCATCCGGATAGCGCGAAGGCAAAGTCCCGAGGACCGCACAGGCCTTTTCGAGTTCACCGACCAGACGCAGCGACCGCCCCAATTTGACCAGAGCATCGGGCGCCCGCACATCGGTCGGGAATTTCTGGATCATCGCCTGATAGGCTTCGCCGCTCTCGGCATATGATTTCTGCTGATACAAAACTTCACCCAACCAGTATTGCGCTTCGCCCGCTTGCGGATCATCGCCGAACGTGTCGAGAAATGATTTGAAGCTGCGCTCGGCACCGGAATAGTCAAACCGCAATAACCGCGCTTTCGCATCGGCAAAAAGAGGCCCGGCCTCCCCGGGCAAGGCCGAGGCAGGAATCGTGCCCAGCGTGCCATTGTCCGGCTCATCACTGGCCGCAGCGTCCCCTGTGTCCGTTGATCTCGTCGGCGTAATCGACGTCACTGTGCTTCCGCCCGATACGGCCGGACGCGTAACCGTCGTTGTTTGGGGGCTTCCCGAAGACGGCTGGTTTTGCTGATCGATATCCGATTGACGAATGATCGGAATCCGATTGGCCAATTTCTCTTCCAGCTCGATAATCTTGTCATCAAGCTCGGCGAGCCGCCGTCCGATTTCCCGATCATCGGCGACCATCCGGTCAAGATTGTCATTGCTTTGCCCAAGCTGGAATTGCAACGTCTCTATCCGGCCCGTCAATTGCTCGTTTTCGGCCTGCAGCTCGCGCATTTTCAGCGAAAGATCGGCATTTTGAATTTGCAGCTGATTGGTTTTCGCCTCCATGGCGGAAACCTGATCCCGCAACTGCGTTGTTGCAGTTGTCAGCTCGGTTCGGGACAGCCGCTCCTGGGCACTTGCAGAAGCCCCCATCATGAGTGGCAAGACGAGGGCGGCGACGGTCACAAGACGAAGATTCATTGGCATAGTTCCAGAATGCAAAACGGCCGAGGCGAAATTATGGCACCCCGGCCGCAGATTACAGCACATATCTAATTAAAAGAATTGTGCAGCGTGTCTAGCTGTTGCGTGCGCCGGACACGATTTGTGTAAATCCATTACGGTTTTTAGCCCAGGCAGCATCATTATTGCCGCCATCAATCGGGCGTTCTTTGCCGTATGACACAGTATCAATGCGGGATTGGTCAACACCGAGGCCGACGAGGTAATCGCGGACAATCGAGGCACGACGCTCACCGAGCGCAAGGTTATATTCGCGTGTTCCGCGTTCGTCGCAATTTCCAGCAATCAGGATACGAACATCAGGATATGACTGCAACCAGGCAGCTTGGCGCTGGAGCACAGCACGGTCGCTATCATCCAGACGCCACTGATTGAGGTCGAAGAAAACACGTTCGCCGACATTCGCCTGAAAATCAGCAAGTGTGCCGGCAGCTGGCCCGACAGGCGCTGCGCGTACAACTGGAGCTGCCGTCGCCGTTTGTGTTGGTGCCGCAGCGCGCTCTACAACCTGCTGCGTTACCGGTGCAGGCGTGTTGTCAACAACAGGATCGGATGCACATGCGCCCAAGCCCAAAACTGCTACTGCCACTGCGTATTTCAAATATGTTTTCATGAGCTAAGCTCCCATCCTGTCTTTGCTATCGAACCATCTTGTTGCAGAGCATCCTTTAACTCTGGTTAAAATCAACTTGCTTTTTTTTTGTACCATAATCTCTATCGCTTCCAAATCCGGCAAGAATTTGGCACGAACCGCATTTAGTCCAATAATGGCGACCATGCAGGATCAGATGCGTCCGTATCTGTTACGATTTGCCGTAAATTGCGTCCTGTCAAATCAACTGACCATAATTTTGGGCCAGCGCCGGGTCGTCCTTCACGGAAAAAGGTGATCACACGGCCATTAGGCGACCATGCCGGACCTTCATCCAGATACGCTTCGGACAATAATCTCTCCCCTTCTCCATCGGTGCCAATAACCCCGATATGGAACCGCCCACGTGTCTGTTTGGTAAAGGCCACCAGATCACCGCGAGGAGACCAGACCGGCGTTGAATAATTGCCGCGTCCGAATGTAATCCGGCAGGCTGTGTCGCGTCCGCCCGACGGGCAATTGAGCGCAGAGCCATCCGTATTCATGATATAAAGCTGCGGAGATCCGCCTCGATCCGACGTAAACACCAATTGGCTGCCATCGGGTGACATGGAGGGAGATGTGTCGATCGCAGGGTGATCGGTCAGTCGCCGTGTCTGCCGATTGCGCAAATCCATCAGGAACAGATCCGTATTCCCGTTCTGCGCCTGGCTCATAATCACCGAACGACCATCCGGCGAGAAGCGCGGCGCAAACGTCATGCCGGGGAAGTTCCCAAGCACTTCCTGCCGCCCGTTCTGGATGTTGAACAAGTAGACGCGCGGGCGTCCACCTTCAAACGACATATAAGTGATCTCCTGATCGGATGTCGAAAACCGCGGCGTCAGAACCTGATTGCGCCCTTCGGTCAAAAAGCGCTGATTGGCACCATCTGCATCCATAATCGCAAGACGTTTGACCCGATCTGTCTTCGGTCCCGATTCTGCGACATAAACGATGCGCGTGTCCAGAAAGCCATCCTCGCCTGTCAACCGCGTGTAAATCGTATCAGCCACTTTATGTGCAAGGCGTCGCCACGCTTCCGGCGCAATCGTAAAGCTCTGTCCGGCGGCCTGTTCAACCCGTCCCGTCTGACGGTTTTCCACCGGTATCCGGTAAACCTCGCCGCCATTCACATCCCAGATCCGGAACGCCACTGACAACAGACCATCCGGTGTGCGGCCCACCTGCCCGACCACCAGCCCGTCCTGACGGATAATCCGCCAATCGGCAAAGCGGGGCTGCAAGCTAATCGAGAGATCTTTCTGGATAAAGGCAGCCGGATCCCCCGTCACAAACAATCCTGTAGACTCAAGATCAGCACGAACCACTTCGGAAATCTGCCGCGCAATCTCTTCATTGCCAGGGTCGGCGTTAAAGTCGGGAATAGCAATCGGATACGGCTTGATCTTGCCTTCGGTGACGTCAATCACAGTTTGCGCCTGTGCGCTCCATGCCGCCACAAAAAGCCCCGTCAACAGCACAAGCGCCGCCAGTAATCTTCTAAGCATCTTACGATACCTCCATAAATAGTCTGTTGGTGCTGCCTGCCGTCATCATGGGGTTAGCCGTCATGACGGAAGTTTAGCACAATCTCTTCCCAATCTTCATAATCATCTACAGGCAAGCGGTATGGCTGGCAGGTTCGCACAGCCCGCAAGGCGCGGTCTATGGCAACTTGCATAAACCGGTCACCAATCGGCGCACGGCGCGGCTTGACCAGTTCAACCTCATCTCTTAGCGAGCCGTCAAGATTCAGCGTCACTTTGACCGTCACCGTCAGCCGTTCAGGCTCCGGCAAATCTTCGACCGTTCCCCAGCATTCGCGCATTTGTGACAAAACAATCGCTTCGATCCGCGCGGTCGCCGCTGTTCGCTCACCCACACCGCGGCGGGCCTCAGGTGGCGGCGGCGCGTCGGGTTCCTCCTCAGGCTCAGGCGCGGGCGGCGGCGGCGCTTTGGCCGGCTGTCGTTCGCGGTTGAACAGGTTTTCTGTATTTAGAATATCATCGAGCGCATCCGGTTCACGCTCTTCAGGTTTCGGCTTGTCTTCGGGCTCTTCAGGCTCCGGCTCAGGCTCGACCTCTTCTTCGGGATCCGCCTCTTCAGGGATCACATCTTCGGGCGCTTCCGGCTCGGCCGTTTCCTGCTCGGCAGCAGCGGGCGGCGGAATATCTTCTTCCGGCGCAATCTCGTCAGGCACCAGTTCGGTGTCCTCGATCAGCTCTTCAGGCTGGACTTCAGGCTCTGTTTCCGGCTCTGGCTCGATGTCCGGTCGCGGCGCAACCGGCGCAATATTGTTGACCTCGGAAATATTCACCAGCTCGATCGGAACAATTACCAGATCCTCGCGCGGCCGGTCAAAAATCGGCAGCACGATATAGCTGGAGGCCACAAGGCCCACATGCAGCAATATAGAGGCGGGCAGTCCGCGGATCATCTCGCTAGCGCGCTCCTTGTTGGGGTTTCGGATCTACGACCAGCGCCAAATTGCTGCCAAACCCTGCCCCGCGCACCTCGTCCATCACGGCAATCACATCCGAATATGCGGCCGCACCATCCCCGCGAAAGAAAATCCGCCCCTCAAACCCCTCTCCGGCAATCGCCTTGAGTTTCGGGATCAGCTCCCCGCGTTCGATCTGCGTGTCCTGAATAAATACGGTCCCATCCGCTTGCAGGCTGATCTCCAATGGCGGTTCATCCTGGGTCGGCAATGTATCGGCATTGGCTTGCGGCAATGACACATCAACCCCCGATGTCAGCAGTGGCGCCGTGATCATAAACACGATCAGCAGCACCAGAACGACATCTACAAACGGCGTGACATTGATCTCGGCATTCAGCGCGCGCCGTCCCCGACGTCCGCCGCCGCTCGGACCGGATGACATCCCCATCTCTAGCTCCCCCGCTCGGAAGCCCGCCGCGACATGCGCACAAGCACGTCTTGGCTAAACGTGTCGAGCTGATCGGCAAAATGCGCCACATCGCCGGTAAATTTATTGTAGAAAATACTCGCCGGGATCGCCGCGAACAGACCAATCCCTGTCGCAAACAAGGCTTCGGCAATCGGCCCGCCGACACTTGCCAGACTGGCATCCCCCGTCGCATCAATCGCGATAAACGCATTCATAATGCCCCAAACGGTCCCGAACAGGCCAATAAAGGGTGACGCAGAGCTGACAATCGACAAAACGCCAAGCCCGCGAGACGCTTTGCTAACTTCCCGGTCAACCGCCGCCCGCATCGCGCGCTCTGCCCGGGCAACCATGTCGCCGACATTGCCAACGCCGCCTCTGCGCGAGTCTTCCCACTCGCGCGCCGCAGACGAGAACACACGACCAGCCGCATCGGTCGCCCCCTGTCCGGGACGCATGCCCGCCTGATCGGCATTGCCTGACCAGAAGGCATGCTCGAATTTCGCCGCCGCTTTGCGCATGCCGCCCAGCGAGAACCATTTTTCAAGAATGACAGACCATGACCATAAACTGGCGATAATCAGCGCAACCAGCACCAATTGAACAACAATGTGCGCTTCCAGCAGCAGGCTGAACATGGAAAACCCGCTCTCTACCTCGCCAATAACAGCCTCACCTGCCGCTTGCTGACTGGCCCATATACTTAATGTCATAAGCGCTTCCGTTTCCTGTTTTCTGATTGCAGCCTCGACAGAGGCACACCAATATTCATTGTCGCTGTCAAATTGGGCAAGAAATTGACGCCCACTGAAGTGAATACATGTGATTCGCCGAAATTCTAATCTGCCAAATATGTCGCAAGCCTAATCTCCCGACGGCTTGACAATAAAGCCCTCCAAATGCGCCGCAATTTCGGGGATCGGACGCCGCGGACGGCCATCGGCATGTATCTGCACGGCCACAATCTGCGCCTGCGCCACAATCTCGTCATCCCGCAAAGCCTCCTGCTCGAACAGAAGCCGGGCCCCTTTGCGTCCCAGATAGCGCGTACACACCCGTAAGACATCATCAACCTTGGCCGCACGGCGGTAATCCACCTCGACCCGCGTCAGGGTAAATGCCGCCGGATCGGGCCGGTCAAGCAAAGACTGGTGCGAGATCCCCGCATCGCGCAAATGGTTCGAGCGGCCGCGTTCAAAAAAGCGAAGATAATTGGCGTGATAGACCATGCCGGTAAAATCGGTGTCTTCATAATAGACGCGAATGTCCGTCCAGTGCTGATTGCGAGCATCAAACGATGTCATGTCGATAGGGCCAAGCATGTGCCAATCTGTAAAGGCTACAGGCTCCCGTGTCATCTTTTTGTCGACAGAAAAACGCCATTGCCCTGACCATGTGGATGACCCGCAATGTCAATTGGTATGGCGACCGCACAGAACCGGCCGGCTACCCGGAACACAAAACCGCCCCGACCAGTTTCTGATCGGGGCGGCTTTATTTTTAGCGTTCAAGTCCGGCCTATTTCGAAGCGCGGAGCTTTTCGAGCTGGGCCGCTGCCCAGTCCTTGCCGCCCCAACCAAAGGCAATGGCCGCTGCTGCAGCGCCGCCCATGATGAAGTATTCGGCAACATTGAGAATGAACTCTCCGCCGGTCGGATCGAGCCCCATGCGGGAAATACCCAAAATCACCGACAGGATGATGATCACCCATTTGACCAGTCCAGCCGCCGCATCCGTTGCGCCCGAGCCTGCCGACGCCATAACGCCCGTAATCATGCGCGCGAGGAAAATACCGGCAAAGATGATGATCGCGCCAAACGCAATCTGCCCGCCCATTTCAAGCACGATGTTCAAAGCATTGGTCAGCGTTTCAAAGTTCAGCACTTTAAGCGCCTGAATAAGGCCGAGTAGCACAATGAAGAAGCTAGATGCCGACGCAATCAACCCGGATGCCGTCATGCCGCTATCAGCCCCCTTCAGGACACCAAGTTCGGCAACCGCAGCATCAACACCGAAATTCGGCAGCGTTTTGCGGGCGAGACCGGACACAAAACGGGCAATGAACACAAACAGAGCCAGGATAATGCCAGCCACGAGAATGTTCGGAATGACCCCGACAATATCGTTAAGCAGGCCAATGGCCGGTTCCGATATCGCGCTGATGTCAAGCACTTCAAGCGCTGCAATGCCGCCAAACAGAGCAATCATTGCGGATGCGACCGTCGCCGTTATGCCGGAAACATTCACATTGTCGCTCGCCAGACCGAACTTGGCTGGCATCGGATCTGCGAAGATCAGCACCGATTTAATCGCCTGCCGCACAACATTGGCGACAATCATAAAGACGCCAAACACGATGACCGCAGCAATAATCTTCGGCAAATAGGCCAGAATCTGGCTCAACATGTCATTTAAAGGATCAACAATGGTCGTCATATCCAGTTTTGTCAGCGCCTGGATCATGCCGATCAGAATAATAACCCAATAAGCGGCCGTGCCGAGATTGAAGCCCAGTGTTTTTGCGCCCGGCTCCGCCGTGGTGTTCGCTTTTTTGGCAAGACCGGTTGCGTCTATGCCTTTCGCAATCACAGCACGCACAATCATCGCCACAATAATTGTGATGACAATAATGATCGCGGCCGCGAGCAGCTTCGGCGCATAATATGTCGCCTGCTGAGTGATGTTTTCTATCAATTGTTCCATAAGTTACCCCTTTTTGAATGATTACAGCCCGTTAACCTATCAGATACAACATGACCAGAAAGCAACAGTCCAGTGTTTACTGCACACGGGGCGAAAACATTAACAGTGGGTCCGATCCCAGCTCAAACGCCACATATTCCCTCATTTGCTCGGTTAAAGCCGTCACGTCCCCCGCCAAAGCCTCTGCCGGTATCTGTTGACCGAAGGTCAGATCGAACCGTGCGCCCTTCTTGTTCAAGAGCTCGTGAAACAGGGTAATGTCCCGCAATTCGGCATTTGTCCGGGCCAGAAAATAGTAAAGCCGCGAATTTTTGGCGCCAACATGAAGCGGGATAATCGGTGCCGATTTCTTTCGCGCCAGCGCAATTGCGGTCGAATGCCATGTCTGTTCGGTCAGAACGCCCTCAATCATGCGGGCAAGCGTGCCGGAGGGAAAAATCACAATACATTTTTCTTCAGCGAAAGCCTCGCCAGCAAGACGCAGGGTTTCGCGGGTTTTTGCCGGAGATCGTTTGTCTTTCACCCACTCAACCGGAATCATGACATCAGAAAACTGCGGATTGACCCGAACCGCATCGGCATTGGCGAAAAACACAATGTCCTTGCGCACCTGCCGCAAAGCCTGCCAAACGGCTGCACCATCCGCCAATCCTGTCGGGTGATTTGCAACCACAACAGTGCGGCCGGTCTTGGGAACATGGTGCAAATTCTCGATGTTCATCTCGAAATCCAGCCGGTCCGCCATATAATCAAATGATCCCATGCCATCGAGCTGCATGAGATCGTCCGCCATTTGCCGCGCCTTGCGATACCCCAAACCGCTATAGAGCAAGGGCCGTACAAGCGGCCATGTCCAATGCCCGACAAAGCTCGGGCATCTTTCCTCGATCAACACATCAACAATATGCTTGTCTGTCTGCGTGGCAGCCACGGCAAAGGCCGAAGCCTGACCCGCGCCCTTTCCAGATGATCTCTCCATGGCGCCTCTCCCTACATACTTTCTTTTAGGGGCTATTGCGCTCTGATCAAAGAAAAGAGCGCTGTCCTGGTCACAACCCGATCAAAGAGTAGCGAAAAACGACCAAAAAGCGTCAAATTAAACCTTTCAGTCACTTTAGATTTACCGATCAGCAATCTCGGGCTGGCATTGTTGGGCTTCGGACGGGGCAAGGGCTGCTCCCCAACACCAGTGTAGATTTAGATTAGAGTGGAGTAGAGGCATATGAAAGTTCTTTGGGTTGAGGACCACGAGCCAGTTCGGGACATGTTGGCGATCGCTGCCGACAAGGCTGCACGCAATCGCGTTCAAGTCGATCTCGTCATGGCATCAACCCTTATGGAAGCAGAAAACCGCCTACGTCTCGAACGCTTCGATCTTGTGGTTCTGGACCTGACTTTGCCAGACAGCTTTGACGGGGAAATGACCATTGCGCGTGCGGCCAATATGGGTCAATTCCGCATTGCTGTCGTCTCCGGCAGCGAAGGCCGGGACGAAGCCGTCGCCGGTGCCGTCAAATATGGTTGCAACATTTCCCCCCGCGCCGTCTCCAAAGCCTCATTGCCGTTTAACCGCTTTATCCAGCGCCCGGAATCTTTCCATGACTTCCTGACCGATCTGATGCCAGACCCGAAACCGGCCGAAAAAGCGGCATAGGACTGATATCTGGAAAGCCGTCTCTTGCGTCACAGGCGTTTAGCGGCCACACGATAAAGCATGGATCTGACCACCGCCCCGATAACGATTGCACTCCTGTTTGCAAACACGGTGTTGAGCCTGATCGCGTTCGGCGACCAGAAGTTCATGAACAAGGGGCTGTTCGTCATCGGCCCCATTTTGCAGAACAAGCAATATTACCGGATGATCTCGTCCGGATTCCTGCACGGCAGTCAGGGCCATCTGCTCTTCAACATGTTGACCCTGTTCTTTTTCGGTCCGCCGCTTGAAGGCATTCTGGGATCGGTTCTTTTTGCAATTGTCTATTTCGCCTCCCTGCTTGGCGGCAGCCTCTGGTCTGTTCTGGAAAACCGCAGAAACCCCCGCTATGCGGCGCTCGGCGCATCAGGCGCGATTTCAGGCGTCCTGATTTCCTTCTCCCTGTTCGCCCCGTTTACCACCCTGCTCCTGTTTTTCGTGCTGCCAATGCCGGCAATTGTCTTTACCGCCGCCTATATCGGCTACAGCATGTACGCCTCGGTCTACCAGAAAAACTCGCGCATCGGCCATGACGCCCATCTTGGCGGCGCACTGACAGGCGGCTTGGTGACGGTTCTTCTCGTTCCGGGCGTCTGGGGCGGCTTTATCAAATCCATCGAAAGCGTATTGGGGATCGGCTAGACCATGGGCGCGGTGGCTGACGAATATGCACGCCTGATCGCTGAGGGCACAATGCAGGCCGACAGCGCCCAGGCCGAAGCCCTTGAACGGCTTGACAGTCTCGCAACCCAATTGCTTGCCGCAAAGCCCGGCCTGTTTCGCAAAGCCGAAGCCCCGCGCGGCCTTTATATCTGGGGCGATGTCGGACGTGGCAAATCCATGTTGATGGACCTGTTCTACGCCCACACCGAGATCAAACACAAAACCCGCATCCATTTTCACGCCTTCATGCAGGATGTGCACGCCTTCCTGAACTATTGGCGCGGCCTGTCCGCCAAAGAGCGCAAGCGCAGCCAATGGCGGGTCAAGGGCAGCAACCTTGACGATCCGATCGGACCAGCCGCTGCGAAAATCGCCGCCAGCGCGAAACTCCTATGCTTCGACGAGTTTCAAGTCACCCAGATCACCGATGCGATGATCCTCTCGCGCTTGTTCGATGCCCTGTTCGCCCAAGGCGTCACCATGGTATCAACTTCAAACCGCCCACCTGATGATCTCTACAAGGATGGATTGAACCGGCAACATTTCACGCCCTTCATCGACCGGCTCAAACAACAATGCGACACACTCAACCTGTCAGCCGACCGCGATTACAGGCTCGACCGTCTCTCCGAAGCGCCGGTCTGGCATGCCCCGCTCGGCCCAAAATCTACCGAGGCGATGGACAAGGCCTGGGCGCGGCTCACCCTCAACGCCCAGCCCGAAACACTCACGTTGAACATTTCCGGCCGGCCTCTGCCCGTGCCCGCCCATGCCGGCGGTCTGGCCCGCTTCAGCTTTCACGATCTGTGCGCGCAGCCCTTGGGTCCAGCCGATTATCTCGCCATTGCCGCAAGGTTCCACACCGTGCTGATCGACAATATCCCGACACTGACCCCCGACAATCGCAACGAAGCCACCCGCTTCGTCACCCTGATCGACGCGCTCTATGAAGCCAAAACCAATCTCGTCGCCTCGGCCGATGCCGACCCCGACGCGCTTTATCCAGACGGTGCAGGCAGTTTCGAATTCCAACGCACCGCCAGCCGCCTATACGAGATGCGCTCGACCGAATATTTCGCAGCCAAACGCGTCGCGCCAAGCGAATAGCCCCGCCCCCTTCCCCGATGCCCCCGCGCGCTCTATACCGTCGCCATGACAGATCTTTCCCCAACCAGTTTTGTAGCCTCCGGCTTCGAGCCTGTGGCCGACGCTTTCCTCCAGAATTTCGCTGACGGGCAGGAGCTCGGCGCGGGCTTCGCAGCGTTCAAAGACGGCGCGTGCATCATCGACATCCAAGCCGGATTTACCGACCGCAAATCAACGCAAATCTGGACCGACAAAACGCTGGTTCCGGTCTATTCCGTCAGCAAAGGCATCTCGGCCCTCATCATCGCCATGCTGGTCGACCGGGGCTTGATCGATTATGACGCGCCGCTATCAAACTACTGGCCAGAATTTGCCGCATACGGAAAAGAGGCTGTCACCGTCGCCGAAGCCCTGTCCCACCAAGCCGGCGTGCCGGGCTTTGCCGACCCCATTGACCCCGACCTGTGGCTCGACCCGCCCGCCTTGTCGGCGCGATTGGCACAAGAGCCACCACAATGGACGCCGGGCACCGGCTCTGGCTACCACCCGTTAAGCTGGGGATATATTGCCGGCGAACTTGCCGCCCGCGTCTCGGGCAAAAGCCTTGGCACCTTATTGCGCGAAGAGGTCTGCACCCCGCTCGGCATCGACTTCCACATTGGCCTGTCCGCCACCGAACATGACCGCTGCGCCGATCTCAAACGCCCCACCGCCTACCCCGACCTTGGCGAGATCACCCCCGTCCGGCGCACCGCCTTTCTGACCAAATGGGCCTCGCCCAATCGCGGCGGCGCGGCATGGCGCGAAATTGAAATCCCCTCGGCCAATGGCCACGGCACCGCCCGCAGCGTGGCGCAGCTTTACGGCGCCTATGCCAATGCCGGACAGATCGACGGCAAACCCCTGTTCAATACGGAAACCTATGCTGCCCTCACCCGCCCCCGCGCAGCCGGACCTGACCGCGTTCTCCCCTTCGACATAACCTTCTGCGCAGGCATTATGCGCAACACCAATCGTGTCTTCGGTCCCGATGAAACGGCGCTAGGCCACTCTGGATGGGGCGGGTCTGCCGCCTTTGGCGACGCCTCGCGCAACCTGTCCGCTGCCTATGTCATGAACCGGCAAAGCAACATCCTCCTGGGCGATCCGCGGCCAACCCGCCTGTTTTCCAGCCTTTATGGTTGCTTGTAACGAAAACTCGCTTATTGCGGGCGATTCCCATAAAGATATCTCCCTTCAAGCGAAATTGGCGCAGCATGTGCGAAGAAACTGGCACAGCATGTGCAAAAGAGAGATCAGAGTTTAACTCCCTCAGCGATTTCCCCTGACCCCAGGCCCGCCTTGATTGGTCCGCCGGGGTCTTTTTTTTGCGCGCCAGGGTCTTTTTGCGAGACGCTCTAGTCCGGCAATGCCACGCGCGCGCGGCGCGAAACCTTGAGATTGTCGAGCGAAAACACAAACAGTGCGGCCCAGATGAATCCGAAAGCCACCCCGTGGACTGGCCCGAACGCTTCACCAAAGAACAAGACTGCCAATAAGAACTGCAAAGTCGGTCCGATATATTGCATCATACCCACCGTGGCGAAGGTCAGGCGCTTGGCGGCCAATGCAAACAGGATCAGGGGAAACGCCGTCAGCGGCCCAGACAAAAGCAACAACCCGATATCACGCACCGTCCCATGCCCCCAGACCGCGCCGCCCTGTCCTGAAAAATGGAACATCCAGATCAACGCCAATGGAAACAGAAGAGCCGTTTCCACAACGAATCCCGCACGCCCGTCAATCACCAGATATTTCCGGATCAAACCATAGCCAGCAAAACTGAAACACAAAACCAGCGAGACCGAAGGCGGCTGCCCCAACGCATAGGTCATCGCAATCACACCAATCGCCGCCAGCCCGACCGCACTCCACTGCATCAAGCGCAAACGCTCTGCCAGAAACAAGGCCCCGATGGCGACATTGACCAGAGGATTAATATAGTAGCCAAGGCTGGCCTCCAGCACACGCTCCTGACCCACCGCCCAGATATAGACCAGCCAGTTCAGCGCAATCAGACAAGCCGACAAAGTCAGACATAAAGCCGTTTTGCGATTGAGCGCCGCTTTAAGCTCCGGCAATGCGCCCGCAATGGCGAGCAGAACAAGCCCCGTCGGCAGTGACCAGACAATGCGATGTGCCAGCATCAATTCGGGCTGGATGTGCACAAGCGCTTTGAAATAAAGCGGCAACAGGCCCCAGATCGAATAAGCCCCTAAGGCACAGAAAAATCCAAGGCGAACACTTTGCGACATGGCCGAGCGCTTATCAGCGTCCGCCTGATAAGCAAACCCGAGAAATGAAAAACAGCAAAGTTGAGAGTCTGAGTGTCTCAGCCCCTATTTATGAGCCTCCAAATGAGAGCCTCAGTCGGAACCGCTCCCCAGCCAGGCTTCACGGAACTGGCGCTGGCGACGCTGGGCGCGGTCACTGCCCCCCTCGACCCACCTGATTTCAAGTGTCGGATCGGCAGCAAGTTTTAAAACAGCCGACCGTTCCTGCCCGCGCTGGATGAATTTTATCGCCAGCTCATCGCCCGGTGACTGGCGCCCCAGCGCCGCTGCAATGTCTCCCACCTGATTGATTTCGAAGCGGCCAATCTTCAAAATCTCATCGCCGCGATCCAGTCCGGCAAGATAGAGCGGGGTGCCTTTGAGCGTGTTTGAACGGATCATAACACTTGACCCATTCGCCGCGTATATCCCTCCACCTATCCACGCCGCATCCGGAGCTGCCGGTTCGAGCGAAAGCCCCGCTGGTGCCAGCAATTTATTATAATCAGGCAGCGCGCCATCTTCGATATAGGTCTCGAAAAACGTGTCGGAAAACGCCTGATCTCCTGTCACCGCGATCAGCGCTTTGCGTAAATCTTCATGCGTATAGGGCGTCTCGGTGCGCCCATGCGTGATCCAGAGATGACGCATATAATCATCGAGCGAAACATTCTCGAATTTATCGCGCAGTGACAGATCGAGCGCCAGCGCCACCATCGCGCCATAAGGATAGTAGGAGACAAATGTATTGGCGTTATTGGTCGGATCGATCGCCGCCGCCGCATCCACAAAAGGCGCACGCAAACTCATATCACGAGGCGATCTGATAGCCCGTCCGGGGGCATTGAGAATCCGGCTAAGCGTTCCGCCAAGATTGCGCAGATAATCATCAACCGACTGCTCGCCCGCCCGGCGAATGGTGAGCGGCCCGTAATAGCTGGTGAACCCTTCTGCAAACCACAAAAAATGACTGGGATTGGCCGTCGTAAAATCAAATGGTTCAAGGTCTGCGGGCCGGAGCCGTTCGACATTCCACGCATGGATAAATTCATGCGACAGCGTCCCGATCTGCGAAAAATCGGCTTTCAACAAAGAGGTCGGATGGCTCAAAATTGTAGAGTTCCGATGCTCCATTCCATCACGGCTGACATGCGGCAGATAGTCCGCAATGAAAGTATAGGTGCCCGTGTCGAACTTGGGCGCCTCGCCAAACAGTCTGATCTGTTCAGCGACAATATTCTTCGCTTTCTCCGTCAGAATATCGAGGTCTTCGGCGCTTCCGTCATGGTGCAGCGCCAGCCGGATCGTCTGCACGTCATCCCCCTCGCCAATCTCCCAAGACCGCATATCAAACGCCGACAACTCGACCGGACTGTCCATAAAATATTGCAGGTCGGGCGCGGTGAACGCCAGATCACTGTCGGTTGGAAACAACTGGGTGGCCGCTTTCCAGCTCGCGTCCGCAGGCGCGAAAACAATTTCAACCGGACGCATCTCCAAACCTCGGCCCCACATAAAGGTCGCGGGCGCATTCAGATGCGCATGGGTCAGATCGATCTGGCTGTAAGTCCCGTCGGCGCGGTCTGCATATAATGTATAGGACACATCCACCGCGCCCGAATGCCCCTCGATGACCCATGAATATGGGTCGGATTGGGTGACTTCCAAAACACTGCCGTCTGGCTTGGTCGCCGTGACTTCATACACATTCTTGGCAAATTCGTGGATCGCATACCGCCCCGGTGAGGCGCGCGACATCTGCACCGTCAAAGCCCCCTCTGCAAGATCCCGAAACGCAACCTCGATCTGCGCTTCATGGTGAACCGCATTGGGAAACGAAACATTGTAGCGAACCGGTGCAGCGTCTTGCGCTATAGCAGACCCCACCAGTGACAGGCCCAACGCGGCAAGGACGGCATATTTCATATTTCTCTCCAGTCAGGCGTCTGACAATCGCCAAAATCAATCCATCCAATGTTCGGGCAATTTTACCAACAAGTCTAGCGGGCTTGCTTGCGCCTTGACCTTTGCCCGCAAATTCCGCACTTGCGGGGAAACGAATTGCAGGAGCACTCCAAGATGACCGGCCCTCAGCCTCTTCCCAATATCCTCGACATTGTCCCCTATAAGGGGGGTGAGCCAGCCGAAGGCGGCTGGAAACTGTCCTCCAACGAAAACCCTTTGGGCGCATCCCCCAAAGCCATCGCCGCGCTCAAACAGGCCGCCGAGACAATGGAACGCTATCCTGATGGCGGCGCGACCCGTCTACGCCGCGCCATTGCCGAAAAATACGATCTTGATGCCGGTCGGATTGTTTGCGGGTCGGGGTCAGATGAAATCTTTCAACTGCTCGGCCGGGCCTATTTGCGGCCAGGTGACGAAATCATCCAGTCCAAGCACGCCTTTCTGGTCTACCGTCTGGTCGCCCAGCAAAGCGGCGCGATCACCCTGAGCGCTGACGAACAGAACTATACCGCCGATGTCGATGCCATGCTGGCGCTGGTCACCGATAAGACCCGTATCGTCTTCCTCGCCAACCCGAATAATCCGACCGGAACCTACATCCCGTTTGACGAGGTAAAACGCCTGCATGCCGGTCTGCGCGACGACATCTTGCTGGTGCTCGATGGCGCCTATGCAGAATATGTCCGCACGCCTGACTATGACGCCGGCGCCAAACTGGCCGGACAATCCTCAAACGTCATAATGACCCGCACCTTCTCGAAAATTTATGGACTGGCCGCCCTGCGTCTGGGATGGGCCTATGGTCCAGAAAGTGTTATTGACGCGATCCACCGCGTGCGCGGGCCCTTCAATGTCAATGCGCCCGCCCTCGCCGCAGGGGTAGCCGCGCTAGAAGATGATGAGTTCCTGGAAGCCTCCCTGACCCACAATCAGGCCGAGCTTGTCCGCATGACCGATGGCCTAGAAGCTCTTGGCTATGAACTGGTCCCCAGCGTCGGGAACTTCCTTCTGATCAAGTTTGGTTCTGCCGAGGAAAAAAAGGCCGCTGACGCCTTTTTACGCGCCCGCAATATCGTGATCCGCGACATGACGGCTTATGGCTTGCCCGACTGCCTCCGCCTCTCTTTTGGGACCGTCGAAGCCGATAATGATGTTCTGGCCGCCTTCAAGGCCTTCAAAGCAGGCTAAACCATGCCCCAACCGCTCTTCGACCAGCTTGCCATTATCGGCACAGGATTGATCGGTGCGTCGATTGCCCGAGCAGCCGGACAGACCGGCGCAGCAGCAAACGTGACACTTTTCGATACGGACACCAATGTGTGCAGGCAGGCAAAAGCGCTTGAACTGGGCACGGTTTGCCAGAGCGCACAGGAGGCGGTTCAAAATGCGGACTGCGTTATCCTATGCGTACCGGTCGGGGCGCTCGGGGCCGCGACTGAAGCGATTGCGCCTGCGTTGAAGGCAGGTGCGATTCTTACTGATGTCGGGTCCGTTAAAGCAAACGCCCGCGACGCTATGGCCGAGCACTGTCCTAAGGACGTGCATCTGATCCCCGGACACCCGATTGCCGGCACCGAAAAATCCGGGCCGGAAGCCGGATTTGCTTCACTTTTCGAAGGCGCATGGTGTATTCTGACCCCGGATACCGAAGTACAAAAGAAAAACCCAGCCTATATCAAACAGCTTTCGAACTTCTGGGAACAGCTAGGATCTAAAGTCGAAATCATGGATGCAGTCCAGCATGATCGCGTTTTGGCGATCACCTCTCATCTGCCCCACCTCATCGCCTACAATATCGTCTCGACCGCCTATGATATGGAAACAGTCGATGACGGACAGGTGGTCAAATATTCCGCTGGCGGTTTCCGCGACTTCACACGCATCGCCGCGTCTGACCCGACCATGTGGCGCGATGTCTTCTTGAGCAATAAAACAGCCGTTCTGGAGACCCTTGGACGCTTCTCCGAAGACCTCGCCGCGCTGCAAAGAGCGATACGGTATGGCGATGGTGAAACCCTGTTTGCCGAATTCACCCGCGCGCGGGGCATTCGCAAAGCCATCCTTGAAGCCGGGGAAGACTCCGATACCGTCAACTTTGGCCGTAATACCGAAGAGTAGTGCCGCGAGGCCATCAAGTCATACCCGTCTGGCAGCCATAAGATCGCTATATTGCACATAGGCACGGAGCGGCTTATGCCTTGTGCTCATGAAACTCATCCGTCTGACTTACCCCACCAGCCACGCTGATAGCGTCCACCGCGCCATTGATGGGTCTGACCCGCTCGACTGGAGCCGCGAAGAAGAACCCAGCGGCACCAATGCGACAGCCCAGATCCTGCTCGAAGACGGCGCCGGCCAGACCTTGATGGACGCGCTGCAAAGCCTGTTTGCGTCCGAAGATGACTGGCGGCTGGTCTTGATGGATGTCGAAGCGACCTTGCCCCGTCTGACCATTGAAGACGAAACCGACAAACCCGCCAGCAAACCAAAAGATAAGGACGTCGCCATGCGCGAGGTGCTTTTCGAGCAGGTTTCCAAAGATAGCCGCCTGAATACAGATTTCATTGTCCTCACCGTCTTGTCGGCGGTTGTGGCAGCTATCGGACTAAACGGAGACAGCGTGGCCGTGGTGATCGCCGCAATGGTGATTGCGCCTTTGCTGGGTCCAATTTTGGGATTTTCCCTTGGCTCGGCACTCGGCTCCACCGACCTGATGCGTAAATCCGCCATGACCGCATGCGTTGGCGTCGGGATAGGATTTGTCACCGTATTGGTGCTTGCCATTGTTTTCCCGATCAACCTCGAAAGCGAGGAATTGATCGCCAGAACCATCATCTCGCCGGAAATTGTCGCTCTCGCGCTGGCCTCAGGCGCTGCGGCGGCCCTTTCGATGACGGGTGGCCTGTCATCGACATTGGTCGGCGTCATGGTCGCAGTCGCCTTGCTCCCGCCATCTGCTGCGTCAGCGATGTATCTGGGCGAGGGGCAATACACAGAAGCCGCCGCAGCGGCCATTCTCGTCGCGCTCAACGTCGTTTGTGCGCTTCTGTCGGCCCAAATCGTGTTTGCCTGGAAAGGGGTCCGCCCCCGCCGTTGGCTCGCGCAAAAAGCCGTCGAACGCCAACAGAAGATCAATTATGCCGTTTGGGCTGTCTTGTTAACCATCCTGTTCGGACTTGGTTACTGGATTGGCGGCCAATAGCGAGCCGGTCCCTTGCGCTAGCCATTCTTCGCGCAAAAGGCCGTAAATCAGCATATCATGACGGCGGTCATTCATCAGAAACGCCTCGCGCAAACGCCCCTCTAATGTGAACCCCAATTTCGTGTAAATATGCTGCCCTTTGAGATTATGGTCGAGCGTATCAAGCCAGATTTTGTGAATTTCGGGGTCCGCGAAAATGCGGGCAATTATGGCTTTTAGCGCCATCTGGCCAATCCCGCGAAAAGCCTCATCAATGACAATACGGCCAAGTTCTATGACCTTATCAGGTCCGGAAAACCCGCTCAAAATGACATAACCGGCCGGTTCGCCAGCGCACATAATTCGCAAATAGAGACTGTCAGCCTGCGCAAAGAAAGCCGCATGTCCCGCCCTGTCATTTCCCCGGATAAACCCTTCGCGTCGGGCCGCAGCTTCAATCTGTAGCAACCAGTCAAAGTGCTGCTCTTGCAGCGCGTCCAGCGTAATAGATTGCGACAATTTACCTTCCAATCTGTAACAGTGGCAGGTATATCGGCGCATTAACTATTTCGCCACCGAAACAATCCTGGCTTAGTCCCCATCCATCCGCAAGGCCGCAACAAAGGCCTCTTGCGGGATTTCAACTTTACCAAACTGGCGCATGCGTTTCTTACCGGCCTTCTGCTTATCAAGCAGTTTCCGCTTGCGGCTGGCATCGCCCCCATAGCATTTTGCGGTCACATCCTTGCGCATGGCAGAGATGGTCTCACGTGCGATAACTTTCGCGCCGATCGCAGCCTGCACCGGAATTTTGAACATCTGGCGCGGGATCAGGTCTTTGAGCCGCTCACACATCTGCCGCCCGCGCGATTCCGCACGGTCACGATGGACCAGCATGGCCAGCGCATCAACCGGCTCTTCATTGACCAGAATACTCATCTTCACAAGGTTTTCCGCCCGGTGCCCGATCAATTCATAGTCAAAGCTCGCATAGCCTTTGGAAATGGATTTGAGCCGGTCATAAAAGTCGAAAACGACCTCATTGAGCGGCAGCTCATACTGCACCATGGCCCGCGTGCCCGCATAAGTCATTTCTTTCTGAATGCCGCGCCTGTCCTGACAAAGCTTGAGCACCCCGCCAAGATATTCGTCCGGCGTGAAAATGGTTGCTTCGATCCACGGTTCGCGAATTTCGGCAACTTTGACCACATCAGGCATATCTGAGGGATTGTGCAGCTCGATGTCCGTGCCGTCTGTCATCGTCATTTCATAGACAACACTTGGCGCCGTCGCGATCAGATCGAGATCGAATTCCCGGCTGAGACGCTCCTGAATAATTTCGAGGTGTAGCAGCCCTAGAAAACCGCAACGGAAGCCCATACCAAGCGCCGCACTTGTCTCCATCTCCCAACTGAAGCTGGCATCGTTAAGCCTGAGTTTGCCCATCGCTGCTCGCAAATCATCGAAATCCGAGGCATCCATCGGGAACAATCCGCAGAACACAACGGGTTGGACATCCTTATATCCTGCAAGCGGCTGGTCGCAGGGGCGTTTGTCCTCGGTAATGGTGTCCCCGACAGAACAATCGGCAACATCCTTGATCGATGCGACAAGGAAACCAACCTCCCCCGGTCCCAACGCATCGACATTGATCGGCTTCGGCCCGAAAATACCGACATTATCGATCTCATAAGTACTTCCGGTCTTCATCATCCGGATTTTCTGCTTCTTTTTGAGTGTGCCATCGACGACGCGCACGATCACGACGACGCCGAGATAGGGGTCGTAATAAGCATCCACGAGAGACACTTTCAGCGGCGCGCCGGCATCTCCCAGATGCGGCGGCGGCAATTGCTCGACCACAGCCTCAAGCACATCTTCAATGCCGATGCCCGTTTTCGCCGATGTCATGATCGCGCCCGACGCATCAAGCCCGATGACATCTTCAATTTGAGCGGCCACACGGTCTATATCTGCCGCAGGCAGGTCCACCTTATTGAGCACCGGAACAATCTCGTGGTTCTGGTCAATCGCCTGATAGACATTTGCCAAAGTCTGCGCCTCGACGCCCTGAGACGCGTCAACAACAAGCAAAGAGCCTTCGCAAGCGGCCAGACAGCGCGAGACCTCATAGGAGAAATCGACATGCCCGGGCGTATCCATCAGGTTGAGCACATATTGCTCTCCGTCCTTCGCCTTATACTCCAGCCGGACAGTTTGCGCTTTGATCGTAATCCCGCGTTCTTTCTCGATATCCATATTGTCGAGAACCTGTTCGGACATTTCCCTGTCCGTAAGCCCGCCGCAATGCTGGATCAGCCGATCCGCCAAAGTGGACTTGCCATGATCGATATGGGCAATGATCGAGAAATTGCGGATTTTGTCGCGTGAAATTGTCATGCGCCGGATATAGCGCCGCTTGCGTGGCGGGGAAAGCGGCAAAGTGCTTAGTCGTGGTTTAATCCCTAAATGGGCAAGACATAGATGGGCAAAATGCTAACGGCCGGGGAAACCGGAACATCCTATCAAGACTTGCCCTCGATCTCTGCAACCGCCAACGACACATGGCAAGCGAGGAGAGCGTTATTCTATGAGCCGGGCCGAATTGATGTCAGCGGCGATGACACCAAAGACACCAGAAACAGTCGCAACAGAGGAATCAAAATATTGGCCGTCCGGCGTTGCGCAATCGATCAGGGCATCCCGCACTACAGTATCAGTTGCAGATAAGTTAAATCCGACAGTGTAGACTGTAATCGTGCCTTGAGCCTCGATTTCCTCACAAACCTTCAAGAATGCAGCAACCCCATCAGCATTGTCACGCGGCATCAAAACTTCGCCTCCAGCACCATCTGGCACATAGTTCTGACCGGTCACTCTTCCGTCAGTCAACAAAATCAAGGTTTTACTGTTCCGCGGAACATAAGGACGCGGGAAACCGGTCAGCATATCAAGCCGAAACCGCCATTCGGGCGACAAAGTACGCCAGCCCCAGGACAAGGCATGGTCGGTCGCCGTCCCCAATGAAAGTTCAAGTTTGTCAATATGGTCGAGGAGTTCGGTCTCATTCCCGGACGCAAGAACGACACGGGAGTTTTTGCCCGGACAGAAAGGAATGTTCGAAACGGGATCGAAATGTTGCGCGAAAGGACGCAAATTATTGAAATTCAAATCGCTATCGCTCGCTTGCTCATCAAATGACTCGGGCCGAACGCAGCCCGCATATAGAGAATTTGGAAATTCGGGTGTTTCGGGCGCAAGGATGGTGACATGTTCAGGACCAAGGTTCACGCGGTTCGCAAATGGCACAAGACTGACCAGCCGGTAAGCGTTTCCCGTCGGCTCGAAGGGTGCAATCGTCTGGATGAAGTCTGAAGCCGCAGCTTTCATCGCATCGAAAGGCGTTCCCTGCATAGAGATGGAAACATCAAGAACCAGCGTGACCTCGTCACGTGGCACCGACACAAAGCTGGAACTGCCGACAGATATCTGGTGACTCGGAAGACCCAAAATACCACTGAGCGGGAAATCGATTGGACTTGTATATTTGCCGTCGACCCGAACATCGTCGCCATTGACCGAAATGGAATACGTGGGAGCAATAGTCGGGTCCAGTCCCTCGCCACCGGCCTTAATATTCGCTG
Organism: uncultured Hyphomonas sp.; assembly: GCA_964644755.1. GTDB lineage: Bacteria > Pseudomonadota > Alphaproteobacteria > Caulobacterales > Hyphomonadaceae > CALLCD01. The sequence goes on along the minus strand of CAZXXY010000007.1, from coordinate 5,913 downwards.
CGAACGCGATATTACCTGCGGCGCGCGCTTCATTCTGTGTCGCCCCCGCTCCCATCTCCAAGACGACGGCAAGCACCGCTGAATCAAGCGCACCCTGCGATTCGCCTTGAAGCGCTACAGCATTTTTTACCTGCAATCCTCCGAACGCCAACAATATCAGTGTCGGCGCAATGATTGCTGACAAAATTGCTACATTTCCGTCCTCACCCAAGGCCCGGCCAAGCTTGCTACAAAACATACTACCCTCGTTTGCCTGCCCTTTACGGGTTCTCGTCCGCAGGAAGTATATTGGAAGCTTCAACATAGCCTGAATATATAGATTTAAACCGATATCTAAATTTAACCCTATCCAGAGTGATGCTCTATGATAGCCAATATTCATTACAGCATGCGCCGTTAGGATTTTACTTGTGGTGCTATACTAACAATGTTGGATTGACGGACACAGCCATAGGCAAAGCTCGTATCAATAGCCGAAATACCGGCCAATCTGTGTAGTTTTCCGCGTACAAAACCTTCATACGCCTCAAGATCAGCCGCCAGGACCCGCAACTGATAATCCCAACGGCCAGTCATGAGCCACAGATCAATGACTTCTGGCATATTTCCGATCTGCTCCTCGACGCGCGTGACGGTTTCATCATCATGGCGATCGAGCTTGATACGGATAAATGCAGTAATCGGCAGGCCCAGCGCCTTCTGATCAACGACCGCCTTATAGCCCAGGATAACACCAGCTTCTTCGAGCAGACGCACCCGCCTCGAACATGGCGAGGGAGAGAGGTTTACCCGGTCTGCCAATTCCTGATTTGTCAGCCGGCCATTTGCCTGCAATTCGGCGATGATTTGGTGATCTTTGCTGTCCATATGGGGAATATTAGCTGATTCCACTAAAATTGACACCAATTTCTTCCTGTTTAGCAAACTCATGCGGCTAGAAACCTGTTACGCTGCGGGGACGAATTCAAAAAGGCTTAGATTATGGAAAATATGCTCGATAAGGGCTTTTCAACCCGCGCAATTCATCACGGCTATGATCCCATTGACGAGCAAGGCGCCCTCACCCCGCCTTTGCATCTAACCTCGACCTTCGCCTTCGAGACAGCTGAACAAGGCGGTGCCCGGTTTGCCGGTGATGCGCCGGGCCATATCTATTCACGCATTTCCAATCCAACGGTTGCTTTGCTCGAAACCCGAATGGCCGCATTAGAGGATGGCGAGGCTGCTGTCGCGATGGCCTCAGGCATGGGCGCGATAACATCAGTGATGTGGAGTTTTTTGCAGGCAGGTGATGAGATCATCACGGACAAGACACTTTACGGCTGCACATTTGCGTTCATGCGGGACGGGCTGACGCGGTTTGGTATCAAGGTCACGCATATAGATTTGACCAATCCGCTGGCGCTGCAAACGGCGATCAGCGACCAAACCAAAATCGTTTATTTCGAAACGCCAGCCAATCCGAATATGCGTCTTGTCGACATTGAAGCGATTAGCGCGATTGCCAAAAAATTCGGCGCACGCACGGTGGTTGACAATACATATGCGACCCCCGTTCAAACCCGGCCGCTCTCATTCGGGGCCGACATCGTCGTCCACTCTGCAACAAAATATCTTGGCGGGCATGGCGACCTTGTCGCTGGCCTTGCCATCGGCTCAGCCGAAGATATGGCCGAAGTCCGCATGGTCGGCGTCAAGGATATGACCGGCTCAGTCATGGCGCCCTTCAATGCGATGCTCGTTCTACGCGGGTTAAAAACGCTCGCCCTGCGCGTCGAGCGTCATGCCAAGAATGCCCAGCGCGTTGCCGAAATGCTTGAGGCGCACCCAGCGGTTTACCGCGTTCACTATCCCGGATTGGAGGACTTCGCCCAGCATGACCTCGCCAAGAAGCAGATGAGCGGGTTTGGCGGCATGATCGCACTTGAACTTAAAGGCGGCTATAGCGCGGGCATTAACATGATGAACCGGCTGGGCCTCATCAGACGGGCAGTCTCTCTGGGTGATGCTGAAACCCTGATCCAGCACCCCGCCAGCATGACCCATTCAACCTACACCCCCGAAGAACGTGCGGTCCACGGCATCTCAGAAGGCCTTGTGCGTCTCTCTGTCGGTCTCGAAGATGTAGGTGATATTCTTGACGACTTGCATCAAGCGCTTGGTTCAAATGTAGAGCACGCCGCATCATGACGCACATTGGCTGAGCGCATAGACCGGCCTCACATAGACCAGCCTCACATTGCACAACTTAACGTATCTTTGCGGGGAATTAACAATTAGATTTTAAAAAAACCCTTAGAAACAGGGCAAGCATATGGAAAACTCGCTTTTAAATCGATTACCGGTTGCCGCGGGAGAGCTGCGCGCAATTCGCAATAGTGACAATGAAATCGAGGACTTTGTCTGGTTGGACGTGAACGCCTTTGGCATCGCCATTCTGCGCCGCGAATATGATGACGTTATCGGACATTCCATGAAAGAATTGTCCAGCATTTTTCGCCATAATATCCTCTTCGAGATGCTCAAAGAAGCCACCGAGACTCAATCCTATGTCGAGCAGGTGACCGAGATTGGCTATAGTGAAGGCCCGCTGAACGGTCGCAGCTTCTTTCTTGGCATCGCGCCCATTGGCGACACGTGCACACTTGTCGCTCATGATACAACGCAGCTCATCGTACAAGCCAACGACCCCTCCGAAAAGCTGCTATTTTTCCGCGAATCCGTCGAACAGAGCCCGATCGCGACCGTTATCGTCGACACAGAAGGTTTGCTCTATTATGCCAACCGATCCTTTCTGAGCCGCCTTGGCTGGTCACTTGATGAAGTCATCGGCAAACCTGGTTTTTCCTTCATCCATCCGGAAGGCCGCGAGCAGGCACTCAAAAGCGGCGCCCAGGTCGTTAACGGCGATTTTGACAGCATCACATCAACAGACATTCTCTACCGCACACGCGACAATGAGAAAGTCTTGTACGCCTCAAACGTCATCGAGTTCAAATCTCCCAAAACAGGCGCGCGCCACTTCGTTGTTATGCTGCGCGATGTCGGCAACGAACGCGCGATTTCACGTCAATTGGAAGACGCAGCCAAACAAGCCGAAACGGCTTCCAGAATGAAATCCGAATTTCTTGCCAATATGAGCCATGAGATCCGCACGCCCCTAAACGGCGTTATCGGCATGGCGCAAGTTCTCGCGCGCAGCCGGCTGGATAATGCGCAAACCGAACAGATCAATACGATTTTGGAATCAGGCAATGCCTTGATGTCCCTGCTGAATGATATTCTTGATCTCTCCAAGATCGAAGCGGGGCAACTCGACATCTCCCCCATCTCTTGTGACCTCAGACATAAGCTTCGCAGCGTTCAAAAACTGTTCGAACCTATCGCCTCTGAAAGCGGTATCGCCTTCCAGCTTTTTGTTGACCCCAGCGTGCCAGCCTCGCTTGAACTGGACCCGGTGCGTGTTCGCCAATGCGTATCCAACCTTCTTTCAAATGCGATGAAATTTACAGAGCAAGGCGCTGTGACGGTTATGGTGACCGCTGAACCGCGCCCGGGCAACCTGCATGCGGTGAAAATATTTGTCTCGGACACAGGCATCGGTATCTCCGACGAAAAACACGACAGTATTTTTGCAGAATTTCAGCAGGCGGACGGTTCGACCAGTCGCAAATATGGCGGCACCGGCCTGGGACTTTCTGTAACGCGCTCGCTGGCACGCATGATGGGGGGTGACATCACCGTCAGCAGCCAGGTTGGAAAAGGTTCTGTCTTTATTTTTTCCTTTCTGGCAGCCTTGCCGGGCACAAGCCTCTCCTATGACACGGCCAATGTGGAAACGATTGTGCCTAAGGCTGACAATGCCAGCACGCCGCCGCAACAAAATCTGAAATCAGACGATGACATTGCCGCTCAGCGTCCAGCTTCAGTCAAACCGCCAGCCCCGGCCGTCCCCTTCTCTCTGACCAACAAGAACATTCTTGTTGTCGATGATAATATCATCAACCGCCGCGTCATTTGCGCAATGCTGGAAGAAAGCGACATTTTACTGCAAGAGGCGGAGAATGGGCGCAAGGCACTCGAAGCCCTTGAAACCGCAGATTTCGACGCCATACTTCTGGATATTCATATGCCAATCATGGATGGCCCGGAGACGGTTAGAGCCATCAGGACCAGCAAGGCGCACCGGCACTTACCGGTGATCGCCCTGACAGCCAATGCCATGGCGGGTGACCGTGACAAATATATCGCGATGGGCATGGACGGCTATCTCGCAAAGCCGGTGAACTATAATGCTATGCTCGCAGAATTAAATCGCTGCTTAAAGCTGGCGGAAGCAAAAAAGTGCGCCTAGGCCGCCGCAACCGGCCATATGCTTAAACCGACACGGCCTGCTCGTCGCGCTCGCCGGTACGAATACGGATCACAGTATCAAGCTGGCGAATGAAGATTTTGCCGTCCCCGATGGTCTCTGTGTTTGCAGCTCCGATGATCGCTTCTGCAATCCGCTCCGCCGCCTCATCCGAGCAGGCCACATCGACTTGCACTTTGGGGAGCAAGCGCACTTCGTATTCTGCGCCGCGATAGACTTCCGTTTTACCTTGTTGACGTCCATAGCCGCGCACTTCGGAAACGGTCAGACCGGAGGAACCTGCAGCTGCAAGCGCATCGATCACCGCATCGAGACGGCTGGGTTTAAATATTGCGGTTACGAGTTTCATATCATTTTCCCTCATCCAGTAGCCTGAACTTGGCGGTGAAGCCTCCCGAGGTCAATGTAGCACGCCGGATATTGCCCGTCCGCAGCAAAACAGCCTCATTTTTGGGCACGCCCCGCCAAACCTTTGGTCGCCCGAACCGCTTTGATCGGTGAAAAGCTGATTTTTTCACCGCGCGGGGTTACATACAGTCGCTTCGTCGCCTCGATCAAAACAACCCCCCCCATCATCGCCGAGACCCGCTCGCCGACTTTTTCCCAGCTCTCATGAAGGGCCAAGACCGGATTCCACCCTGTTGGCGGCATATGCAAACCATGTGTCCATGCGGTCGTCTGGAACATGGCGTCGTTCAGGGATCGCGCCAATTGTCCGCGCGTCCAGGGCCGACCATGACCAAATGGCGTCGCTTCCGACCGTGCCCACAATCCCAGACGATTGGCAGCGATTACGATCAACCTCCCCTCGGGCGCCATCACTCTCCACAATTCGCGCAAAACCTCCTCGGGGGCGTAAGACTCTTCAAGACCATGCATCACCACAATCCGTGAAAACAGACCATCCCGAAACGGCAGACGGGTTTCATCACACAGAACCGTGGCCACACCACTCGGTGTCGGCGCCCATGTCAGCGCCCCCTGAGCTGCAGGCATGGCAGCAACCCGCACTTGCGCTGCCGCCCCGATCCGGTCGAGCAGAGGCGTCGCAAATCCCAGTCCCAGAACCTGCTCATCACGACACGCCCCCCACAAGGATTGCATCCGCACAGACAGGGTCTTTGCCGCCGCTTGCCCGAGAGGACTGGTATAAAACGCTTCCAGAGTGGTTACATCCTGACGCATGGATTTCCTTGTGCTAGCCTGCCGTTCCCAATGTTTGCCCCCAACCTGCATGCGCGCAAAGAGGCCTCAAATGCTAAAGATACACCAATTTCCCTGTCTTTCCGATAATTATGGCTTTTTGGCCCATGATCCGGTTTCGGGCGAAACCGCTGCCATCGACACGCCCGATGCCTCGGAATACCTCAAACAGGCAGAACTTAAGGGCTGGACGATCACCCAAATCTGGAACACGCACTGGCATCCCGACCATGCTGGCGGCAATCTCGCAATCAAAGAAGCAACTGGCTGCACCATTACCGGCCCGAAAAACGAAGCCGATAAAATCCCCGGCATTGATCGCCAAGTTGCAACCGGTG
>CAZXXY010000006.1:0-39880 GCA_964644755.1 uncultured Hyphomonas sp. | reverse complement strand
GTAAACAGCCATGGATTAGCTGGTAGCGGCATCTTTCTCCGGCGTCCAGAGATCGTTTTTCATGGTACGGCCGAGCATCAGGAAGTGGAAGGCAGCCCAGAACAGGAAGAGAAGGCCGATTGAGATTCCCCAACGGACACCGGCTTTTCGGGCAGGTGCGCAGAAATTGACGTTGGTTTCTGTAGCTGTCGCAAGCGCTTCACCCGAGATGGCTTTTTCAGTGCCGTCACGGGTGGCTTTCAGGGCGGACTCGATCTGGCCGCATTCGGATGCGGTGACCGGGGCGTCGAGGCTGATCAGTGTGCGCTTGGTGAAACTGTCTGAAATGGCACCAATGGCGGGCGGGCCAGCACCATAGCCGATGAGGTTGACGACAAACAGCATGAGTGCGGCGGCGGTTGCGCGCATTCTCGGCTCGACCAGTTTCTGGGTAACGGAGAACATGGGCGCAAGATAGGTGTAGCGCAGGATAGCAGCGACCGCGAGCGCGGGAATGGCCAGCCAGATGGCTGTTGCGCCTTCCGAGAAACCGATTGTGTTGTAGCCAAATATGGCGAAGGGAACGCACAGAGACAGGCATAGCGCCGGGAGCCAGCTGTCGGAATTGGGATGCCGGGCGCGGACTTTATCTGCGACAATGCCAGATCCGATTGTGCCAATGCCCGCGGCGATGCCGAGTAGCCCGCCATAAAGCAAGGCGGCATCAAAGAGCGAGAGCCCATGTACGCGTATCCAGTAAGGCGCAATGAACTGACCAACGCCATAGCCCACAAAGGAGGCGATCGCGCCGCCCATCGAGACATGCCAAAAGCTCCAATTCCTGCCGACAATGCCGAAGACTTTAAACGGCGATGGCATTTGGCGCTGCGCGGCCGCTGCTGCGCCGCCCGGATCGGAATACCCTCTCGGTGGTTCTTTGACCGTCATTTTGAATAGGACCGCGCCGATGACACCGGGCAGGCCCATCCAGATGAAGGCGTCGCGCCAGTTAAGGCCCTCTTGGTCAGCAATCCATGCGCCGCCAACAGCGGCCAGCATGGACCCGATTGGAATGCCAAGGGCGAAGATACCAAGCGCGGATGAGCGCTTCTCTGGTGGGAAATAGTCGGAGATGAGCGAGTGGGAGGGCGGCGAGCAGCCTGCCTCCCCAATGCCAACGCCAACGCGGGCAAGGGCAAATTGCAGCGTGGTCTGCGCCATGCCGCAGGCGACCGTCATCGCGCTCCAGGCCGCCATGGCAACCGAGATGATCCATGTCCGGCTTTTGCGTTCAGCGAGCATGGCAAATGGGATGCCGAGCAGAGTGTATAGAGTGGCGAAGGCAAGGCCCGACAGAAGGCCGATCTGCGTATCAGAGAGGCCGAAGGTTTCCCGGATCGGCTCGCCGAGCACGCCAATCAGTGTGCGGTCGATAAAGTTGAAAGTGTAGACGACGATCAGTGCGATCAGCACATAGGTGCGGTAGCCCTTTGAGCCGTAGCCTTCTGTTGTCTCGGAAGTTGGGGATGAAACTGTGTCAGACGATAAGGTCATGTATTATGCCACCTTTGCAACAAAGTCGCGTTTGAGCGTTCGGGACGACATGTAGAAGCAAAACGCAGCCACAAGGAACCAGAGGGTTGTAACTGATATGGCCTGCTTGAGCCCTGTGGACCGCGCTGTGGCGCACTGGTCCAATTGCGTGGCGCTTAGGCCATCGGCAGACCTGCAGATGGCGCGAGTGAGATCTTCGATTTGCGAGAATTGTGCATTCGTGAACAGGTCACTCATCACGCCAACAAATTGCGGCCCGATGCCATTGCCAACAATCGAAACGATAATCAGGAGGATAGCGATGGCGGTGGCGCGCGAGCGGGCCGACACGACACCTTGTCCAATATTGAATTGCGCACCGAGATAGGCGTAATGGCACATGCCGGCCACAGCCCATAGTCCGAAGACCATTGGCAGGTTTTTGGAATAAAAGGCCCCGATGTAGAACGGGACGGCGATCAGCAAGCCAATTGCAGGCACCCAGGCCACCGCGCGCGGAGAGTATTTGGTCATCTTGTCTGTAATATACCCGCCCAGAAACGTGCCGGCTGCGGCGAGCGCAGCAAGCGGAGCGCCATAATATACCGAAGCATCGCGGACACTCAGCCCATGCTCGCGGACCAGGAATGGAATCTGGAATGTAAACAATCCATATCCGACAAAGGCGACAAGGGCTGCGCCAATGGCCATCCACCAGAAGGTTGGCTTTCCTGCGAGTTCTTTGAGCGTTTCACGCGCTGAAGCCTTATCCAGTTTTGCAGCATCTGGCGGGTCGGAATACCCTCTGGGAGGCTCTTTGACGGTCAGAAGCAAAAGGAGCGCAATCAGGACGCCCGGTGCGCCAATGACAATAAAGGCGATGCGCCAGCCTTCGACATTGGCCCAGTCTATTCCTGAAAACAAACCGCCAAGTCCGATGCTGCCAAGCCAGTTGCCGAAGGTCGCCCCTTGCATATCTGCCAACGGTCCCCCGAACAGGAAGGCCAGCACCCCGCCGAGCGTGACCCCCATTGAATAGATGCCGAGCGCTGTGGCTCTGTGTTTTGCCGGATAATAGTCGCCGATGATCGAATTGGCCGGCGGCGTGCATCCTGCTTCTCCAATGGCGACGCCGATACGGAAGAGGACCAAGGTCAGAAAGCCGACGGCGATCCCGCAAAGCGCTGTCATGACCGACCATAGAATAATGCAGGCGGAGATAATCTGGACCCGATTGAAGCGGTCGGCCGCCATTGCGATGGGCAGGCCAAGGACGGCATAGAAAATAGCAAAAGGCCATCCGGCCAGAAATCCGAATTGCGTATCGGTAAGACCGAAACTTGTAATGATAGGCTCGGCCAGCACGCCGACCAGATTGCGGTCAATAAAGTTGAGCGTGTAAACGACCATGAGGACGAGCAACACATAGGTGCGGTATTTCTTGCTGCCATAACCGGTCAGATGGCCGGTCGATGCGGCCACGGTCGTGTCAGGTGTTGTCGTACTCAATCGTCATTCCTCCGGCTGCGGGTACATCTTACGGTACCTCACAAAACAGTCTTGCTTCACGGTAAGGACAAACTGGACGAGCGCAAGAGCGAGTCTGATGCAATCATCTGTTGCCCCTGCGTCAATAGCGGTCGATCTGACTCTAGATTAAACCGGTGGTTTTGAAACTTGTGACGCCGCCCGTGCCGACAATCAAATGGTCATGGATTGATATGTCCAAAGCCTGTAGGGCGTCGATCAATTCCCGAGTGAGGTCGATATCGGCGCGCGAGGGGGTGGTGTCACCGGACGGATGATTGTGCACAAGGATGAGCGAAGACGCGGCCAATTCGAGTGCACGGCGCGCAATCTCGCGCGGATAGACGGCCGCCTGATCAACAGTGCCGCTGCTCATGATTTCGTCTTTGAGGAGTTGGTTCTTGCGGTCGAGAAACAGCACCCGGAACTGCTCGCGTGTTTCATGTTGCAGCTGTGAGCGGATATAAGTCAAAAGCGCGGTCCATGAGGAGATCACCGGTTTGGCTGCGATCTCTTCAAGGGCAGCGCGATTGGACAATTCATAGGCGGCTTTCAAATATGCCGCCGAGGTTTCGCCCATGCCTTTTGTGTCTGCGATATCAAGGGGGTCTGCAGCCAACAGAGCCGAAAGAGAACCGAATCGTTTAAGCAGGTCTTTGGCAACCGGCTTCACGTCCCGTCTCGGCAAGAAGGCAAAGAGCAGGGTCTCCAGAAGTTCATAGTCTTCAAGCGCCGAGGCACTGCGTTCGATCAGCTTGCGGCGTAATCTGTCGCGGTGGCCAAGCCAATGCGGTTTCGGTTTGGAATCATTAGCGCTCATAGGCGCGTAAGTCTAAACACCATTCACGATTGAGTCGATTGCGTTGATCGATGTCAGGGCTAGACTTGAAACTAGGTCTCGACCCGATAGGGCACATCATAGCCTGCCGGAGACTTCGTAAAGATTTCCGCGCCTGTATCGGTGACGCCGACGGAGTGCTCGAATTGTGCCGACAGTTCGCGGTCTTTGGTCACTGCCGTCCAGCCATCGGCCAGCAAGCTATGACTGGCGCGGCCAATATTGAGCATGGGCTCGATTGTAAAGAACATGCCTTTTTCCATGACGGGCCCCGTGCCCGCTGCCGCAGAATGGATCACATTAGGATTGTCATGAAAGAGCCGCCCAAGACCATGCCCGCAAAACTCGTCGACAACCGCGTAGCGATGCTTGCGCGCTATGGCCGAGATCGCCCCGCCAATATCGCCAAAATGCGCACCGGGTTTGACCGCGGCAATGCCCGCCATAAGGGCCTCATAGGTGACATCCATCAGCCGTTCGGCTTTCCGTTTCGGTTTTCCGGCAACATACATGCGCGAATGGTCACCATGCCAGCCGTCCAGAATGAGGGTTACATCGATATTTGCGATATCGCCTTCGCGCAGCGGCCGCTCGGCGGGGATGCCGTGGCAGATCACATGATTGATCGAAATACAGGACGCATGCCGGTATCCGCGATAATTGATGGTTGCGGACAAAGCGCCATGATCGGCAACAAAAGTCTCTACCAATTTATCGAGATAGGCCGTGGTGACGCCGGGTTTAACTTCACCGACAAGCATATCAAGGCATTGTCCGACCAGACGACCGGCCTTGCGCATACCTTCGAAATCTTCCTCGGTATGCAGGCGGATGTCGCCAGAGATGCTGCGGAGGAGGTCAGAATTTGTCATCGAACTAGGGCTTTCAGTATCTGGAGACAGTCTTAATCTGCTCTTTTGGCAGTAGATCGCACGAATTTCTAGTGTTTGTGTGAACACGGTGCAGGTCTGGTCATATCGGAATGTTTCTTCTAGGCTTTTGTCTGGAGGAAGTTTGCCATGAACGTGATCGCCGATCAGAGGGTTTTTAACCGGTTTACGGTTAGGCAATTGTCACCGGCCATCGGCGCGGAACTTCTCGATGTTGACCTGAGCACTTTCGATGATGATTTGATTGCAGAGATCCGCGCGGCGCTGCTTCAATATAAAGTCGTCTTTTTTCGTGATCAGGACATAAGTCGCGAGCAGCATATTGCCTTTGCCCGGCAGTTTGGAGCGCTGGAAATCCATCCCGCAACGCCAAAAGACCAGCCTGATCCTGAAGTCTTGCGCATCGCTCATGGTCCGGGCAGCCGCGGTCAGGAAAATTTCTGGCACTCGGATGTGACATGGCGGGCCGAGCCATCGCTGGGGTCAATTTTACGGGCGATCGAACTCCCCGAGGTTGGCGGAGACACCTTGTTCTCGAACATGACAATGGCGCTTGAAAGCCTGCCCGAGGACTTGCAGGAGGAATTGTGCGAGATGGTTGCGGTGCATGACATCGCACGGGTGTTTGCCAAACGGCTTAACAAGGATGCGAGCCGGCTGCACGAGCAGTTTCCGCCTCAGGAGCATCCTGTGGTCAGAACCCATCCTGAAACCGGCGAGCGCAGTCTTTATGTCAACACGGCTTTCACCGATTACATTAAGGGTATGGACCGCGCGGCCAGCGACAAACTCCTAAAACGGCTTTATGCGACCGCCATGTTGCCTGAGCGCCATTGCCGGTTCCGCTGGGCGCCCGGCTCCATTGCCTTCTGGGACAATCGGGCCTGCCAGCACTATGCTGCCAGCGACTATTTTCCGGCTGTCCGGATTATGGAACGGGTTACGATTGCTGGGGATCGCCCTTATTTTGACGCGGCTGCCTAACACCTGAACCGATGTGTTGACGCCGTGTTGTGGCCGAGCGGGGCTTGCCACCTTCGGCGTGGCAGGTCACGGTGGAGCCAACACGCTCAAAGGATGTCGCTATGATCAGAACATCGGGATTGACCTGCGCAATGGGTGTAAGCTTGCTTGCCGCCATGGCGCTTTCGCTGACGGCCTGTGATCCGCAAGGAAATGCCAATCCTGGGGCACAGGGTGCATCCAGCGCGAGTGCGGCAGCGGTGTCCTCGCCGGCAGGCTTTACAGACGAGGGTATTGCAGCGCTCGAGGCGCGCATGGGCCAATACGTGGCCGACGGTCAGCTCTACAGCATTCATACCCGTCTCGTGCAGGGCGGCGAAATTGTAAGTGATTTTAAAACAGGGATTGTTGGGCTGGAGGCGCAAAAGCCGGTGGCCGATGACACAATTTACCGAATCTACTCCATGACCAAGCCGATCACAGGTGTGGCCATGATGATGCTGTGGGAAGACGGCAAGTTCAGCCTTGATGATCCGGTCACACGACATATTCCGGAGTTTGAGGGCTTGCAGGTACTCGACGGGGTTAATGAAGATGGGACGCCTAAACTGGTTGCTGTCAATCGTGCGCCGACCATGCGCGAACTGATGAGCCACACGGCCGGATTTGCATATGGACTGTTTGGCACAGATCCGGCAAATGCAGCGTTTCGCGATCGGGCGATCTTAAGCTCTCCGGATTTGCAGAGCTTTATCGGGCAAGTTGCCGACGTGCCGCTTTTGTTTCAACCTGGCGAGGCGTGGGCCTATAGCGCGGCCGTTGATATACAGGGCTATATTGTCGAAAAGCTCTCCGGCCAGAGCTTTGGCGCGTTTCTGGACGAGCGTATTTTTACGCCGCTTGGGATGACCGACACAGGCTTCTATGCGCCAGCAGAGGATTATGACCGGCTGAGCGAACTTTACGGTTATCACCCGGAGACCGGGCAGCTTGTGCCAGTGCCGTATCCGGCTGTGCAGTTCCGCAAAGAAACGATAGCGATGGAAAGCGGCGGGGGCGGGCTTGTTTCGACGATGGATGATTACGCGGCCTTCGCGCAAATGATGCTCAATGATGGCGAGCTTGACGGCACCCGTCTGCTCGAACCAGAGACCGTGGCATTGATGCGGACCAATGTTCTGCCGGAGGGGATGCAGCTATCCTCGCTTGGGCAGAACCGCGGCGAAGTTCGCGAAGGTATCGGCTTTGGCCTCGACCTTGGACTGTTGACCGATCCGGAAGCGGCCGGAGCGCCCCATTCGCAAGGGTCATATTTCTGGGGCGGCGCCGCGGGGACATGGTTCTGGGTTGATCCTGCCAATGATTTCTATTTTATCGGTATGATCCAGATTTTCGATCAAGGCGGAGAGCCGGTTGAAACCCGCGATACGTCTGCGGGCTATGTCTACGGAGCCATGGAGAAATAGATTTGACCGAACAAGCAGTTCCGCAATCCTCCCCCACCGCAGCTGTTCTTCTGATTGGAGACGAGTTGCTGTCTGGCCGGACGCGGGACATAAACTTGCAGCAGGTCGCAAGCTACCTCGCTCCACTTGGTATCGAGGTTCGAGAATGCCGGACGGTGAGCGACGAGCAGGCCGACATTGTCGAGGCGGTGAACGCTTTGCGGGTCAAGTATCGCTATGTGTTTACGACAGGCGGGATCGGGCCAACCCATGATGACATCACAGCCGATGCGATCGCGGCGGCCTTTGGCGTCGGGATTTCCGAGCATGAGGAAGCAATGGCCATTCTGGCTGAACGTTACGAAACAGCCGGCATGCCGTTTACTGCGCCGCGTCGCCGGATGGGACGCATTCCGCACGGAGCCACATTGGTTAAAAATCCGGTGTCGGGTGCGCCGGGCTTCCAGATGGAGAACGTGTTTACGCTGGCCGGTGTTCCGTCGATTGCGCGGGCGATGCTCGAAGATATTGGCCATCGGCTTGAAAGCGGCGCCGTCGTGCATTCCATTTCTGTGCGCGGGGCTGGAGCGGCCGAAGGCACACTTGCCGAATTGCTTGGCGTCCTGGCCAAGGCGGAGCCTGATGTGTCCATAGGGTCTTATCCGTGGTTCAAGACACGCGAGGATCATGGTGTGACACTGGTTGCGCGCGGCAAGGATGCCGAGCAAGTCGAACGCGCGGCGATCGGTATGGAGCAGCTGTTCGAACAGATCGGGATTAGCTGGGAACGGCTACAGGGTTCAGAAAAATAGGGAGAGACAAAGATGCAGGAAGGCGGATTTTTGGGGTGGCTGACACGCACGCCGGTGCTTTGGTTCTTCTTTATTGCTTTCATTCTAATTGGCGTGGGATTCTATTTTGTCGAGCAGGCTTCTGGTGGGCCATTGCTGGATACGATGATGAATGGTGATGATGCGATCATTCGACTGGTCGAGATGACGCCAGACCAAAAGCAAGCCCATTTTCGCGGCACAGTTCTGCTTGATACCCTTTATCCAGTTTCCTATTTTGGTGCGATTGGCGGCCTGTCGGCTCGGCTGGCTGGCAAGTGGCGGCTTTGGGCTTTGCTGCCTATAACATTCACATTGGTCGTTGATTTTATTGAGAACATCGCTCAGGCAATGGCGCTCTGGGGGCGGCCTGCAGAGGTTTTGCTGGTCAAGGATATTGTCACCCCCTTGAAATTCGGTGGATTGATGACGGGCATAATTTTGCTTTTATTGCTGATTATGATCGCCTGGATGCGGCGGTCGGCTGCGCGTCGGGAGAAAACGAATGACTGATATAATTCGCGTCGAGAAGCACGATGCTGTGGCACTTGTAACGCTCAATAGACCAGATGCCCTCAATGCGCTGAGCCGTGCTCTGCGGGCAGAATTGGTGCGCATATTTGGCGAGCTCGCGACGGACGATACAGTGCGGGCCGTGGTGCTGACGGGTGAGGGGCGCGCCTTTACCGCGGGCGTTGATCTGAAGGAAGCGGGCGAGACTGGCTTTGCATTGGGCGCTGATGGCGGCGATATCGACATTGCGCGGGCGCTGGGTGCTTATCCGTGGCCGATCATAGGTGCGATCAACGGATTTGCGATTACGGGCGGGTTTGAACTGGCGTTGATGTGCGATGTCTTGCTGGCGTCAACCGAGGCGAAATTTGCCGATACGCATGCGCGGGTCGGCATTATGCCCGGGTGGGGCTTGTCCCAGAAACTTTCACGCCTGATTGGAACGAGCCGGGCCAAGGAGCTGTCCTTCACTGGTAATTTCCTTGACGCCGAGACAGCCGAGCGCTGGGGCCTTGTGAACCGCGTTTACGCGCCGGTCGAGCTTGTTCCTGCGGCGCTGAAGCTGGGGCATGATATGTGTTCTTGTGATCCGGACCTGTTGAAAAATTACAAAGCGGTGATCGATGACGGATTGGCGATCGGCTTTGGAGATGCGCTCGAAATGGAGATCAAACGCTCGGCTGAACATGCCGCGTCTGTGACCGCTGAAAGTGTCGAAGCGGCCCGCAAACAGGTCACCGCGCGCGGGCGCGGCCAGACGAGCTAGCAAACTCGTCGCTTTGAGGCTTGCACTTCGCGCCAAGCGGGGGCATTTAGGGGCGATCTGCGGGCGTGGCGAAATTGGTAAACGCAACAGACTTAAAATCTGTCGGCCTTCGGGCCTTGCCGGTTCAAGCCCGGCCGTCCGTACCACACGCTCTATGTTAACCAGCCTGAGCGGGTGGGTGTGTTGCAAAATAGAGCAAATTGAGGTTTGACCCTCTATCCTAGTTGTTATTTAGTGGCGGGCTAACATGATGGGGCCGGTGCGTTGCGCGCTGATGCCGGAAACGAGAAGAGTATGAGTGGAATTAAAACCGTAGGCATTATTGGTGCCGGGCAAATGGGCAACGGAATTGCCCATGTTTGCGCATTGGCTGGCTATGATGTCGTCCTGAACGATATTTCCGAAGATGCATTGGCGAACGGATTGAAAACCATTGAGCGCAACATGACGCGCCAATTGACGCGCGAACTGATTAGCCAGGATGAATTGGAAGGCGGGCTGAAGCGGATTGCGACCGCCACCAGCATGGACCCGCTCGGACAAGCCGATATGGTGATTGAGGCAGCGACTGAAAACCGCGAGGTCAAAGAAGCGATTTTCAGATCGCTTTTGCAGGTTGTTCCCGAGCATGCCGTTCTGGCGACCAATACGTCTTCTATCTCGGTCACGCGGCTGGCCTCGGTAACGGATCGGCCAGAGAGATTTATTGGCCTGCACTTCATGAACCCTGTGCCGCTGATGAAGCTGATCGAAGTCATTCGAGGGTTGGCAACCGATCAGGCCACTTATGATATGGCCATTGGTTTTGCCGAACGGCTAGGCAAGACCGTGACCAATGCGGAAGACTATCCTGCCTTTATTGTGAACCGCATTCTGATGCCCATGATCAATGAGGCCGTTTATACCTTGTACGAAGGTGTTGGCAGCGTTGCCGCGATTGATTCGGGTATGAAGCTTGGCGCAAACCATCCCATGGGGCCGCTGCAACTCGCTGATTTTATTGGATTAGATACGTGTCTGTCGATCATGCAGGTCCTGCATGACGGGCTGGCGGATACGAAATACCGCCCGTGCCCATTGCTTGTGAAATATGTTGAAGCAGGCTGGTTGGGCAAGAAGGCTGGTCGCGGGTTTTATGACTATGGCGATGACGGAATGGTGCCGACGAGATAATCTGTATGATCCGTAGTCTGATAATTGTTGTGGCTGTCTCTCTGTTGACCGGGTGTGCAACGCCTGCGCTGGTCACCCTGGATACGCCTGTACCGGCATCGGCAAAAGACAGCCGTGATGATGGGGTGCTGCGAGACAAGGATGGCCGTCCTGTCCGGCATGATCTGCTCGGGCAAAGCCTGCCCGACTTCTCAGCTGAAACGATTGAGGGCGAGGCTTTTGCGAGCGGTGATCTGGCCGGCAAATGGACCGTGCTCGCAGCCTGGGGCGTGTGGTGCCATGACAGCCGGAATGACGCCCAACATATCCATGAGCTTGCACAAGCCATTGCAGCTGAGACGGACATGGACTTTCTATCCGTCCACATGCCATTCAGCTCCGAGCACACCGATATTGCCTATCGCGATTACGGGTCTGTGAGCGGCTTCTTTGAAGCCAAAGATGTGGCGTGGCCAACCATTATTGACGAGCAGGCGGACATTCGTGAATTGCTGCAGGTCAAGTGGACGCCAACATATCTGGTGGTAGGGCCAGACTTGACGGTGCAGGCATTCCGGACCGATTTCTCGGTTGCGGGCGACGTGGCCGTGGCCGACTTTTTGCGGGATGTCGAAGCGCTGATTGCGGCCAGCTAGCAGACTTTCTTGTCGGATAACGCACCGAAAAACAGTCCACAAAAGAGGCAAAAGCGCCACATCTGTGTCCGCTCGTATCGGGACATGCCTCGATAAAAGGTAATGAGTTCAGATCAATAGCCGCCAGAGCCGGGTCCGGTTTGGCGTCCATAAGATTTTTCAGCTCAGCCTTGTTGGGCTGGTCTAGGTTTCGACTGTGAAGGTCAGTCCCGCATTGTCCACGAGCCGCTTGATAAGGGCGTCACCCATGGCGGGCGCGGTGGTGTAGATGCCGCCCCTGGTCTCCGCGCAGTCCTGAATGAGACAGATGGCGCTTTCCGATAGCATCTTCGAGGTTGAGCCATAGCCCGGATCGCGGTCGCCGGTCACGCCGACATCAATGCGCTGACCATCCTCTGTTAGTCCAACATAGAGAATGTCGAAAAATCCGTTGTCACGTTCTTCTTTGCTCGGACCCTCGCCCGGCTTGGGGGCATCGCCATCGCCAAACGGGTTGGCACTCGCGATCGCTTCGGCTGTTGCTTTGCCTTTTTCGCCAGGCCCGGAGATCATCATTTCGTCATAAATGAAATTCTCGCCATAGGCATGACCCAGCATTGCGTTTGAACGGTGGACATTTTTCGTATTGATCGACGCCATGATGAAAGGGGCGACCCACATATCAAGGGTTTCGTCAAACTCAGGCTTCATGCCTGCGGGCTGTTCGGGGCCGCTAAATCCCGGAGCAAGGGCATACGGATCGATCATCAGCGCCATCAGGCTGGGATCTTTCTGGATTGCAGCGACAGATGCCGTCAGGCTGGCGGCCGTCCCACCAGAGAAGGTGCCTTGCATTTTGCGCACGCGACCTTTGACGCGCGGCACAGGTGCGCCAAACCGCTTTTGGGCCTCAGCTTGCAGGAAAGCAATGCCAAGATCGGTCGGGATGGAATCAAAGCCGCAAGAAAAGACAATGCGCGCGCCCGACGTCTTGGCCGTCTCTTCATGCGCATCAATCATATGCCGCATCCATGTCGTCTCGCCGCACAGGTCAACATAGTCCGTACCGGTTTCGGCACAGGCGGCAACAAGATCGGATCCGTAGAGCTGATAGGGGCCAACTGTGGTCAAAATGACTTTGGCCTGATTGGCCATGGCGCGCAGACTTTCCGGATTATCGGAGTCGGCGACCACAAGCGGGGTGTCGGGCGCCAGACCCATTTCGTCGCGCACACTGGCAAGCTTTGCCTCGGAACGACCAGCCATAGCCCAGCTGACAGTCTTACCATTGCCATATGTGTTTTGCAGATATTCGGCGACCAGGCGTCCGGTAAATCCGCTCGCACCAAAAACAATAATGTCGAAATTTCGGGAGTCAGTCATGTTCTAGGCCCTTCAAGTTCATTGCTAAGCAAAATGAACTTGATGACCGTCTTTAGCAAGTGTCACCTTGGGGCAAGTGGGCTGTTGGTATCCGCTAGAAAATAAACTCGACGCCGGTGACATTGTCTCGGCTCCAGCGCTTGGAACATTTATAGACACGCCGCTTGCCTGACCCTTTGATAGAAAGCTGGAACGTATCTGGCAATTCGATATTGGCCGGCACGGTGAGTTGGGCTCCACTGCTTGATAAGTCAGAAACCTCGCAGTCGATGCTTTTGAACATGCCGAGCTTTATCTTACCGATTCTTTCTGCCGTACTGCGGCTTTCGCCGCGTCGGCGATGAGCGTCATCTGTCATCACATGTGCCTCCCAACAAAATGAGTTTGTTGTCGTTACCATAAAAATTGTGAACAAATGCTTGCCGTTGGGGTATCGAATTGCTTGTGTGTGCTATTTTTATTCTTATCGAAAGATCCCAGACCATGAATTCAAATGTCCAAGCCAGTATTAACGGTCGTGTTGCACGCCTGACTTTGGATCGACCTGATGCGCTCCATGCGCTGAATATGCCGATGTGCACGGATATACTGGCAGCCCTATCCGCTTGGATGAATGATGACAGAGTTCAGCTGGTCGTCATTGATCACGCGGAAGGAACGCGGGGTTTTTGCGCAGGCGGAGATATCCGGATGCTCGCTGAAAGCGGAGCAGGTGACGGGGCGGACGCGCGGGCTTTCTTTGCCGTCGAATACCGTATGAATGTCGCGATTCACAATGCATCCAAGCCGATTATCGCGCTGATTGACGGGGTCACGATGGGCGGCGGGGTCGGTCTATCGGTCCATGGACGCTACCGCGTTGCGACAGAGCGCACGCTGTTTGCAATGCCTGAAACGGGCATCGGGCTGTTTCCGGATGTCGGCGGAGGCTGGTTCCTGCCGCGCCTTGAGGGTGAGCTTGGCACATGGCTGGCGCTGACCGGCGCCAGACTGAAGGGGGCGGATGTCAAAGCGGCGGGTGTGGCGACGCATTTGGTGCCCTCCGAGCTTTTGGCCAATTTGAACGCGCAGATCGCGCAAGCGGACTTTAGCCATGGCGCGGATGATATGCTGGCTGAAATCCTGTCACCTTTGGATCAGACGGCACCCGATCCGACGTTCGCGCCGCATCTGGAGACGATCAATGCCTGCTTCCGGCATGATCGGGCCGAGGACATTGTGGCAGCGCTTGAAGCCGATGGCGGAGACTGGGCGCTCAAGCAGGTTGAAATCATCAAGAGCAAATCGCCACGCACCGTGAAGGTGGCTTTGCGGCAACTGCGTGAAGGTGCGCGCTTTGCGACATTTGAAGAGAATATGCGCAATGAGTACCGGATTGGCGCGCGGCAAGTGCAAAGCGCCGATTTTCTCGAAGGCGTGCGCGCGGTGATTGTCGACAAGGATCATGCCCCCAAATGGTCACCGGCAACGCTCGAAGGCGTCAGTGATGCGGTGCTCGATGAGGTGTTTGCGCCATTGACGGATATTGATGAGTTGACGTTTTGATGAGTTGACGGTTTGAGTGCTGCGACCGAGTTTGAACGCAACAAAACAAGGACATTGGCAACATGGCGACAATCGCATTTATTGGACTGGGAAATATGGGCGGCGGGATGGCGATCAATCTCGTCAAGGCGGGACATACCGTCCGGGCGGTGGATCTGTCGGCCGAGGCTGTTGCCAAAGCTGTGGCAGCCGGGGCCGAAGATGGCGGCACGGTTTCAGCGGCGGTTGCAGGCGTGGATGCCGTGGTGACAATGTTGCCCGCAGGCAAGCATGTGCAAGGGGTCTATAATGAGGTGTTCGAGGCCGCGCCGGCGGGGACACTATGTCTTGATTGCTCGACCATTGATGTCGACACAGCGCGCGCCGTTAACGCAGCAGCGGCTGAACGAGGTTTCGAAATGGTCGATGCGCCGGTTTCTGGCGGCACTGTGGCGGCTGATGGCGGCACGCTGACCTTTATGGTCGGGGGCACGGCAGAAGCGTTTGCCAAGGCCGAAGTGTTCCTCACCAGCATGGGCAAGACGATCGTCCATGCCGGTGACGCAGGCGCAGGACAAGCGGCGAAGGTGTGTAACAATATGCTTCTGGCGATCACCATGATCGGAACCTGCGAAGCTTTTGCTATGGCCGAAAAGCTCGGTCTCGATCCGCAGACCTTTTATGATATCTCGTCCAAAGCATCAGGACAAAGCTGGTCGATGACAAGTTATTGCCCTGTGCCCGGACCAGTGCCGACCAGTCCGGCAAACCGCGATTACGCGCCAGGCTTTGCTGCGGGAATGATGCTCAAGGATCTGAAACTGGCCATGGGCGCAGCCGCAAGTGCGGACGCGGCAACCCCCCTCGGAGCCCTCGCAGAGGCCCTTTATCAGGCCTATTCGCTGCAAGGAAACAGTCTTAAAGATTTCTCCGGAATTATTAACTTTATCAAATAAATCATAGAGTTAGCGAATTATTAGTAAGAATGATCTATATCTGTTCAAACTACAACAAAAGTTGAGTGAAATAGTTGAGTGGTGATGGATATGATTACGAATACAGCGCAGGAAACTGCGGCTACAGTTGCGGACTCCTTTCTGAAGTCTTTGTCTTTACTTGAGCAAGCACACCGTCGTTTGCACGATGTCGTCAAGGACGATCTCGAACGCAGCGGCGAACGGAACCTGACCGGCGTACAAGCTCTTTTGATTTATGAAATTGGCGAAGAGGAAACGCCTGCTTCTGCTCTGCGTGCTCGCGGTGCGTTTGCTGGAACCAGCCTGTCTTACAACGTCAAGAAGCTCCAAGAGGGCGGCTATTTGAACCAGGTGCGTTCGAAAGTCGACAAGCGGACAGTTCACCTGTCGCTGACCGAGCGCGGCCTGAAAGTCCGTAAGCGGGTCGAGAGCCTTTTCGACAAGCAAGCCGTTGCCCTTGAGCCAACAGCCAGCGTTCGTCATGATGATTTGAACCATCTGAACAAAACAGTCTCACGGCTGGAACGCTTCTGGTCTGACCAGATTCGCTATCGCCTCTAGGCTTTGGCAAATTTACCGACTTTGGGACGGAGGCAACCTTGTTGTCTCCGTTTCTCGTTTTGCGGGGGGTGGTTTCAAAGGCAGATTTTCTGAAGACTTGAAACTCAGTTCGGCAAAGTTGTCTGGACAAATTATCCTCGACAATTGAATGAGCTTGTTTATTGTACTGACAAGCAGATCAGTAAGAAAGCGAAAGATAAATCGGGATCGCGCAAGATGGTCAAAAGGCAAAGCAGCGCCCTGATTCGAGCGCGCCTGCCACGCAGATCGGTACCGCACCGTTGTATTCGCGTGGCACAATCGGAGAGGTAAACGTGAAGGCAAGCAATCCGCGAACTGGCGAACATGATTTCGAATTTACCGCGAGCACGCGCGAAGGGGTTAGCCAGGCGGCAGACCGCTTGCGGCAGATGCAACCGGCTTGGGAGGCGATGGGGCCAGAGGCGCGCGCGGGTGTTTTGATGCGGCTTGCAGAAGCAATTGAAGCCGCCGCGCCGCAGATCGCAACCGCGCTCTCTATTGATACCGGGCGCAGCGCGATCTCCTGGATCGAGGTTCAGGCCTGTGTTGGAAATATGCGCGGCTGGGCGGTGCGTGGCCCGCAGCTTTTCGAGGCTTTGCCCAAAGGCTCCGTTCCGTCTGTCATGCCGGGCGTGGAATATGTTACAGACTATTCGGCGCATCCGCTATTTGGCGCGATTTGTCCCTGGAATTTTCCTGTCATCCTTTCACATATAGATGCGGTGGCGGCGCTCATGGCGGGCTGTGCGGCACTGGTGAAGCCGAGCGAGGTGACCCCGCGCTGGGTCGGGCCGATGCAAGAGGTGCTCTCCCAATTTCCGGAATTGCCGCTCTCATATGTCATGGGCGGTCCTGATATTGGTCAGGCCTTGATCGAGGATGTGGACTATGTCTGCTTTACCGGATCGACGGCAACCGGACGCAAGGTGGCAGAGACGGCGGCGCGGAATCTGATCCCTGCCAATCTGGAGATGGGCGGCAAAGACCCGCTGATCATTACTGCCAATTGTGATCCCGAATGGGCTGCGCAGGTGGCCTTGCGCGCGAGCATTGTGGCCACCGGACAGGCCTGTCAGTCTATTGAGCGTATCTATGTTGCACGCGAAATTGCCGCGCCATTTCTGGCCAGGCTTGTCGCCGAGGCTGAGCAAGTCGAGCTGACGTATCCGGACGCGAATGCCGGCCATATCGGCCCCTTTATCTTTCCGCCTCAGGCCGACAAAGTTGCCGCGCATATTAATGATGCACAGGCCAAAGGCGCCCGTATTCTGACAGGCGGCAAGGTTGAAAATCTGGGCGGGGGCAAATATCTGCGTCCAACTGTTCTGGCCGATGTCACACCGGACATGGCCGTGATGCGTGAAGAGACATTTGGGCCGGTCTTGCCGGTGACGATTTATGACGATTTGGACACGGCCATTTCGCAGGCAAACGATACTGAATATGGCTTGTCGGCCGGCGTGCTTGCCGGATCGGTAGAGGAGGCGGCTGCGATTGGCGCCCGTCTTGATGCCGGTGCGATCAGCCTGCAGGACGGGGCTATGACAAGCATGGTCGGGGATGCGGCCAATCAATCGCGCAAAGCCTCAGGCCTTGGCCCCAGCCGCATGGGGGACACAGGCATGCTG
Organism: uncultured Hyphomonas sp.; assembly: GCA_964644755.1. Lineage (GTDB taxonomy): Bacteria > Pseudomonadota > Alphaproteobacteria > Caulobacterales > Hyphomonadaceae > CALLCD01. The sequence goes on along the minus strand of CAZXXY010000006.1, from coordinate 22,715 downwards.
CGGTTCCTACGGGAGAAAGCGATGATCAGCCAGACGGGCATGGCTGCTACAATTGCGATGTTTGCAGAGGGGCAGCAATCTTGAATCAACAGAAACGATCATAAGAAGCACTTAGCACAAGGCGCTGCCGGTTAGGGGCGGCGAACAAACCAGGGAGACCGCATAATGACTATCGAACTCCAACACCCTATGAAGCCTGATTCCAAACCCGATGAGGTGGCGCGCGGGCGCTTCGTTTCGGGGATACGCAGCCTCATCCTGAATGATCTGGCGAGCGATATGCGCGAAGGCTATGAGAAGCGTGCTGTGCCTGCTTTCAAAAAGGAACATGGGCGCGCACCGGAAACAAGTCGGGACGTGCATGAGGCTTTGCGCGGCGACCCGGCCTTCAACATCTATTCTGTGATGCGCGTGCAGGCTCAGAAAATGGTCTGGGCGAGCGTGGCTGATAGTGTTGAGCGCGAAAGCGAGCGCTTGGCAAAAGAGGTTGCCAAGGTGGGCGATGCGGCGGACGGGCTTGAGCTAAATCCGTCACTGGACATACCGAGAAATGTCAGCGCTGTTGATGTGCATTTATTGCCCGGCAGCTATACGCGCGGTGATGACAGCCTTGAAGTGGGCGCGATTTATGATCGCGGGCTTGCGGTCTTTTCAATGGGGCTGATGGGGGCAAATCTTGACGATATTGGTCTGTCGATGAGCCAGTATATCAAGCTGCGTTTTCCTGATTTTGCGCCGGCACGTATCCTCGATACAGGCTGCACGATTGGCCATAATACATTGCCGTGGAAGCAGGCTTATCCGGAGGCCGAAGTGGTGGCAATTGACGCTGCGCCGGGGCCGTTGGCCTATGGGTCTGCGCGTGCGAAAATGCAAAAACAGGACGTCTTGTTTCAGCAAATGTGCGCTGATGATCTGGCCTATGAGGATGAAAGTTTCGACATTGTCTGGTCGAGCATGTTCCTGCATGAGCTTTCCAAAAAGCAGCGTGCCAAGTGTTTTGAAGAAGCCTATCGCGTGCTGAAACCGGGCGGGTTGCTGGTGCATATGGAACTGCCGCCAAATGACCAGATGAACCCTTTTGACGGCTTCTATCTCGATTGGGACAGCTACTATAATAATGAGCCATATTCGAAGGGGTATCGCGACGAAATTCCGAGCGACTTAACCACGCGCGCAGGCTTTGCCAAGAGCGACTATTTTGATTTCGTCGTGCCCTCGATTGGTATTTATGGCGAGGAGGCTGTGCGTGAAGCGGCTATGGGTGACAAGGCCGAGGCTGTTGGACAGGAAACCACGGGCAGGCTGGCTGAAGGCGTGATGTGGTTCGGATATGGAGCGTTTAAAAAATGAGCGGTGATAAACTGAATGCGGACGCGCCGATTCGCCCCGAAGATGCGCCGCCGAGCCTTTATGATGAAAATGGAAATGCGCGTTTCTTTAGCGATCCGGGCATGGACCGTTTTGTTGCTGTGGTGATGAATTTGGCGCAGGAAGTGTGGGTGCAGGAAGAACGCTTGCTCGCATTGGAAGAGGCCAAATCGGGCGAGCATGTCGATCGCGAGGCGAAAGTTGCCGAGTTTATCGAGCGGGTCTTTGCGCCAGCGCGAAAAGCCTAGTCCGTTCAGATAAACGGGGTGGTCGGATCAAATGCCATGAGGTCTTGATTGTTGACCGGCGCCTGCATGAGCGAAAAATTGTCGGCATCGATGCTCTGGGTGATTTGCCCTTGCAGCTTGGAGGCTTCATGCGCGTGGCGGGTGCGCTCAATTCGCATGGCTTCATAGGCCGTCAGTGCATCGGCAACGGCATCATGCTGGGCGAGCATTTGGGCCAGGACATAGCCATCCTCAATGGCCATTGCAGCGCCCATGCCGAGAAAAGGTAACATTGCATGGGCTGCATCGCCCAGCATTGTAACGCGTCCATCGCTCCATGTTTTTAGCGGTGCACGATCATAGAGGCCCCATTTGATGCTTGCGCCGGCCTGGCTGATCAGTCCGGTCACATCAGGGTGCCAATCGGCAAAGGCTTGCAGAACCTCTTCTTGCGGCGCGGCCGTTGACCAGCCTTCTGGGACTTCCTCGCTGGTCTCGACCAATGCGGCGAGATTGACGATCTGACCTTTTGCCATTGTGTAGCGATTAAACGAGCGTCCGGGACCGATCAGGATTGCGCTGCGGCCGAGCCCCATAAAGGGCTTGGCCTGTTCCATCGGCACGAGGCAACGATAGGCAATATGATCGGTGAAGCGGGGCCGGTCCCGGGGAACCATTTGCGCGCGGATCACAGAACGCACGCCGTCAGCGCCGATCATTATATTTGCACTCGCCTGGGTCGCATCCGAGAAGTGCGCCGTGGCGGTGGTTTCGTCTTGAGTGTAGGATGTCATCCGCTTGCCGGTATGGACCGCCCCGCCGAGGTCTGCAAAAGCTGCGAGGAGTACCCTTTGCAAGTCGGCGCGGTAGATGTGGCGGATGATATTGGATGCGCCATCATCGGGTAAGCCATCCCCGTCATCGCGTTCGCCCATCAGGACTTCGGCACTGCGATAATGCATGAAGGGCAATTGACCGGCAGGGCAAGCCAATGCCGCGACCTCTTTTTGTAGATTGAGCGCCCGAAACACATGTTGCGCGCCAAGCCCCAAAGTCAGCCCGGCGCCGGTCTCTTCGATTGTCTCGGCTGCCTCGAATACATCAACACCTAGTCCAAGTTGGCGAAGGGTAATCGCGCAACTAAGCCCGCCCAGTCCTGCGCCGATAATTGCGATGTTGGTGTTAAGTGTCATTAAGAAGCTCCAGTGTCGGCGCATTTTCTTTTGGCTCGGCAAAATCACTTGGATATTTGCCGAGAGGTAACAAGATCAGGTCGCCGGGACGCTGCCTGTATCGGTCTCTTCTAAGTGCTGACATGCACAGGCGCACTTGCTTTCCATTTGCCGGGGATGCGGCTAAAACTCGTACTTTGCTCGCAATGTCCATGTGCGCGGTGGATTGAGATAACTGAAATTGGCAAGTGCCGATTCTACCGATTCTTCATCGAAACAGTTTTTGCACTCAGCAACAAATGAGACCCCGGCAATATGGCTCAGGGTGACCGACGCGTTGACGATCCAGCGATCCTCGCTAAAGGAGCCGGTAGGCGGGTCAATTGGCTCGCCCAGTCCCAGCGTATTGGCTGGGAAAACTTCTCCCGTAACAGGGCCTGTGAGTGCTTGGTCAAAGAGTGTCACACCTTCAATCCCAACCTCGCTGTCGCTTCGCCAATTGGCGTTGAATGAAGGCGTGATCGTAAAGTCGCCGAAGTCGTAATTATAGCTGCCACCAAGGGCAATTGTAAATTCCGGCGTCCGCACTGGCTCTGCGATCGAGCCGTCGGGATTTACAATTCCGACACCGCAGGAGGTTGCATTATCAGCGTCGCCCGTGAACATATTGGGGGAATTTGGAAGCAAACCGGCGGCCAATTGCGCGAGGCAGTCGGCTTGCTGGGCAGCGACCGATTGCACGCCGAATTCATCGAACTCCGGTGCATTTGAATCGATATTGTAATTGTCATCCTGATAGCCGACCGCCCCAAACAGGTTGAGCCCCTCGATCGGTGCGGCTGTGATTTCAAGTTCGATTCCCTTGTTCTCGAAGTCGGCGAAGTTCCGCGTGATAAAGCCCAGAGAGTTATCCGGGCGAATAACGGCCGCAGGTGTCTGGAGGTCCTCAACATCAAGGTAGAAGGCCGTTAGGTTCACACGAAGCAAATTACCGAACAATTCGGATTTCGCACCCGCTTCGTAACTCCAAGCCCTTTCTGGCCCAAATGGCAGAAGTTCACTCGGCGCGGTGCCACGCGCATTCCACCCACCGGATTTGAATCCGCGGGTTGCTGATGCAAAGAGCAGGACATCATCAGTTGCCGCGTAATTTACGGCAAAGCGTGGTGTGAATATACCAACGGATTGTTCTGTCGGAATGGGTTCGCCATTAGGCGCTATAAGGTTTGCATTCTCCAGACATGGCGAAGGGCCAAACTGTGTCGGCGCTGCACACAAACCGCCGCCGATTGCTGCGCGATTGTCACTGATGTCGAATGTCTTTTCTTCATCTGTATAGCGAATACCTGCCGTCAATGTCAGCCGATCGGTGACATGAGCATCGCCCTGTATATAGCCGGCCCACGCTTCCGTATCATTGACGAGCGTGCGGTCGGCTAACAGTAAGGGGAAACCGTCAGGAAGCGGGAAAGGCGGGATCGGCAGTGAGAAAATGTCACCAAAGTCTGTCACATTGTCCTCGGTGAAATAATAAACACCGCCGACGAGATCGAGGAAACCATTCCCGACAGATCCGTTAAACTTGATTTCCTGGGTGAATTGCTCATGGGTGCTGTCATTGGCAATCGTGAAACCGCCATTGGTAAAGCCAATGACCGGCGGTACGGGCGTTGCTGCGCTGGGCAAGCCGCGTCCGTCAGCAAAATCGAGCGCAAATTCCTGACTGATGTCAACGTAACCTGTGATGAAGTTAACGGTCCAGTCCTGACCAAGCTCAATTTCAAAGTTGGACGAAAAGAAGTCGAGCGTTGTCGAGTTGCCTAATCCGAAATCATTCTTGTCGCCAGTTAGCAAGGGTCCAAAGGCGGCCGTGTTGAACGTGCCCTCGGACTGAAGGCCTGTTGCAGAGAACCGGCCATCGCAATTGCTCGGATCATTTGGATCACAGTCGAAATTCAGAAGGTTGCTCGCTTCTGAGTCGGTGTGAATATAGGAGCCCTTCCAGGTGGCCCAATCGGTCAATTCTCCGCGAACGCCGACCCGGACTCCCCAGCCATCATCTTCATTCGTGCGCTCATCGGTGACCGTGTTCTGGACATAGCCATCATCATTTTGCCAATAGCCCGAGAGCGTTACGGCGAATCTTTCGTGTAAAGGAATATTGATCGACCCACGCACGAGTGTGCGGTCGAAACTGCCATAGCCGACTTCGGCATATCCGGTTAATTCATCGCTGGGTTCGTTGAGAAACACACTGACCGCGCCGCCTGTCGTGTTCCGGCCGAACAAAGTCCCTTGCGGACCGCGCAGGACTTCAACGCGGTTGACATCAAAGAAGGAGAGGTTGTTTGCGTTTTGCCGCGAAATGTAAATGTCATCGATATAGGTGCCAATTGGGGGATCAAAGGTCGCGATTGACTCCGAGTTACCAATGCCGCGAAGGAAATAGGCGTTCGCAGTGCCAAGACCGGTATTGTTCAGTCCGACAAGGTTCGGAACAAATTGGGTGACTTCCAATGTGTTGGCTATGCCCCGGTTTTCAAGTTCTTCTGCACTGAAGGCGCTGATTGCAATCGGCACATCCTGGGCACTTTCCTCGCGCCGCTGAGCTGTCACGAAGACGGTGCTGAGGCCTCTTTCAGATTCGGCCGTCTCATTGCTCGAATCGTCTGGGCTGACTTGAGCCATTGCTGGCTGGGTCAGCGCCATTGAGAGCGCTGCAAGCGATACCGAAAATGCGACGAATGACACCGAACTATTCAAATTCCACTTTGACATTGCAAAATCTTCCCTGACTTAAGCATTAAAGAAACGCGCTACCCATTCGTCGCGTGCTTTTACCCCGCATAATTTGTCCGGACAAATTTTGCTTTTGTCAACTAAGAAAGTGTGGTTTGTGAATGGTTGTACGAAAGTTGTATCATAAAGGAGACGCTGCATGAGTTTGGTCGATCTTGCTTATCCTACTTTGGTTTACGCCCATCTATTGCTCTTCGTCTTATGGCTTGGCGCGGACGTTGGCACGTTTCTGCTGGGAGAACATTTCCGTAAACGGCATGAATACTCTCTGGAACAGCGGATCGCGCTCCTTAAATTACTGATTATTCTGGATATGACCCCGCGCAGTGCCTGGGCGCTTATGGTGCCGCTCTCGCTCAGCGTGGTTTATATGGGCGGTTGGTGGGCTGCTCCTGTCTGGCTTGTTGGTCTGGCGTGGGTGATTGGCACCTTCTGGCTTTGGCTGGTGTGGGACTCGCATACGCATCAGGAGACACCGCGTGCGGCACGCAATCACAAGATTGAGGGCTGGCTTCGGTGGACGGTCGGGGCTTTCTACCTTTGGCTTGGCGGTCAGAGCCTGTTGCTTGATGCGCCGCTCTCACCCAATTGGCTGGCATGGAAAGCCCTCTTGTTCGGCTTCATCTTCATCGCTGCCATTATGATCGATTTTGCTTTCAAGCCGGTTGGCGGGCAACTCGCTGCGATTATGGAAAAAGGGTCGAGCGACGAGACAGAGCTGCCCTTGCTCAAGACGATGAATAAGACGCGGGCCTGGGTTTGGGCGGTTTATATTCTGCTGTTGATGACGTCCTTCCTCGGCAATGTGAAGCCTTTGATATAGCGCGTGCGAAGCGATGGCTTGGCGATTGGCAGGCTCATGTGATAGCAATTTTGCTAGGGTAATTTGTCCGGACAAATTGATGTTTCGCCCTTGACTTTAGATGGGTCGGAACAAAGTGTGAGGCTTTAGCCTCAGCCATTGAAACCTTTGGAGTATGATTGAGTGTTTATCGCAACGAGTCTTCTTTTTGTCCCGGGATCGCGTCCAGATCGCTTTGCCAAAGCGGGGGCATCAGGGGCGGACTTGACGGTTATAGACCTTGAGGATGCCGTCGCGCAGGCAGACAAGCAGACCGCGCGCAATGCGGCTTTGGCGCACTTTGCTGATGGCGCGTCAAAAGGGTGGGGGCTTCGGATCAATGCGGTTGATACGGCTGCGGGCGTGCGTGATCTCGCCGCTCTGCTCGATGCGGCTGCCTTGCCAGAGGTCCTGCTCGTGCCGATGGTGGAAGATGTTGTGGAAGTCGAGCTTGTCGCCAAAGCGCTCGGCGAGAATTGTCCGGGCATCATACCGCTTATCGAGACCCCCAAAGGATTGCGACACGCACATGACATTGCGGGCGCGCAGAACATCGCTGCGATGATGTTCGGCGGCGGAGATTTTTCTGCTGAGCTCGGCGTTGACCTTGCCTGGGAGCCGCTGCTGACAGCGCGGCAGCTATTTGTTCACGCATGTGCCGAACACAAAGTGCCCGCAATTGATGTGCCCTTTGTCAAACTCGATGATGAGGCTGGGTTAGCTGAGGAATGCCAACGCGCCAGGCATATTGGTTTCGATGCAAAGGCGGCCATACACCCCACACAAATTCCTGCCATCGAGCAGGCATTCGAGCCGAGTGAGGACGCCGTCAATGCGGCGGCCGAAGCTTTGCGGGCTTATGAAGAGGCTGGCGGAAAAGCCATTCGTCATAAGGGGCAAATGCTGGAAGCGCCACTCGTCAATCAATACCGCGTCATGCTGGCGCGCAGAGAAGGAAAGCTCAATGCGTGATGGTGTGATTGAAGTTTCGCCCGGACGGTTTCGTGAAGTCCAGGGCCGCTATTTCGAGGATTTTGTGGTTGGCCATGTCTATGAACATCGCCCCGGTCGAACGATTACGGATGCCGACAATGTCTGGTTTACATTGCTGACAATGAACACCCATCCAGCGCATTTCGATTATGAACTGTCGAAGGAAACCGAATTTGGCAAGCCGCTGGTCGTTAGCCCTTTTACCATTGCATTGATGACGGGCATGAGCGTATCGGACACCAGCGGCAAGGCAATTGCCAATCTTGGCTGGGACGAGGTGCGCATGACCAAGCCCCTATTTGTTGGCGATACGCTATATTGTGAAAGCGAGGTTCTGGAGATGCGCGAAAGCAAGAGCCGGCCAGAGCAAGGCATCGTAACGTTTAAAACCATCGCGAAAAATCAGCATGGCGAGGTCGTCAGTCATTACAAGCGCACCGTTCTTGTTTGGCGGCGCGGCTTTGGCGAACTTGATAATTAGCACTCATGCAAGACAGGAACTCCCAGAGGAATACGTCATGTCGACCGCCCCAGCTCTAATGCATCATATCCGCTCTGTAGACCCTGATGACGAACGCGCTTTCATGGAGGCGATTGATCGTTGGCTGGAGCGCGAGGTCATTCCTGTCATTCAGTATCATGATCATAATGATATCTGGCCTGAAAAACTGGTCGCGCAAATGGCCGAGATGGGCTTGTTCGGTGCGACGATTTCTGAAGAGTATGGCGGACTGGGTTTGCCAGCGACGACTTACGCAAAAATTGTCATGCGCATTTCCAGCTTCTGGATGGCGATTACGGGTATTTTTAATTCACATCTGATCATGGCGACAGCGATTGAGCGGTTTGGCACGGCGGGGCAAAAAGCCAAATGGTTGCCGAAGCTTGCGAGCGGTGAGCTTCGCGGAGGGCTGGCATTGACCGAGCCGAATGCCGGAACCGACCTTCAGGCGATCCGCTCTGTGGCAAAGCGCGACGGTGATGACTATGTGATCAATGGCACCAAGACGTGGATTTCCAATGCGATCCACGGTGATTGTTTTGCCATGCTGATTAAAACAGATCCGGCGGCTGACCCGCGTTATAAAGGCATGAGCCTGTTTATTGCTGACAAACGGGATGGGCTGAAGGCGGGCAAGAAATTCGAGAAGCTGGGCTATAAGTCGATTGATAGCGCCGAGCTGATTATGGAAGACTACCGTATCCCCGCTGACCAGTTGATTGGCGGCGAAGAGGGGCAGGGATTTTTTCAGGCAACCGGCGGACTGGAGCTTGGCCGGATCAATGTTGCCGCGCGCGGCGTTGGTCTTGCCGAAGGGGCTTTGCGCCTTGCAACGGAATATGCGCAATTGCGCGAGAGCATGGGCAAGCCGATTGCGCAACATCAGGCGATCCAGCTTAAGCTGGGTGAGATGGTCACCCGCGCCCGCGCGGCACGGCTGCTAACGCTTGATGCGTCAAAGGCTTATGATTTGGGCGAGCGTTGTGACAAGGAGGCTGGTATCGCCAAGTATTTTTCCTCGGAAGCAGCGGTTGAAAACAGTCAGGAAGCGATGCGGATCTTCGGTGGGTATTCTTATTCCAAAGAATATGACATCGAACGCTATTACCGCGACAGCATGCTGATGTGTATTGGGGAAGGGACCAATGAAATTCAGCGCATGATCATCGCCAAGCAACATTTGAAATCAAATCCGGTTTGACCGCAAGATAATGGACCTTTCTCTTCCTCTCGCCGGTTTCAGGGTCATCAGTGTCGAACAATATGGCGCTGGTCCCTATGGCACGATGTTTCTGGCGCAGCTGGGCGCTGAAGTGATCAAGATAGAAATGCCGGACAAGGCCGGTAAAGGCGGCGGCGATACAGCGCGCTTGGTTGGCCCTCATTTTTTGCGCGAGAGAGAAAGTCTGTATTTTCAGGCGTTTAACTTGAACAAGAAGTCACTCACGCTCGATTTGCAGACTGAGGATGGGCAGGGGATTTTCAGAAAACTGGTCGAAACCAGCCATGTGGTTGCCAATAATATGCGCGGCGATCTGGCGGAAAAACTGGGTCTGACTTATGCTGCGGTCAAGGGCATTAATCCAGCGATTGTGTGCGCACATATATCCGCTTACGGACGGGACAATGAGCGTGCGAAGTGGCCAGGCTACGACTATTTGATGCAGGCTGAGGCTGGCTATTGCGCTGTTACTGGCGAGCCGGGCGGGGAGCCTCAGCGCATGGGCCTGTCCATGGTCGACTTTATGACCGGAACGATTTTCACCATCGGATTACTGGCTGCCCTGACCGATGCTCAGCGGACGGGGCAGGGGCGTGATGTCGACACAGATTTGCTCTCTGCGGCCGTACATCAGACAAGCTATCCAGCCCTTTGGTATATGAATGAGGGCGACGAAACCACCCGAACGCCACGCTCGGCGCATCCGACGGCGACGCCAAGCCAGATGTTCAAGGCGGCCGATGGCTGGATGTTTGTCATGTGCCAGTTGCCAAAGTTCTGGGGCGTTTTGCTGGAACGTATCGGGCGTGTGGATTTGCGCGATGATCCGCGCTTTTTGAGCAATGCTGACAGGCTCGCCAATCGCGAGGTGCTGACTGAATTGCTGGATGCAGAATTTTCCCAAAAGCCTATGGCGCATTGGCAGGATTTGCTCGCCGGATTTGTTCCTGTAGCGCCGGTCTACGGGCTCGGTGCCGCGCTGGACAATCCGTGGCTCAAGACGATCGGCATGCGTGATCGTGTTGCCCATCCTGATCGGGAGAAGATGGAAATTTTAGCGAACCCGATAAAGCTGGATGGGCAAAGACTGCCCAATCGTGCGGCGCCCTTGCTGGGGGAAGACAGCGATACTCTGCTGGCTGAGTTGGGCTATGATGAAGCGGCAATTGCCAAATTGCGGGAAGATGGCATTGTTTAGAAAATATATCTGTCCACCGATCATTAGGAGATTTCCGGGGCATGGGTAAACTTTCAGGCATTCGTGTTGTTGACCTTACGCAGTTTTTGCCTGGCCCCATGATGACAGTCATGATGGCCGACCATGGCGCTGACATCATCAAGATCGAGCCGAAATCAGGTGATCCGGCGCGTGATATGCTGCCTCAGCAGGCCGGACATTCGGTCTGGTTTGCCAATCTTAATCGCGGCAAGACAAGCCGTGTGCTGGACCTTAAAACCGAGGCAGGCAAAGCAGAGCTGCGCGCGCTTTGCCGCGAGGCTGATGTGTTTGTCGAGGGGTTTCGCCCGGGCGTCATGAAGCGGCTCGGGTTTGACTATGAGGCGGTTAAAGCGCTCAAGCCGGACATCATATATTGCTCCATCTCTGCGTTTGGCCAGACCGGCGAGCTTGCCCATCATCCCGCCCATGACATGGCGGTGCAAGCCTTGGCCGGGTTTCTGTCCGTCAATGATGGCCGTGAAGGAACGCCGGTTGTGCCGGGCACTGCCAGTGCGGATATGGCCGCAGGGCTAACGGCGCTTTCCGCGGTGCTAATGGCCCTGTTGGGTCGCAATGCCACAGGGGAAGGCACATATATTGACTGTGCCATGTTCGATAGCCTCTTGCCGTGGTGTGCGCATATTGCCGGCAGCGCAATTGCCGGCGGTGAAAGCCCCGTTTCAGCGCGTCAACGCTCGCTCGGCGGGGCAGGCTTTTATCAGGTTTACCGCACCAGCGATGACAAGCATGTCGTGCTCGGCGGGCGCGAGATCAAATTTGCCCGCAACCTGCTGACCGCGCTGGGCCGCGAGGACCTGATCGCGCATGCCGAACGGGAGGCGGGCGAGCAGGATGAGCTTATCGCCTTTTTGCGCGAGACGTTTGCGAGCAGAACGCGCGATGAATGGGTGCAATGGTTTGCCGACAAAGACGTCGCATTTTCGCCGGTTCTGGATTTTCGCGAAGCCCTTGATCAGCCCCATATTGCCGAGCGTGGCTTGCTGATCGAAAGCGATAGCGGCGCACAGCAAATCGCCTCGCCGATCAGGTTTTCAGACGAGACCTGGACACCGGGCCAAGTGCCCAAGCTCAATCAGGGGCGCGACATAGAATGAGTGGTTTAGCTGTCCAGATCGATATGCATCGAATAAGCGAACCGGTCTCCGGGGTGATAGCTGACCGAAATTTCGTAAACCGTCCCCTTTTGATCAAGATAGCAGCGGATGATCCGCAAGACCGGTTGCCCCCGATCAATCTCCAGATCCCTGGCCGTTCTGGCGTCCGCAGAGATAGCTTGAATATCCTGCGTGATCAGACCATGGCGCGTATCCGTCAATTTTTCGATCTGCCTGAACAGCGTGCCGGCACTCAGGTCGAACCGGTCGACAACGTCGCCAAGACTTTCGTGAAAATAGGCATCCGTGACGGCAATCGGCAGAGAGGCTTCGCTTTGCCACCGCGTCCCTCTAAACGTTCGCCAGATACCATCGGTGTTCTCGCCAACCTGTTTGGCAATGGCTTTGGGCAAGGCGCGCGCCTTTTGCTCGGTATAGGTGATCTGGCTATTGCGGGCATATTGCAGCAACTCGCCAATATTGGAGAGAGGCTGATGCCATGCGCCGCCGCGCGCCGAGGCAGGTTGAACGGTGGTGCCCGATCCGCGTCGACGTGCGATCAGGCCTTCGTTTTGCAGTGTCTTGAGCGCTTCTCTTATCGTGAACCGGCTGACATTGAATTGTGTGCAAAGAGCCGTCTCGGTAGGGAACGAGCGGCCCACCTGATAGGCCCCCGAAACGATGGCCTCTCGCAGTTCGCTCGCGACCTCAATATAACGCGGCGTTCTTTTCTTTTTTGGTGCAGCGGCCACAGGCAATTTGGCTTCCATTCAAAAACTATATCCGAGGAGGGGGGCAGATGAGTGTACCCCTGCTTAGTCGACTTGGTGCCAGTCTAGCGCGACCGGTTGATGAAAGCCAGAAAAAGCGCGCGCGTCTTCATTTGCTCGACTGGCTAGCCTGTGTGGCGGGCGCCCGTAATAGCGCGGCGGCGCATTCAGCCCGCGCGATTTCGGGCGAAGCTTGGGAATGTGCAACCTATGTTGGAAATGTGCTGGAGATGGATGATGTTCATCGCAGTGCATTGCTGCATCCTGGTCCTGTCATTTGGCCGGCGGTCATGAGTATGCACGGCGCGGACATGGATGCGTGTCTGGCCGCAGCTATACGTGGTTATGAAGCGATGATTGCCGTTGGCGCAGCATTGGATGCACACCATTATGCCCATTGGCATCCAACAACAACGGCCGGGGGCTTTGGCGCGGCAGCAGCGGTAGGGTCTATTCTTGGGTTTGGGCCTGTTGACTATGCCAATGCGCTTGGCAATGCAGGCTCGGTCGCCGGCGGATTGTGGCATATGCGCCATGATACTGTGCTGACCAAGCAATGGCATGTCTATCACGCGGTGCGCACTGGCCGTGATGCCGCCCGACATGCCAAATTCGGGGTGACCGGCCCAGCCGGCATGCTTGAAGGGCCGCAAGGATTGTTTGAGGCGATGACTGAAGCGCCGCGCGGCTTGGCCAGTGCCGGGGATGGCTGGCTGATTGAGCAGGTGAGTTTCAAACCGTTTGCCGCTTGCCGTCATGCACATCCGGCGATTGATGCGGCGATGGAGCTGCGTGCGCTTGGCAAGCTCAAGGCGCCCTTTATGATCGAGACATATGGGGATGCCTTGAAGTTTTGTGACCGGCCTGATCCAGCCAATGATCTGGAGGCAAAGTTCTCGCTTCAACATTCTGTGGCCGTCGTGGCTGATGGCCGCGATGCCAAGCCGGAAGATTTCACGCAGGAGGCCATTGTCGCGCTCGCGCCTTTGCGTGCGCAAGTTACCGTGGCTGAGGACCCCACGATTACGGCGCGTTATCCTGCCCATTTCGGTGCACGGGTGAACGGGTTTGAACTGGTTGATACGCTTGGCGATCCGGAACGTCCGGTGGCCGCTGAACGCCTTGTTGAAAAGATGCATACGCTGGCACAGTGGGGCGGTCTTGAGGCGGCGGAGGCGCAGCGCGCCGTTGAGCTGGGTCTGAGGGGAGAGGATGCCGGCGCGATTGGCGAGATGCTCAAGGCGTGGCTGTCATGAGCCGGGTCCCGCAAAGTACCGCTGATCTGCTGGCCTTTGCGGGAGGGGCGCATCGGTTGAGCGGGACAGTTCGGTCCGATGCGATCCGGTTGCTGGGCGACACGCTGGCCATCGGCGCGGCAGCCGTCGGAGCTCCCGGTGAGGAAGCGATCCTCGATACGGCGCGGACATTTGGCCAAGGTGCAGAGGCCCGCCTTTGGGGGACGCCGGAGCGTTTGCCCGCAGCATCGGGCGCCTTCGTCAATGCGTTCCGGGCGCACTGTCTGGAGTGGGACGGGGTGCATGAACCTGCGGTTGTCCATGCCATGAGTGTGGTGACGGCTGCTTTGGGTGCGGTGCTTGATCGCCGGGCCGCTGGCGGACATCCGTGCGATCCGGAAGAGGCGCTTATTGCGCTGGCGGTCGGCGTGGATGTCGCGTCTGGTCTTGGTTTGAGTGTCGATAGTCCTATGCGGTTCTTTCGCCCTGCTGTTTGCGGTTTGATGGGCGCTGCGCTGGCCGTTGCGCGTATTGAAGGCGCCCCCTTGGACGATGCGTTGGGACTGGCCTATTCGAGCGCAGCAGGAACCATGCAGGCGCATGTGGAAGGAAGCGTGACGCTGCCCTTCCAAATTGCGAATGCGGCACGGGCTGCCGTCACAGCGAGTGACCTTGCGAAAAGTGGTTTTTCGGCACCGAAGAATCCGTTGGAAGGGCCGTATGGATATTATGAATTGTTCGAAAGCGGCGCGCTGGAAACCTATACAAGACATTTGGGGGATGTCTGGCGCATATCGGAGCTGAGCACCAAGCCGTTCCCGTCTGGCCGGGCGAGCCATGCCTTGATTGCGGGTGTTCAGGAATTGGGTTTGACCCCAAACAATTTAGAGGCTTTGGAAATTCGGGTGCCGCCGCTGGTGCACAGATTGATAAGCAGGCCATATCGCAGCGATATGGCGCCGAGCTATGCGCGCCTTTGCGGGCAGTTGCTATGTGCGCTGACGATCAGAGACGGCCTTGTGGACCCCCGCAAATTTACGCCTGCGACATTCGCAGATCCGGGGCTGTGCGACTTGGCCGGAAAGATAAATATTCAACGCGATGCCAACTCTGATCCGAATGCGCTAAGCCCGCAGCGTATAAGTGCTCGGCTTGAGGATGGCGCTGTTGAGCTGGACATTCCGCACACATTGGGAAGCCCGGACAATCCACTCACGCCGGCGCAAACTCAAGCCAAGATCGCCTTGGCACGCGCGCTGGCGCCGCCTGATGCGGATGTCCGTATTTTCGAAAACCCTCTGGCCTATTTTACGGAGCTTCAATGACTTACAAGACTTATTTTGAAGCCTTCGATCATAAGCAGTTGCTCAGCGATTATCCTGTCGGGGAAGGCTTTGTTGCGCGGTATAAAAACATGAGCCGCGATGAGCTGTTTGCGATACAGGACGCTCAGTTCAAACGTGTCATGGCGAAAGGCTGGCAAGTGCCGTTCTATCAGCGGTTATGGGGCGGGCAAGGTATCGAGCCGGGTGACATCAAGGGGCTGGCCGATATCGCCAAGCTTCCTGTGTATGACAAGTCAGACCTGATGGCTTCGATTTCCGATGCCCCTCCTTATGGGGACTTTCACGGCATGGCTGAAGCAGGAAGGCGCGATCCGGTGATTTTTCATACCACCAGCGGGACGACCGGAAAACCGCAAGTGCTCATGTTCGGCCCAAAGGGGCGTGAGGTCTGCAATCTTCTGGTTGGGCGCATGTATCGCTGGATGGGGCTGGAGAGCGATGATGTTGTCCACTCTGTCTATGGTCACGGCATGATCAATGGCGGGCATTATATTCGTGAGGCGGTGACGCATTATACCAATTCGATTTTTCTGTCAGCGGGCACGGGGATCGAGACGCGCAGTGCCAAACAGGTTCAGCTCATGGCCGATTTTGGCGTAACGGCAATTGTCGGCTTCGTCGATTATGTGCGTAAGCTTGCGAGCACGGCGGAAGAAATGGAGCTGTTCGATAGGATCGATATAAAGATGATTATCGGGCATTTGGGCACCGAAGACAGGGGCGCGACTGAGGATGCATGGCACGGCGCGAAAGCCTATGACTGGTACGGCGTAGGCGATACCGGAACCATTGCCGGGGAAGGGCCGGAGCGCGACGGCATGTATGTGTGGGAAGATGCGCAATTTCTTGAATTGCTCGATATTGATACCGGAGCGCCGATCAAACATGGCGAGACCGGCGATATGGTTGTAACCTGTCTCTATAAGGATGATATTGCGCCCTGCATACGGTTTAACACGCATGATATTACCCGTGAGCTTGGCGGTCGCGGCGAGATTGCGTTTAAGCGGATCGCTGGATTTCGCGGGCGTTCTGATAATATGGTCAAGCTGCGCGGGATCAATGTCTTCCCGCACGCCATTGGTGCGATTATCGAAAACCGTCCTGATTTGACCGGTGAATATATCTGCCATTTAAGCCGTGATGCGCACCAGCGCGATAGCATGCGCGTGACCATAGAGAGCAAGGGCGGAACCGATGCATCAGAGCTTGGGGAAATTCTGGCGCGGGGGCTGGGGGTTGAGGTCGAGATTGCCCTTGTTGAACCGGGCGGAACGGCAGGTGTGACCGAGATCGACACGCGCCAGAAACCCTTGCGGCTGATTGATGAACGAGGAGTTTTGTAAGCGCGATGCAGGACGCTTTGAATGCCTTTCTCTATCGAGACGCTGACGCCAGAGGCGGCGAGGGCGCGCTTGCTGGGACGACGCTTGGCGTCAAGGCCAATATTGCTGTGAAGGGGATGCCATTCCATGCCGGGATTGGAGCATGGGAAGACAGGTTGGCGGATGGGGACGCTGAAACGGTCAGACGGCTTCGTAATGCAGGTGCGCGCATCACCGGTATTCTCAATATGGAGGAAGGCGCGCTTGGGGCCAAAACCGACAATCCCCATTTTGGTCCGACGGAAAATCCGCACAAGCAAGGCTATTCGCCCGGCGGGTCGTCGGGGGGGAGCGGCGCAGCGGTCGCAGCGGGGCTTTGTGACGCGGCGCTTGGAACCGATACAATGGGGTCGGTGCGTATTCCGGCAGCGCATTGCGGGGTTTATGGTTTCAAGCCTGCGACGGCAAGGGTGAGCCAGAGAGGTCTGGAGCCGGCGGATTTCTCGCTCGATGCGATTGGCGGGCTGGCACGTGATCTGGATGTGCTGGAGCGCGTTTGCCGTGTCATGTCCGAGTTTGGCGATGGCGCTTTGAGCGGCAAGGGTGCGGTGCTGGCAGCGCATGGTGTGGATATTGAGGCGGGCGTTGCGCGCGGCTTTCGGCGGGCTGCGGCGACATTGGAACTTGCCCCTGTTGAGGCTGTGCTCAGCCAGTCTCTCAGCCGCATCCGTTTTGCCGGATTTATTCAGGTGTCGAAGACAATGGCGGAGCATTTGCGCGGCGTGGCTGTGTCTGCGCATCTGTCCAGCTTGCTCGCCTATGGCCAGCAGCGGTCTTCGGCTGACTTTGCCGAAGATAGATCGATTTTGAGCCGCGCTCATGATGAGGTGCGCGCGCTGATTGCCAAACACGGCTTTCTGATTATGCCGACCGTGCCGAACGCTGCCTTTGCCCACAATGCGCCGGAGCCTGTCGCTCAGGCAGACTTTACCTGCCTTGCCAATATTGCCGGATTGCCTGCGCTTGCTATCCCTGCTGGCTGGAATGATGATGGCCTTCCGGTGGGTGTGCAACTGGTCGGTCCGGCAGGGTGCGAGGGCGGGCTGTTTGCGTTGGCCCGCCAAATCGACGCGGCATTGGGCGCCTATCGCGCGCCTTTAACATTTCACAATGAAGGAGATTGAGTGATGAGGATTATTGTACCTTTCAACCTGAAGGCGGGAACCGATGTCGCCGAATATGAGGCGTGGGCAAAGACGAAGGACGTGCCAACTGCAAGCGCGCTTCCATCGGTGAAGAGCTTTACGGTGCACAAAGCCATTGGACTGTTCGGTGATCCGGACACCCCGCCGCCTTTCGCCTATTTCGAAATCCTCGACATTACCGATATTGATGCGTTCATCGCCGATGTATCGGATGAGACGTTTCAGGCCGCCGCCGCGCCGTTTCAGGAATATGCTGATGCGCCGCAATTTATTCTGACGCAAGATTTGTAAGGCGGGGCGGGCGCTATGAGCAAATATGCGGGCAAGACAATCATTGTGACCGGCTCAGGCAAACACAAAGGGCTCGGCCAGGGCATTCTGCAAGCCTTTGCGGATGCGGGGGCCAATTGTGTTGTCTCTGACATTGGCATTGATGCTGAAGCGGAGGCGATTGCCGAAGAGCTGCGACAGCGCGGGGCCAAAACGGCGACGATTGCCTGCGATGTGTCGCAAGCCAGCCAGTGCCGGGCGCTGATTGCGCAAGCTGCCGAGCAATTCGGCGGTGTTGATATTTTTGTCAACAATGCCGGTATCGGTTTCAAGATGAAACCCTTGCTGGAGGTCGACCCTGAAGATGAGTGGGATCAAGTTGTATCGGTGAACCTGTCCGGCGCGTTCTACTGCACGCAGGCGGCTGCGCGTGCAATGGTCGATGCAGGCAAGGGTGGGCGCATCATCAACATTGCCAGCCAGGCGGCGAAAACAGGTTTCCCCCATTTGCCTGCTTATGTGTCTTCCAAGCACGGCATGATCGGTTTGACGCGGGCGAGCGCGGTCGAACTGGGCACGCATGGCATAACGGTCAATGCGGTATGTCCGAACCATGTCACCACGGGCTTAGGCGCGCAGCAGAATGCCTATTTCAGCAAACTTCTGGGCTTTGACAGCGTTGAGGATTACCTTGCCAGCATGGCCGCCAAAAACCCGATGGGGCGACCGGGCCTGCCATCAGACACGGCGGCGGCCTGTCTATGGCTCGCAAGTGATGAAGCGTTTTATGTAACCGGAGAAGCGTTGAATGTGAGTGGGGGCGAAGAGATGCACTGATGGCCTTGAGGGCGCATGTGTCGACACGGTGATTAAGAATGGAAAGCTCTATGCAAGAAGAACGGATCCGCTGGCCAAATGGGGCGAAGATGGCGCTGAGCGTCGTTGTGAATGTCGAAGAGGGCAGCGAGATGAGTATCGCTCGCGGGGATCGCGGCATGGAACCGGTTGATGAGCTGGGCGTCTTTGTGAAGTCGAAAATCCGCAATTATGCCAATGAGAGCAATTATCTTTATGGCATCAAGGCGGGCGCGCCGCGCATCATCAAATTGCTCAAGCGCTATGACATCATGGCGAGTTGGACGGTTGCGGCTCTGTCACTCGAAAATCATCCGGAGATCGCCTGGGCCATTGCGGAGCTGGGGCATGAGCCGGTGAGCCATGGCTATCGCTGGGTCCATCAGTTCAGGATGGATGAGCAAGAAGAGCGCGAATTTATTCGCAAAGCAGTCGCCAGCATTGAGGCAATGTGCGGCGTGCGTCCCTTTGGCTGGCTGTCTCGGTATTTGCTGACGGACAATACAAGGCGGCTCTTGTCCGAAGAGGGGTTTACGTATCACATGGATGATTATTCGGGCGACGTTCCTTTCTGGGACCGTGAGACGATCCCTGAGAAACCCATGTGCATTGTTCCTTATCAACTCGACAATAATGACATGAAGATGTGGACCCATCCCGCGTTCACGCCGCAGCAATGGCTTGAGTATGCAAAGGCGAATTTTGACCAGATTTATACGGAGGGTGAAGACGGAAACCCGAAAATGATGAGCTTGGGTCTGCATTTGCGTATTATCGGGCGGCCGGGACGGATTTGGGCGCTGGAAGAGTTTTTCAAACACGTCCGTGCACGGTCTGATGTCTGGATCGCATCGCGCCAGGCGATTGCGGAGCATTTCATGCAGGAGAGTCCGGCATGAGTGTTCGGCTCGAACTGGACGGAACCACAGCGCATTTGCTGATTGACCGCGCGGCCAAGCGCAACGCCTTCAATATGGAGATGTGGCAGGCCATACCGGATATTTTGCGACGCGTCGAAAACGATAAAGCGCTGAGATTGCTGATCGTTCGTGCTGCTGAACCGGGGGCATTTTGTGCAGGTGCCGATATCAAAGAGCTTCTGGCCAACAAGGATGATGAAGCCTGGCGCGCGGCCAATCAGGCAGCGATTAATCGGGTTCAGCATGAGCTGGCCCGGTTTCGGCTGCCAACCCTTGCCTTTATTGCGGGGGATTGCGTCGGTGGCGGGTGCGGCATCGCGCTCGCATGCGATCTCAGGGTCGCCACACCGCAGGCGCGCTTTGGGATTACGCCTGCCAAATTGGGTCTGGTTTACCCCTTGCACGATGTAAAATTGTTGGTTGATTTGGTTGGTCCCGGACAAGCCAAACGCATTCTCTACACGGGCGATCTGTTCGACGCCCAAGACGCGCTCCGGATTGGCTTGATCGAATTTATCGCCGACAGCCCCACGGACCTCGCCAAGACAATAAAAGCGTCCAGTCCGCATTCTGTTCAGGAGACAAAACGATTTGTCCGCCGCCTCCTTGATGGACAGGTGGAGGATGATGCAGAGACGCGCCGCATTTTTGCGGATGCTTTCAAAGGCGCAGATTTCGAGGAGGGGACAAGGGCTTTTATTGAAAAGCGGCCACCAGACTTCGGCAAAGGCGATTGAGATGATGAGCATAGCGCACGGTGCCATTTTAGGCGGGCTTTCAACGGTTCCAAATCTGGACGCGGCATTGCGGGGCTATCGCGACTGCCTTGGATTTGAGGTGGTGGAAACGGGTGCAGTGCCGAGCGAGCTTGCAGGCAGTTGGGGCTGCGCAGGCAATGAGGGATCGCCCTATGCGGTGATGCGGCCGGTAAGTGGGGCGTCTTGCTGGCTAAGGCTGGTTGAGCAGCCAGACCATGCTGACTTCAAACCGTCCAGCACCTATGGATGGGCAGCGTTCGAATGCACAGTTGCCGATGTTTGGCATTGGCCGGACGTGGTGGAAGCGGCCGGCTTCGAGATTGTTGGGCCGCCGCAAATCCTTGAAAATATCGAGCCTGCCTTTATCCCGATGCAAGTTCTGGGGACGGGGCGCGAGATGGTTTACCTCAATCAGGTTCTGGGTGATTTGCCGCAAATTGATCTGCCGCGCGCGCATGCGCCCGTGGACCGGATATTCATTGTTGTGTTGGCAACGCCGGACCGCAAGGCCAGCCTTGAATATTACCGCGATGCGATTGGCCTTGAACGGGGCGAGGACTTCACCTTGCCCTATGCCATGATCAATGATGCGTTTGGCTTGCCCGCGGACACGCTCACCACGATCAGCATGGTACAAAGTGGCCGCATGCCCATTATCGAGGTTGATGATTATCCCGATGCAGCGACCGCCCGCGCGCGACATGACGGTCTGTTACCGCCGGGCAATGCGCTGGTAACGCTGGCCGTGCGCGACCTCGATATTTGCAAAGTCGATTGGATCGCGCCGCCGACCGTTCGCAAAGGGGCGCTATATGAAGGCCGCCGCGCCGCGACGACGATTGGCCTCGGTGATGAATTGATCGAATGTGTGGAGGTCGGAGAATGAAACTGTTTGCAATATATTGCCGCGATGGCGCGGGCGGTGCCAAACTGCGCCAGACGTATTTTGCCGAACATCTGGCCAATGTGGAAGCGGCGATTGACAGCATCGCAGTGGCCGGACCGCTCAAAGAGGGCGAGAAAACCGTTGGATCGCTCTTTATTGTAAAGGCCGAAGACAAGGCTGCCGCGCGAGCAATCGTAGAGGCCGACCCCTATTTCGCGGCAGGCGTCTGGGGCGCAATAGACATTGATGAGTTTTTCGGCGTGGCCGGAGACTGGGTCGGCGGCAAAACTTGGTGATACACGTTTCAATGAGATAGCGGTGGCGGGTTGCAGTTCGTTCTGTTTTGAACGTGTCTCGACCATTCAGCTTTTGAAGCGGTCTGCCGCCAGCTCAGCCATTGCGATGACAAGTGCATTTGTTGGCGAGGATGGAATGTCCGGAATGATTGATGCGTCGACGACATAGAGCCCTCGCATTCCTCTGACGCGGAGTTTTTCGTCAACCACGCTTTTATCATCATGGCCCATCTTGCAGGTGCCGCAATGGTGCCCGAAGGAGGTGGCGCCAGCGATGATCATCTCCATTTTGGTTGCATCAGTGGCGAAACCATCTGTGTTTTGTTCAACACCGTTGAAAGCATCAAATTCATCGCTGCCGAGAAGGCTGCGGCTGAGGTCGAGCGCTTCAATCGTGCCTGCGATATCGATCGGGTCTGCAAAGATATTGTGATCGATGAGCGGAGGCGCGAGGGGATCGGCGCTGGCGAGGTTGAGCGCGCCACGGCTCTTGGGTTTGGTGAAACTGAACGTCGTCTTGAAGCCCGTCGCTGGCGAGTGCAGCGGGGGCATGACAAACGGGTTCGTTGTCATATTGAGCATGATGTCCCGCCTGCCATCGGACAGGCTGGACGCGGCATAGACAATCGCCGCAGAGCTATGCAGAGCCGCGCCTTCGATCTGCTTTGGTGTGGCATAGTTGTGCCCGGCGATCAGCATATGGTCATGAAGGTTTTGCCCCACGCCTTCGGAGGCAATACGGACCGGAATCCCGATGTCTTCAAGATGCGCTGGTGGCCCTATGCCGGCGCGCATCAGCAGGGCGGGCGAGCGCAGTGCGCCAGCGCTTAGGATCGTGCGGTCGGCGTCTGCGCGCTTTGTTTCGCCTGCAGCTTGATAGGTCACGCCGTGGCAGGTGTTTCCGGCAAAGCAAAGGCTTGTGACCTCGGCATTGGTTTCAATCTGAAGGTTTGGACGTGCCAGGGCTGGTGCGAGATATGCGTGGCCGGTGTGCTGTCTTTTGTGTCCGTTGAACGCCAATTGGTTGATCGCGCCGCCCATCTGCTTGTGTCCGTTGATATCATCGCTGCGTCCCAGTCCGAGATGCTCACATGCCGATAGAGCTGCCTGCGCAAGAGGCGGCGGGTCGGGCAGAGGCATCACCTGTGTCGGACCGGCATCACCGCGCTCTGGCGAGGCTGGGCCTGTCCATGTCTCGGAGCGTTTGAACATTGGCAGCAAGTCTGTCCAGCCCCATGCGGCAAGCTGCCAGTCGTCAATATCCTGCGGTGTTGGTCGATGGTGGATCATGGCATTGATGGCGCTTGAGCCGCCGACCAGTTTGCCCTGTCCGGTGGCGAGCTGTTTGCCATTGGCGTGTGGCTGAGGCGTGCCAGTGTCGGGCCAAA
>CAZXXY010000005.1:24548-40335 GCA_964644755.1 uncultured Hyphomonas sp. | reverse complement strand
TCCCAACCGGTCAAAGTCATTTTTGAGACCGATATGGAAACCGACAGCGATGATGCGGCCGCTCTGGCTATGCTGCATTATTATGCCGACCAGAACCTGGTCGACCTTCTGGCTGTGGTCAGCAATAGCCGCTCGCCGGACTCGGTCGCCGGCATTGATGCGATCAACACTTATTATGGCCGTCCTGACCTGCCGATCGGGGCTTATCAAGGCGACAGTGTTGGGCGGGCAGATACGCCGATCTACCGGCAGATAAATGAGCAAGCCGATCTGTACCCGCACGATATCAACCATCGCAATCAAGTGCCTGATGCCGTTTCGCTCTATACCGAATTGCTCTCGGCGCATCAGGGGGTCGTCATCATCTCGACCGGATATTTGCAAAATATCGCGGCATTGCTGGACGCTTCGGGCGGCAAGGCGCTTGTTGCAAAGAGTGTCGAGCATATGGTTGTGGTCGGCGGATCGGTCGGCCGGATGAATGGCGAGCACAATCTCACGGTCGCAGGCAGCGCAACGAGCGCGCGTTTCGTGCTCAGGCACTTCCCGCGACCAATGCTTTTCACCCCCGCTGAAGTCGGCTCGTCCATTGTAACCGGCCGGGAGCTCGACGATAATCCGCAAGCCAGTCCCGTGCGGGCCGCCTATGAAATCCTTGGCAGCGTGCGACCAAACATCTTGTTCCCCCATGGGCCGCACGCGCCCTCTTCTCGTGCCGATGTGCCGCTGAAAGCCGGACGCCCAAGCTGGGACCAGATCGGTGTTCTGGTTGGCGTCTTTGGACCAACCGACAATTTTGACGTGGTGGCGGAGGGTTATATGTATGTCGAGGATTGGGAGCGCGGGGTCACGCAATGGCGCACACGAGGCCGTTATTCCAATCAGGATAATCATCGCTATCTGGTCAAGGCGGTTTCCGACCAGACAATCGCCGAGCAGATTTTAGTGGCTATGGATTATGATCCCGCCGACCCTTAAGCGGGGTCAGGATATCCGTATTCTACAGACCTTCGGGCACATCCCAGCCGCGGCGGGCGCAAGCGGCAAGAACAGTATTGCGCAAAAGGCAGGCAATGGTCATCGGGCCAACGCCGCCCGGAACAGGCGTGATGTGAGCCGCCCTTTCAGCACAGGCGTCAAAATCAGCATCACCGACAAGACGGGTTTTGCCTTCGCCTTTCTCGGGCGCATCAATCCGGTTGATGCCGACATCAATAACGCATGCCCCGTCTTTCACCCAATCGCCCTGTACCATGCGAGGGCGACCAACGGCCGGCACGAGAATATCGGCTGTCCGGCAGAGTCCGGCCAGATCCTGTGTGCGCGAATGGGCGATTGTGACGGTGCAATTTTCAGCGAGGAACAGCAAAGCGGCGGGCTTGCCGACCAGGATTGACCGCCCGACCACGACCACATGTTTGCCCGAAAGGTCATCGCCAAGCGCAGACTTGGCCAGCAGCACACAGCCCGTCGGCGTACATGCGGTAAGCCCGGGTTTGCCGAGCACCAGCCGTCCGGCACTGGTTTCAGTCAGCCCGTCAACATCCTTGGCCGGATCAATACGCTCGATTGCAGCATCGCTATCGAGGCCGGCAGGCAGTGGCAATTGCAGGAGAATGCCATCCACTTCGGGATCATCATTCAACGAGCCGATCAGGGTTTCCAGCTCGGTCTGGGAGATGTCGGCGCTGACGCGGTGGTGGACCGAGGTCATGCCGACCTCTTCAGTCATGCGGATTTTCGAGCGGACATAGACCTGACTGGCAGGGTCTTCACCAACCAGCACAACGGCAAGGGTCGGCTGGCCGGGCAAAGCGGCTACCCCTTTGGCAATGTCGGCGCGCAAATCTGCGGCGACCTGTTTTCCATCAATTTTCATCGCAGGCATGGCCAGTGTCTCCTGAATTCAAAACTGCCGACTAGTCGCGCTTTACACATTCATAGATGCGCGGATCGCAGCCGCCATCACCCAATGGCACCAGATTGATCAATGCCGGCAAAAGCCCGTCCCGCACAAACAGAATACCGAGAATGACGACGAGGAATGACAGATCGAACTGCCCCAGATTTGGAATGTAGCGCCTGACAGGACGCAAAACAGGGTCAACGATCTGATGTAGAACGCCCCACCATTGACGGGCAACCGGATTGTTCGACTGCAAAATCCCGAACGTGAACAACCAGCCCATAATCGCATAGGCGAGCAGTACGAAGAAGGCGATCGTCAAAACAGGACGAAACAAATAGAAGTAAACTGCGACCAAGAGATCGTGCATTCGGGGGCCCTCCGCGTCTTCAGCCAGCCAATGCGGACTTCACTAGACCACTTTGCTACCGGCCTGCAACCATGTGCGGTCATATCGCTGTTTGTGCCGCTTCAGCTCAAGCGTCGTGCGTGCGCACTGCAAATTGCTCTGCGCAGAGGCAGCGCCTAACAGAGTTGATAAAAACGCGCACAGCCGAGTTGACCTCCCCCACGGCAAACACGTTAAACAGGCACATCATAAGTTTATGACAGACCGCGCAAACCCGCCGATTTAGCTCGCCATTGGCGACAAACGCCAGAGCCAACAGGAAACGGATCAGATATGCCAGTGCCGCCCGATTCCGCCGGTCAAACGCCTGAACAGCCTTTACGTCCACTGACACCGCTACAAATGTCGATTGTGGCCCTCGGAATGGTGGCGATGGGGGTTGGCATGACGATCAATTTTGTCGTTGTCGCGCCGCTCACCCGCGATGCCGGGCTGACCGAAACCGAAGTGGCGGGCATTCTCACTCTGTCGGCGCTGTTTTTCGCCATGATGACGCCCGTCTGGGGCCGTTGGGCCGACCGGTTCGGACGCAAACGTGTCATGGTTGCCTCGCTTGTCTTTGCGGGGTTGACCAATGCAGGCTTCGCCCTCGCTTTGAATCAGGCTTTGACAGGTGCACTTGTCGGGCTTTCGGCACTGGTGTCTTTGGGCCTGATCCGGACGAGCTTTGGTTTGCTCTCGCCGGGCATGTTTCCCGCATCAATGGGGACGATCATTGAAGCGACCACGCCAACAACGCGTGCTGCGGGCATGGGACTGTTTGGCACGGCCATGAGCATCGGTTCGATTGTCGGTCCGGCGGGGGCTGCGGTGCTGGCCCCTTTGGGCGCGCTGGCACCGCTATGGGGGTCTATCCTGTTCTCATGGTTTTGTGCGCTGGTGATGGCGTTTGCCCTGCCGAAAAGCCGCAAACACCGCACAAGCGATCTGCGCCCTGCTCCGCTAAAGCTTAGCGACAAACGTATCCGGCCTTATATGGGCTTTCTGTTTGCCTATTTCGTGATTGTTGGCGGCATCCAGATGACACTCGGTTTCCTTGTCGCCGACCGTTATGGCCTTGAGCGGGCCGATGCGGTGCAGTTTACGGGACTGGCGTTCGGCGCGCTCGCCCTGGCGATGATCATTGTCCAGTTCGGCTATGTGCAAAGGCGCTATCCTGACCCTCGCCAGATGTTGCCGACCGGTCTTGTCATCATTGCATTAGGCTATCTCATCGCCGCGCTCTTCGAGCCATTTTTCGTCTTGTGTCTAGGCTTTTTCATCACCGGTATTGGCGCGGCGCTCGTTGTGCCGGCGGCCAATGCGCTGGGGTCAATGGCCGTGCCGCGAAGAGATCAGCCGAGCGCTGCGGCGGTCTTGTCATCTGCGCCGCCTTGGGCGTTTGTCGTTGGACCTCTGGTTGGCGCGCAACTTTACCAGATCAACCCTCTGGCGCCTTTGCTTGCCAGCACGATCATGATGATGGCACTGTTTGCCTATTCGCTCCGGCTCCGGCGCATCCCCTCTCCGGCAGCGTGAGCGCCCACCGAATCAAGCGGACCGGTGCGGTGAGGAATGATCCCATTCAGCGAGCAACATGCGCAATGCGGCGACAAAAGCCAGCGGTTGATCGAGCATGACATGGTGGCGGGCATGGGGGATCGAGACATAGGGCACCTGATGGCCAAGCAATTCACGCATATGCGCGCCGACATCATCGGGCATTAAAGCGCTCTCCTCTCCGCGAATGATTGCAATCCGGCAGGTGATGGCGCGCAGCATGTCTGCTGGATCACCGGGCATATCAAAGCGCCGCCAGATCGTCGGATCGAACTTCCACGTCCAACCGGCGCCGCCCTCTTCCTCTGCCGTTTTCTTCAGACTCCATCGGGCAATGTAATCCATGGCGAAATGGTTCTCGCACACTTGCGGCGGGGCCAGCCGGAACCGGGCCAAAGCCGCTTCCAGATCTTTGTAGATTTTGTTCGGACGCCCCTTTCGCGGCGGTCCACCATGAGGCCGGTCCGGCGGATTGACGGGACTGTCGACAATCACGGTGCCGCCAAATTTGTCGCCATGTTCAGCGCCTGTTTGCAAGGTCACAAAGCCGCCAAAACTATGCCCGACAATGACGGGCTTCTGGGCATGCTCGAACATGCCCGATGCTTCGGCCACCGCCACCTGTTCGGCCGAGAATGTGGTGAGGTCATAGGACGAGCGCCAGTCGCTATCGCCCATGCCGGAAAATGTCAGAGCCACAACATTGTAGGTTTCGGCAAAATAGGGCGCGATGAAGTCCCACCAATGGGCATGGGCGCCATTGCCGTGTGCGAGCAACAGACCCGGTGCATTGCGCTTGCCCCAGCGCTGATAGTGTATGCGCGCACCAGCCACGTCGACATATTCATTGTCGTAACGGGCGGAGACGGCCTCGTCGAACCAGGCTGGCGCAGGCGGACGGGCACCGCCATAGACGTTTAGCGGCCCGCCTTCGGACGCCATTTCCGGCGGTTGATTCTTGATAAATTTGTCGTTTTGCATCAGAACTCAAAAGCCTTTCCGAAGAGAGATAGTCGCGGTTTAACACTCCGCAGCTCTGCTTAGAAGCCTTCCCTTGGGGAGCCTATACCGTCTCCCCCCAACAGGACCTTGTGACATGACCGAACTTTCCAACACCGCTTTCCGTCTCAGACTCAGCCCCGAACATGGCGGCAGTGTTGACGGGCTGAGCTGGCATGGCGAAGACCTGTTGCTGCCCACACGCACGCCGGCGGGCGGTCCGACAGACAGGGCGAGCTTTCCGCTCGTGCCGTTTGCCGGACGCATTGTGGAGGCGAGATTTGCGTTTGGCGGGCGCAGCTACACTCTGGCGCCGAACTTTTTGCCCGAACCAAATGTCATCCACGGGTTTGGCTGGCACGCACAATGGCAGGTGAGCGGACAGAGCGAAACCGACATTACACTCGTCCATGAGTGCAACAATCCTGACTGGCCAAGCTCCTATACGGCGCAACAGACCTTCCGGCTTGGCGCGCGCGCCATGGAACTCGACATGTCAGTGACCAATACCGGCTCAAGCGCCATGCCCGCAGGGCTTGGCTGGCATCCCTATTTTCCTGTAGATGGCGCTGAAATCCGCAGCCATGTCAGCGCCATCTGGAAGCCCGAAAACGCCGCCGCCACGCCCCAGCCGGAAGCCTTGAGTGATGCGGATAATCTGAACACTGCGCAAAAAGTATCCGGCCTCTCGCTTGACCATTGCTTTACCAGCACGACCGCCGAAACGCTCCTGCATTGGCCTGACCGGAAATTGCAAATCAAGATGACGGCGTCTGATATTTTCGGACATCTGGTTGTCTACACACCAGACGGCACGCCCTATTTTTGTGCCGAGCCGATCAGCCATGTGCCGGACGCCGTCAATCTCCAAAACCCGCCAGAGCAAACCGGTCTTCGAGTGTTAGAGCCCGGGCAGACCCTGAACGGCAAGATCTGGCTGGAGCCTTCCCGAACAGGCTAGACGCTTCAGCCTTGTGAGAGAATATCTGCCAGCGCAATGTCGTAATGGCGATTACAAAACTGGCAATCAATGCCCAGCGTGGCATCGCCTTCGGCGATATCGGTCAGCTCGCTGTCGGGCATTTGCGCCAGCGTCGCCTGAAGGCGCTCGGCATTGCAGGTGCACTTATCGGAAATCCGGATCGGGTCTTCCATGCGCACGCCGGTTTCATGGAAAAGACGGAACAAGAGGTCATTGGCGGGCAGATCGGGGTCCGCCAGTTCGGCATCCGTCAGGGTTCCGAAAATGGCTTGTGCCGCATTCCATGCCTCGCCCGTGTCTCCACGCGCCTCATCGCCGGCGATTTTCTGCAACAAGATGCCGCCTGAGCGCCAATGCGCTTTGGCCCCGCCAACCGAGTGCTCGGCCACAGATAGCGAGACCTTGGTCGGCACTTGCTCGGACTGGGCAAAATAGTCTTCGGCACAGTCGGCCAGTGTGCCGCGCACCAATGGCACCACACCCTGATAGGGCTGCTCCGGCCGCTCGTCCTGTATCATGATCAATGCCAAGGCGCCCGAGCCGAACAATTGCGGCATGTGTGGACGGCCGCCCTTATTGATCCGTTCCAGATTGTTCCAAAGCGCTTCATCATAGCGGGCATAGCCGCGCAAACCGCCATTTGTGTTGTATTCTCCCACCAGCAAAGTGACCGCGCCGCTGCCCTCGGCCTGTACCAATAGCCGACCATCAAACTTCAATGACGATCCGACCAGCGCTGCCAGCGTCACTGCTTCGCCCAGCAGACGTGCCAGCTCTGTGGGATAATCATGCCGGTCGAGAATTGGCGCCAGAGATCCGGTGCCGAGCCGCGCAATGCGTCCGCGAACGGGTTGCTGCTCAATCTGGAAGTTTGCCACCAGATCATCTTCAATGCTGCGATCTGTCATCAGAAGCCGCCTCTATCCGTCCTAGTCTCGCCAAACCAAAGCAGTCTGATCGCCAGCGCGCTAGATAGGAGCAAATGCCCTATTCCTCAAGGCACCATTTCAAAATAGCCTTTTGCGCATGCAGGCGGTTCTCGGCTTCCTCAAAGACAAGTGATGTGGGGCCGTCGATCACTTCGGCATCGACTTCTTCATCCCGGTGCGCAGGCAAGCAGTGCAAGAACACCGCATCCGGTTTGGCAAGTTCCATCAATTCGAGCGTGACGGCAAAGTCTTCAAGGTCGCTCAGACGCACATCGGCATCGGTATCGCCCATGGATACGAATGTATCGGTGATGACAACATCGGCGCCGGCAACGGCTTCTTCGGCGCTTTCGTAAAGCTCGATGCTTGCGCCCATTTCGATCGCCATCTCGACATCTTCTTCGTCAGGCGCATAGCGGAACGGGGTCCCGATCGCCAGCGAGAAACCGAATTTGGCGGCCGCGTGAATAAAGCTCACACAGACATTATTGCCGTCACCAACCCAGGCAATCCGCGTATTGGGCAGCTCAAGTCCATGCTCTTCAAGCGTCATGAGATCGGCCATGATCTGACACGGGTGCGAGCGATCCGTCAGACCGTTGATGACCGGCACAGAGGCCGCCTCGGCAAAGGCTTCCACATCAGTATGCTGGTTGGCGCGGATCATCACCGCATCGACATAATTGGACAGGACAATGGCGGTATCATGGATCGTCTCCCCCCGCCCGAGCTGCATGTCTCCTGCCGACGCGACAATGGCCGAGCCTCCGAGCTGACGCATCGCCATCTCGAAGCTGAACCGGGTCCGTGTCGAGCTTTTCTCGAAGATCATGGCGAGCGTATGCCCGGCCAGTGGTGCGTCGGCGTCGACGCGGCCCTTGGGCCAGCCTTCGCGTGCGCGCTTGGTCGCTTTCGCATCATCCAGAATCGCGCGCAGATCTTTTGCATCCAATTGCCAAAGATCGATAAAATGCCTCAACTCCATGCCGAACCCCTCTCACCAGAAAATAAATGGCTCCCCGCCCAAAAAACGGGTTCTACGGCAATTGCACCGGTTTGGCTATCATTTGTGTGGCCCGATCCGATCGTCGGGTTCTGGCTTAATCCCGCAAAAGCTCATTCACACCGGTTTTCGAGCGGGTGCGCTCATCAACCGTTTTGATAATGATCGCTGCCGCCAGACTCGGTCCACCATTCGCGCTCGCCATTGTGCCGGGTACAACCACCGAATAGGGCGGCACTTCGCCATAGCGGACTTCACCGCTCTGGCGATCGACAATCTTGGTTGACTGGCTGAGGAACACGCCCATTGCGATCACCGAGCCTTCGCGCACAATGACGCCCTCGGCGACTTCTGCGCGGGCGCCGATAAAGCAATTGTCCTCAATGATAACCGGATTGGCCTGCAACGGCTCCAACACGCCGCCAATGCCTGTGCCGCCTGAAAGGTGCACATTCTTGCCGATCTGGGCGCAGGAGCCGACCGTGGCCCATGTGTCGACCATTGTCCCCTCTCCAACATAGGCACCAATATTGACAAAGGACGGCATCAGCACAGCGTTCGGGGCAATATAAGATCCGCGGCGAACCGTCGCCGGAGGCACGGCCCGAAACCCCGCCGCCTTGAACTCGGCCTCGCCCCAGCCGTCAAACTTCGATGGCACTTTATCATACCATGTGCCGCCAACGCCCGGGCCGCCATCCATCAGGACATTCTCATTCAAACGGAATGATAACAGTACGGCCTTTTTGAGCCATTGGTTGACCGTCCAGCCGCCGGCGCCATCTGGCTCGGCCACACGTGCTTTGCCGCTATCAAGCAAGGCAAGTGTTTCAGTTACGGCATCACGCACTTCACCGGTTGTGGCTGTCGAAAGGGCAGCGCGGTCTTCCCACGCAGCATCAATGATCGGGGCAAGGCTTGAGGTCATGAAATGGACTCCGGATGTCTATAGAAGGGTCTTGCGATTTGGCTGGCTTAAACAGTCATCCGGCCGGAAAGGCAAGACCGGACACATCAATATTGGTCTAACAATTCTTGCCTGAGTGCAGAAGAATGCGATTGATCGAGACACGAAGACAGAGGTCCAGAGGTGATGGCGTCAAAGCCCGCTTTCCAAAAATGCGGTCAGATCACCGGTTGCGACATCTATGTAAGGGGCCTCATCTGCCGCGCTGCTTCCGGCAGGACGGGCTCCGGCGGGCTCATGGCTCCAATCCTTGTCTGAATAGACAAGCACTGTGGCAAACCCCATCGCATGGGCCGGCTCCAGATTCCGTGCCAGATCCTCGAAGAAAACGGCGTCGAAAGGGTCAATATCAAACCGGGCCAGAAAAGCATCATAGGCCTTGGGGTGCGGTTTGGGTTGATAGGTCATGTCCTCAATGCCGAACATGCCATCGAACAGGTCATCAAGCTTCATCGCTTTGGTGACGCCTTGCGCATGTCCGAGCGAGCCATTGGTAAGCACGAATTTGCGTCCGGGCAGGTTTTCAATGGCTGCGCGCAACCGTGCGCTGACCGGCAAGGGGGAATGATCAATATCATGCACAAATGCCAGAAAAGGTGCGGGATCTATGTCGTGATGCCTCATCATACCGCTCAGCGTTGTGCCGTGCTTGGTATAGTATTGTTTCTGGAGCTGACGCGCCTCGACATCTGGCAAGCCAAGATAGTCGGCGACAAACCGCGTCATGCGCGCATCAATCTGGGCGAACAGATCACACGATGCCGGATACAGCGTATTGTCGAGATCAAACACCCAATTGCGCCTGTCCGCCATAGGCCGCCGGACATCACTCGACATCGACTGGTCCGAAATCACGTTCAAAAAGTTCAAATACCAGCTTGCGGTCACGGGGAACTTCGGTCGCGACAAAGAGTTCGGACCGATAGGCCGCCGCACGGCAATCCTCACGGCCCGGAATGACAAATTTCGACCGCCCGACACAAAATGTATCTGACCCGCGTATCAATCGACGGACTTTATCTGCGTCTTCTGTTTCAAGCTCGGCATAGACAAAATGCTCGGTTTGCAAAAGCGGTTCATCGATGGCCCGCGCGCACCCGCCCGCTTCGAGCAGCCACCAGCCGCGGCTTTCCCATCCGTCGCCATTGCGGCGCCCTACAGCTGTCCAGATGCGCTTGTCTGTCCGGTTGCAGACAGTTAGTCCGACATTCCGCGCCCGATCCAACGCCAATTGCTCAAGAATATCGATCAAGTCGCGGTCACCCGTGTCAACGGACAAGCCTCTCTCACGTAAAAAGCCGCGAATCGCCGCTCCCGTGCGCGCCCCGCGATTGCCATCAATGGCACCGGCAAACACGCCCGCATCGCCCATCAGCCGCTGCACACCGGCAGCTCTGGCCTGATCGAGCGTATATTTATTGGTCTCGCGAATGGTCGTACTCCAGCGGTTGCGGCTCTCGACCAGAACAGGCCGGAATTTCCGGACGTCCAGCCCCATCGCATTGCAGTCCGGCAGGCTCTCAATGGCAAAGCTTACCAACCCTTCGACGCAAAGCTGTTCGTCTCCACCCCAGATGCGTTTGCCGCCGCGGTGGGCTTCGGAAGATTCAGCATAGATGTAATGGGCTCCGGGCAAGAGCGGTGCGGGCAACAGGACTTCGCAGCCACCGGGCCGGATCTTGGCCCAGCCTTGCACGACAATGCCCGCTCCTTCAGGCCGCCCACTGGCCACCTGAATGACATAACTCGTCTCATTGCAGACCGTCCACCCACGCGCCGTCTGCGCATCTGCAGGTGCCCCACCAAGGCCGATCAAGGCCAGAACGACGAGGACAAGACTATGAAATAAGCGTACCGGCACCATGTTCCGTAAACAGCTCCATAAGCAAAGCATGCGGTGCACGCCCATCTAGAATTACACTCGCTCCAACGCCATCTTCTACTGCCTTGGCTGCCGTTTCAAGCTTGGGAATCATGCCACCTGCAGCTGTCCCGTCTGAAACCAGACCAGACACATCTGACTGATCTATCTTCCGCAGAATTTTGCCCGATTTGTCCAGCACGCCAGCAACATCGGTCAGCAGGAGCAAGCGTCTGGCGTCGAGCGCCGCGGCCAAGGCACCAGCGGCACTGTCAGCATTGATATTATACCGGGCACCATCGGGGCCGACCCCGACGGGCGCCACCACCGGAATAAAGCCTGCACCCCCTGCTGATTTATCATTCTCGCTGTCAGCTGCCAGCGTATGCAGCAAGGAGGCGTCTACGCCATCAGGCTCGCCGACAAATCCCAGATCGATTAGTTTTTCAATTTCGCTATCGGACTCTTTGCGTGTCCGTGTCGCTTTGCGCGCGCGCAGAAGATTGGCGTCCGAACCGGACAGTCCGACCGCTTTGCCGCCGGCCATATTTATGGCGCGAACAATCGTCTTGTTGATGGCACCGGACAGGACCATTTCGACCACTTCCATCGTCGCCTCATCGGTCACGCGCAAACCGTCTTCAAACTTTGACACCATGCCCAGCCGTTCAAGCAGATTGCCGATTTGCGGCCCGCCGCCATGGACCACAACCGGATGGATGCCCAAATGTTTTAGCAAGACGATATCGCGGGCAAAGCTTGCCGACAGGTCCTCATCGACCATGGCATGACCGCCAAACTTCACCACGATTGTCTCACCGGCATAACGCTGGATATAGGGCAGTGCTTCGGCCAGAGTAAAAGCGGTGTGCCGGGCAGCTTGAAGGGAAACAGTGTCAGTCATTCAGAATGTCTAGCGTATTTGCCGGTTAGACCAAAGCGGCAATCTCTGCCCGCAGCTCTGGCAGGCCCAAGCCTTTTTCGGAAGACGTAAAGTGGATGTGGGGGTGCGCGGCGGGCCGTTTCTTGAGAGCTGCCGCTGTGGCGTCGATGACGGCCTCTCCTGCGCTGCGCTTGAGTTTATCGGCTTTGGTCAAAACGATCTGGTAAGGCACGGCCGATCCGTCGAGCATATCCATCATTTCGGCGTCTGGCGGCATCAGGCCGCGGCGTCCATCGATCAGCAAGAACACACGTTTGAGCGGCGCCCGGCCTCGCAGATAGGAGCGCGTGAGTTTCATCCATGCCTGAGCCTGTGTTTTCGAGACTTTGGCATAGCCATAGCCCGGCAGATCCACCAACCATGCCTTGCCTTCCCCCAGATCGAAATAGTTCAGCTCGCGCGTCCGCCCGGGCTCGGCTGATGACCGGGCCAGCTTGTTGCGTCCGAGCAGGCCGTTGACGAGGGATGATTTGCCAACATTCGACCGGCCGGCAAACGCCATTTCAGGCCGGTCGCCCGGCGGTAATTGGGACAGCTGCGCACAGCCCAGAGCGAACGCGACCGGCCCCGCACATAGAAGCCGGCCAGCCTCGAGCGCCTCTGGCCCGAAAACAGGAGCGCTTGGCTTTGGTGTGTCTACAGGATTTGGGGGCGTGGTCACGCTTCCCCCTCTCCTTTGGGTTTTCCAAATTTCCTGGCGAGGAACATATCGAGCTGGGTTTCCACGCCATTCCTGCGCATGATGAAATATTGCTGACCAATCGAGAGCACATTGTTCCAGACCCAGTATAGCACCAATCCAGAGGCCAGCCCGCCGAACACGAAGGTAAAGACCAGCGGCAACATCATGATGATCCGGCGCTGCATCGGGTCTGCTGGCGGGGTCGAGAGGTTTTGCAAGAGGAACATGGTCACGCCATAGAGGATTGGCAAAATACCGATGCCGATGATGAAACCAAGCAGCGGAATTGATTTAACGCTCTCGGCCGCAAAGGGCAGCAGTCCGAACAGGTTGCCAATCGCGGTGGGATCGGGCGCAGACAAATCGGTCAGCCATGCAAAACTGTCATGGCGCATCTCGATGGTCACGAACAAGACCTTATAGAGCGCGAAAAAGACCGGAATGGTGAACAGGATGGGCAAACAGCCCGCGAGCGGATTGGCTTTCCTGTCCTTATAGAGCTTCATGATCTCTTGCTGCTTGCGCTGGGGGTCGGCAGCAAAACGCTCCTGAATTTCCTTCATCGGCTCTTGCAACAGCTTCATCTGGGCCATCGCCGCATAGGATTTGTTATAAAGCGGGAACATGATGATTTTGAGGATCACAACAAAGGCAAGAATACCAAAGCCGAAGGAGCCAAGCTTGGCGGCAAGCCATGACAAAGCGGTGAAGAAAGGCTTGGTTAGAAAGTATAAAAGGCCCCAATCAATCGCATCGTCAAACCGCTCAATGCCCAACGAGTCTTCATAACCGCGTAGAACATTGACGGATTTGGCACCGGCAAACAGCCGATTGGTCGCGGTGATATTCCCGCCAGGTGACACAAGCAATTCCGTGCCAACAGTGCGCAATTCTGTATAGGCGTCCGCGACCCGCACGCGGTGTTCGGACTTTGCCGTAAACGCCTGATCCTGCTGGGGGATCAGTGCGCCGAGCCAATATTTGTCGGTCAGGCCGATCCAGCCGCCATCGCCACTGGAGGCCGAAACGTCTTCACCTTTTTTGATCTTCTTGAAGTTCAGCTTCTCAAGCTTGCCATCAAGAATGCCGACAATGCCCAAATGGACAAGCCCGCGGTCGCGGCTGGCACCGGGCGTCGTTGCTTCGAGAAACTCGCTGTCATCGCCATGTCGGCGAATGGCACCATAGGCGCGCAACCGGCGCGGTGCTGTGCCAAGATTGGTCAGCGTGTCGGTCATGGTGAACATGAAATTATCGTCGAGGCTGATCTCGCGCTGGATGCGGACACCGCCGGTTTCGATCTGTAAGGTCACAGGGGTGGACGGGGTCAGCTTCTGGCCGGACACCAAAGTCCACTGATCATCGAAACTGGTGAGCTGTGTGCCCTCTTCGGTGAGCCAGTTCCAGCCAGCATAATAGCCATTCTGGGAGGCTTCGGGCCGCAGCAATTTCACTTCGTCCTGCGCATCAATCGTCTGATAGTGGGATTTGAGATTGAGATCATCGACCAGCGCGCCGCGCAGCCGGATCGAGCCATCGACCGACCCGCTGTCAAATTCCAGTCTTGTGTCCTGATCCAGCGCCGCTTCGACAGTTGCCGCCAGCGGGACGGACGGCGCAATGCGTTCGGCTTCCTGCTGGGCAATTTGCGCTTGCTCTTCGGCCGCTTGACGCTCGGCCACTTGCGGCTCGACAATCAGGCTCTGATACCCAAGCATGAACACAACGGCGATCACGAGGAACAGGATGAAATTGCGCTGATCTTGTTGTTCCATAAAACTCTATCCAGTTCTGGCGAAATCTGGCCCATGTCTTGGCGGCCCGAGCCGCGATCTTCTAGTCTTCTGCGAAGCTGTGGCCGAGGCTTACCAGCGCCGATTCCATATCGTCAAGCAAACTGGCCCATTCAACCCGCCCCGTTCCCATCCGCGCGATGAAAACATAATCAATTCCAGCTACGCCGAGGCGGGGCAACAAGGCGTCTGCACCGGCCCGTAATCGCCGTTTTGCGCGATTTCGAGCCACCGCATTGCCGATTTTCTTGGTTGCGGTGAATCCGGCTCCGATCTTGTCGGCCACTATCTGCTCCTGTCCGGCAGCGTTGCGGCGGCGCGCCTGAACCAGAAGTGTTTTTTTCCGAACGGTTGTTCCGCCCCGCACAAAAAGAAACTGCGGCCGACGGGTCAGTCGCACCACAGTTCTTGCTGGCAAATGCGCGCCAGTCTGGACGGGGGCCTGGCCCCGCTCCATTATGCGGAGATGCGCTTGCGTCCCTTGGCCCGACGACGGGCCAGAACCCGGCGACCATTTTTGTCGGACATACGCGAACGGAAACCGTGACGACGGGCGCGTTTCAGGCGGCTTGGCTGGAAAGTACGTTTCATTGAACGGGCCTTAGGCTTATTTACAGAAAATCAAAGCGCGTCGATACAGTGCACGGCTGCACACGTCAAGCGTTCTGTGACCGCAGAAAACCGGCTTTTTCGCCAATCCGCGCTGTTCACATCCCATCCCATCCAGATCACGCCCGTTTTACCGCACTGGCAACAAGCGTTACGGGCGCTTTAAGACTCAGTCTGATATAGACTGGGCAAACCAATACAACACGGGACCAAACAGATATGTTCAAGCCGCTTTTCTCCTCCCTCGCCATTCTGGCTTTTGCCGCAACGCCGCTTTCCGCAGGCTCTTTTGCGCCAATGGCGACCGCTCAGGCCGCCTCGAGCGAAGTGGTCAGCACAGCCGAAGCGAGCTTCCACGCCTCATGGTCCGCCCTTCTCGGTAAATATGTCAGCCCCTCTGCCGACGGCATCAATCGTTTCGACTATGGCGGCCTGAAGGAAAACGCGGCCGATCGCGCAGCGCTCGACGCCTATATTGAGAGCTTTGCGACCCTTGATATTTCCGCCCTGCCCGAGCAGGAGCAATATGTTGCCTGGATCAATCTCTACAATGCCGGCACCGTGCACTACATTCTTGGCCGCTACCCGACCAAAACAATCAAATCGAGCCTGTTCGGACCGTGGAAGAAAATCTTCTTCACCGCAAATGGTGTCGAAATCTCGCTCAATGACATTGAACATGAAGTGTTGCGCAAACAGTGGAGCGACCCTCGCACCCATTATGCCGTCAATTGCGCCTCTTATGGCTGCCCCAATCTGAAAGCCTCGGCCTGGGA
Source organism: uncultured Hyphomonas sp. (assembly GCA_964644755.1). Lineage (GTDB taxonomy): Bacteria > Pseudomonadota > Alphaproteobacteria > Caulobacterales > Hyphomonadaceae > CALLCD01. The sequence continues at coordinate 24,937 of CAZXXY010000005.1, read as the reverse complement.
AGTGGCCACGCTGGAAGAAGATCTCAACCAAGGCGCGCGCGACTATATCAATCACCCGCGCGGGGTCAGCATCCGCCGCGATGGACGCCTTGAAGTCTCGACCATCTATAAATGGTTCAAGGAAGACTTTGGCGGTAATGAAGCTGGCGTTATCGCGCACCTGCTCGAATATGCCGAGCCGGAACTTGCGGCGCAGATCAACGCCAAGCCAGACATCAAGTCATATGAATATGACTGGTCGCTCAACGGAACGAACTAGTCACAACACACGAAAAAGTGACCGTGCAAAGAAGGACAATTCCGATGTCTACGGATATGAACACACCCATGGAACCAGAACAGAAACAACCGAAGAGCCTGGGGCAAACCCTAAAGAGTTTTGCGCCTTT
>CAZXXY010000005.1:20317-24448 GCA_964644755.1 uncultured Hyphomonas sp. | reverse complement strand
CAGAACAGAAACAACCGAAGAGCCTGGGGCAAACCCTAAAGAGTTTTGCGCCTTTCATCATACTGCTAGGCGGGCTGGGTTTTGCCCTCTCGCAAGGCTGGCATCAATATCTGACGCTTGAAGCCTTTGCCGAGAATATCGGTTGGCTCGACGCGCAGATCGCTGCCAATTTCATCTTGGCATTTGCCGTCTATATGCTGGTCTATGCTGCGGCGACCGCCTTTATGGTCCCTGCCAGCTTCCTGACCATTTCCGGCGGTGTCCTGTTTGGTCTCGTCTTCGGGACAAGTGCAACCGTGATCGGTGCGACCGCTGGGGCCTGCGTTCTATTCCTCGCCGCCAAAACCTCGATTGGCGAAACTTTGCGCTCGGTCGTCGGCCCGTTTATCGACAAGATGCAGAAAGGCTTTAACGAAGATGCCCTGTCTTACCTCTTCGCACTGCGTCTTATTCCCGCCTTCCCGTTTGCGGTCGTCAACATTGCGCCTGCCATCCTTGGTGCCAAATTCCGTGACTATTTCATCACCACCCTGCTCGGCATTATCCCCGGTACGCTGGCCTATACCTGGATCGGCGTGGCTGTAGGTGACACGCTTCGCGCCGGCGGAGATGTCGATATCGGCACATTGGCAAGCAATTTCATCCCAGCCTTTATCGCCTTGGGCGTGGTGGCTTTGATCCCCGTTGCCTACAAAAAATTCTTCAAGAAAAGCTCTGCTATTCAATCTGAAGAATAAGATATAGACTTCCCGCCATACCAGACACGAAGGCGGCGCAATAGCGTCGCCTGAACGTCACAATATGCGCCAAAATGGATACAAATCACATGACTGACAAACGCACAATCAAAGCCGATATCTGCATTATTGGCGCTGGCTCAGCTGGCCTTTCAACGGCTTATGCCGGAGCAAACCTTGGCCTCAAAACGGTGCTTTTCGAAGGCGCTGCGATGGGCGGGGATTGCCTGAACCATGGCTGTGTCCCCTCCAAGGCCCTGCTCGCTGCTGCCAAAGCGGCCAATGATATGCGCAATACCGAGAAGTTCGGTGTCACGATCGACGCCGAGCCAAAAGTAGATTGGCAAAAAGTGCGCGATCATGTCCAAGGTGTGATTGACCATATTGCGCCGGTCGATAGCGTCGAGCGCTTTGAGAGCTTCGGGACGATTGTCATTTCCGAGTTCGCGAAATTTGAAGACGAGAAAACCATTGTCTCCGAAACGACGCGCGTGAAAGCGAAACGGATTGTCATTGCGACAGGGTCTACAGCCTTTATTCCGCCGATTCCCGGTCTGGCCGAGACACCCTATCTGACAAACCACTCGATTTTCACCACGCCGGACTTTCCCGAAAAACTCATCGTTCTTGGCGGCGGCCCGATCGGCATCGAAATGGCGCAGGCCTTTCAACGCCTTGGTAGCCAGGTCACCGTCGTGGAAATGGGCCGGGCGCTGGCGCGGGCTGATGAGGGGCATGCAGCCATCGCGCTGGAAGCACTTCGCAAGGAAGGCCTGACCATTCTTGAAGGACACAAAGCGGTCGAAGTGTCTGGCACGGCTGGCAATATCACAGTGCGCACCGAGACGCAGGATGGCAGCGGCGAACAGGTTTCCGGTACGCATGTGCTCGTCGCGGTCGGGCGCCGGACCTATCTCGACGGCCTTGATGTCGAAAAGGCAAATGTCAAAACCGAGCGCGGTAATGTGGTCGTGAAAAAGACCCTGCAATCGGTGTCCAACAAGCGCGTTTGGGCGCTTGGCGATGCCAATGGCAAAGCCCAGTTTACCCATGTTGCCGGCAATCATGCGAGTATCTTCACGCGCGCGGCGATTATGGGTCTGCCAAATGTCGACGCCGATGCTGCTGCCCTGCCCGCTGTGACCTATATGCAGCCAGAAATCGCCCAGCTCGGCATGACCGAAGCGGAAGCACGCGCCGAATTTGGCGACAAGGTCAAAACCGGCAGCTTCCCATTCCACGAGAATGACCGCGCTATTGCCGAGCACAAAACCGATGGCGAAGTGAAAATCATCTGGATGGGCAAGAAAATCCTCGGCGCCTCTATTCTTGGCGAAAGCGCTGGTGATCTGTTGCAAATTGTCTCAGTGGCGATGGCCAATAATCTGGGGCCGGGCGGCTTGATTAATCATATGTCGCCTTACCCGACACGGGCCGAAGCGGTCAAACGCGCGGTTTCAGGGTCGGAACATTTCGGCGGCAGATTTTTCTCGAGCAAAGCCATTCGTACATGGGTAGGCTTGCGTCATTAGAACAGCTGATTTACCTGATTCAGTATGGAAGACAGCCCTGCCATAGGATCGAGTTCGACAAACTCAAACGCCTCGCAGTGGATGGATGGTCTCTCTGTCCGTCTGCTCGGGGTGACGATCAGCATCATTCTGCTGGTGGAATTGTTGATTTTCATCCCCTCTGCCGTGAATTTCCGCGACAGCTGGATTGATGAACGGGTTCAGGCCGCGCGCATTGCGACCCTCGCTCTTGATGCCTCGCCGAGCCGGCGTGTGTCCGAAGAACTCTCCGAGGAGCTTCTGGCCAATGCCGAAGTGCTTGCTGTCGCCGAAATCACACCGGATACACGGCGTTTGCTTCTCTCGGCACCGCGTAACCAGAATGCCGATATGCACTCGGTCGATCGCACCGATGAGCGCTGGTTCAGCCGCTGCCTGCACATGCTCAGCCTGCTCACCATTTCCGACGATGCCATTCTTCAGGTCAGCGATGTCAGCAATAATGAAGATGCGCGCATAGAGGTTCTCATCGCGGAAATGCCGCTCGCCAAGGAAATGAGTGACTTCAGTCGCAGGATTATCCTTTTATCCCTGCTGATTTCGATCTCGGCCGGAACGCTCGTCTATCTCTTGCTGGTGGCCCTCGTCGTCCGGCCGATGCACGGCATCACCGAGTCGATTATCAATTTCCACAAAGATCCGGGCGCCGCGCGCATTCCCAGCGCCGCAACGGATCGCAAAGACGAGATCGGTCGCGCGCAGAACGCCTTGTCCGACATGGAAAAAGAAGTGTCCGACGCTTTCCGGCAGCGTCAGCGTCTCGCCCAATTGGGCGAAGCCGTTGCGAAAATCAACCATGACCTGCGGAATTCGCTGGCCGCCGCACAGCTTGTTTCCGAGGGCCTTGCGCGCTCTGAAGACCCCCGCGTCCAACGGGCTGCGCCGCGTCTTGAACGGGTGCTCGAACGCGCCATTAACCTGACCGAGGACACGCTGCAATTCGGTAAGGCCAAACCGCCAGAGCCGAAAATGGAAATCATAGATCTGCGCAGCACCGTTGACGAGGCCGCCCGCGAAGGAATGGCCGCCTTCCCTGCTCTGGAGCTGGACAATACTGTTCCCGAATCTGCCAAAGCCAATGCCGATCCGGATGATTTGCACCGTGTGATCGTCAACCTTGTTAGAAATGCCGCCCAAGCCACGGCAAAGGCGCGCACGGATGGCGGGAAGATCTCGCTGTCTTTGGAGGGCCAGGATCTGTTTTGTGCCGATAATGGACCCGGCTTGCCTGAGAATGCCCGCGATAACCTGTTTACGCCGTTTGCAGGTAGCAATTCAAAAGGCGGCACGGGATTGGGGCTGGCGATTGCACAAGAGCTTATTCAGGCGATGGGCGGAGATGTCAGTCTGGAAACGACCGGGGCCGAGGGCACGCTTTTCCGCATCCGCTTGCCGGATATGGAGACAGCTTAGCCTGTCAGCTCGCCGTCTCCGGCGCATGTCCTCGCATAATTTATTCCGCAGGATCTCTTAATCAGCAGCTTCCGGCGTTGGCGCTGCCGCGTCGTCAGGGACGCTCTCTGCCTTGGGCTTTGGCTTGCGGCCTCTGGACAGGGTTTTCATAATACCGTCATCAGCGTCGTCTGTCTCACTCACCGCAGGCTTCGGCTTGCGTGTCCGGCGGCGCGGTTTCGGTGCGGGTGCGCTCTCGGCAACGGTGTCTGATACTGCCTCAGCGCTGCCCTCTTTGGCAGCCTCGGCACCGGCTGCCTGATCTGCCGCATTTTCTTCTGACTTGACATCAGCGGACTTGGCCTCTGCGGATTTGGCCTCTTCGGTCTGGTCGTTGCGGTTTCTATTGGAGCGCTGACGCCGTCGGCCTC
>CAZXXY010000005.1:18794-20217 GCA_964644755.1 uncultured Hyphomonas sp. | reverse complement strand
CGCCGTCGGCCTCGCTCTTCACGATCAGAGCCATTTCGCTGGCTTTTGTTCGAATTTGCGTCTTTTTCGCTATTTTCTTCGCTATTTGCAGCGTTCGCCTCACCCTCTTCAGCGGGTTTCTGCTCCTGCTGGTCGCGTGGCTTTTCTTTTGGCTGCATGGTCGCAATCAAGCGCAAATAGTGTTCTGCGTGTTGCAAATAGTTCTCGGCATTGACACGGTCGCCAGAGGTTTGGGCGTCACGCGCATATTGCAAATACTTGTCGAGAATTTGCTGAGCGGACCCCCTGATTTTGACATCTGGTCCATTACTCTCGAAATGCTTGTTCGGGTTATTATTACCGCCGCCTGATCGGCGACCGCGTCCACGTTGGCGCTTCATCGAGTATTCCCTTGATCCAGTTTATGTGTCCGCCCCGCGAACACTTCAAAATTGCTTCTTTCCCGTTCCTGAAAAAACTACAATAAAAGGAGCAATATACTTTGGAGCTTCATCACCAGCCAGTCTCAAAGTACGAATAGGGTTCTAACCCGTCTTTTCGCCCTCGCCAAGTGTTTTCGTAACGTCTTCTGCGTTTTAATCCGGTGGACGTTGCCCGTGCACAACACGGGTTTGCCCCCCCAGATCACGCGCCCCCCCGATTTGGGCAAATCCATGGGTCGCCATCAGCGCCCGCACCGCGTCATCCTGATCGAAACCGATCTCGAAAACGAGATGCGCGCCGGGTTTCATTCCCCTGCTCGCCAGTGACAGGATGGAGCGATAGGCGTCCAGCCCGTCCGCCCCGCCATCGAGCGCCTGCAATGGATCATATAGCCGGACATCCGGCTCCAGCGTGTCGATGACATGGCTGGCAATATAGGGCGGATTGGAGACAATGAGATCCACATCGCCCCAGCCATCCCAGCTTTGCCACGGCCCATGCAGAATGGTGGCGCGGCCTTCCAGACTGTGGCGTTTGACATTCTCCCGCGCCAGCGAAGCAGCTTGCAGGTCCGCATCGACCCCAATGCCGCGCACCCCGCCGCGCGTTGCCAGTATCGCCACCAATAGACACCCCGACCCCGTGCCAAGATCGGCGATCTCTACCCCGCATCCGCGCGGCAGCAAGTCCAGCGCGGTTTCGACAACAACTTCGCTGTCTGGGCGAGGCACCAGCGCCCGCGCATCGCAAATGAAATCAAGCCCGTAAAAGCCCACCTGCCCGCGAATATGGGCAAATGGCTCTCCGGCGCAGCGCCTTGCGACAACATCTTGCAAGCGGCCCAATGCGTCGTCTGGAACAGAATCGCGTTCGCGGGCGATTAGCATGGCCGTGTCGAGCCTTGCGGCCAAGGCCACGAGCAATCTGGCTTCTCGGCGCGGATTGTCGATGCGCGCAGCCTCTAGAGCTTTTGCGGTTTTGCGGATCAGCGCGGCATAAG
>CAZXXY010000005.1:16080-18694 GCA_964644755.1 uncultured Hyphomonas sp. | reverse complement strand
CGGGCCTGATCTTCGGCCATGAGCGCGGTGACCACATCGTCGAGCTTGTCGCCTGCGATAATCTTGTCGAGCGAGTATAGCGTCAGATTGATGCGGTGATCGGTGACGCGGTTTTCAGGATAATTGAAAGTGCGGACTTTTTGCGACCGGTCACCGGAGCCGACCTGACTTTTACGGGCTTCGGAGCGTTCATTGTCCGCTTCGTCGCGCTCTTTTTCATAGAGCTTGATCTTGAGTTGCTCCATCGCCTTGTCGCGGTTCACATGTTGGGATTTTTCCGAAGACTGGGTGACGATGCCCGTCGGAATATGGGTGATCCGCACAGCCGAATCGGTTTTGTTGACGTGCTGGCCGCCGGATCCGGAGGCGCGATAGGTATCAATCCGGATGTCCTGTGTGCGGACCTCGATCTGGATGTCCTTTGGGGCCGGCAAAACAGCCACTGTGGCGGCCGATGTGTGGACGCGGCCCTGGGTTTCGGTTGCTGGCACGCGCTGGACACGGTGCACGCCGCTTTCCCATTTCATCCGGCCAAACGCGCCATCCCCTTCAACATTGACGATCAGCTCCTTATAGCCGCCGACATCGCCTTCTGTGATCGACACAATATCGACTTTCCAGCCCTGAAGCTGGGCATAGCGCTGGTACATACGGAACAGGTCACCGGCAAACAGCGCCGCCTCGTCTCCGCCCGTGCCAGCGCGGATTTCAAGCACGATGTTGGCATTGTCATCGGCATCCTTGGGAAGCAGCAGAAGCTGCATTTCGGCTTCGAGATCCGGCAGCTTCTCGCGCAACTCATCAGCTTCTTCGCGCGCAAGCTCGGCCATCTCGGGATCATCGCCAGCCATCATCGCCTCGGCTTCGACCATGCCGGTGCGGACCGCTTTAAGCTCATAGGCCTTGGCGGCCACGGGCTTGAGCTCGGAATGCTCTTTGCCTAGCGCGACGATCTCATCGGTCTCGGTGGCCACGCCCATACGGGCTTCGACCTGCTCAAACCGGGCGATTACCTGCTGCAATCTCTGTTCGGATACATTTGCCATGCGTGCGCTTTAGCGCGGTTTGACAGCTAAAGAAATACCCGCGCGACTTCCTTCCCCAGCAAGACGAACAATATTATGCTCGACAGGCAGAAGACGGCGAAGCGAAGCATGACTTTGCCGATGACGATTTGCACCAGAGAATGGACAATTCGCGAGATGACATAGGCCCAGCCAAGCATCAGAGCGGTCTGGTCCATGCCGCCTGTGACGGCAATAAACAGCATCAGGGCGTAAAACAGGGTTGGCTGTTCATGCAGGTGATTGTGATTGTCGGCCACGGACCGTGTGCTGGCGGGTAGCAAATCGCCATAGGTGCCCGGATGGCGCGCCGCTTCCGGATCAATGCCCGCTTTCTGCATGGCGGGAATGCGCGTCGCATACATCCAGAGCCAGATAACTGCCGTCCAGACAATAAGTGCCAGCATTGGCTGCAAAAATTCGATTGTTGTCATAATAGCTTCCCGATTGCCCTAAGCGGTGAGTATACAGGACGCCGCTCAAAAAGACATCACGACGCGAGGAGAGGCATAACCGGCCCTGCCCCAAGACCATGGCAGCAGATAAATTCCTAGCAAGCGCGTAGAGACGCAAAAATTGACTGGATTTCCACTCAGAGACCCCTTATCGTTTCGCGAGAAATGTGATCAAGTAACACCCGATCATCGAAGATCATGAGCCTAAACCTCTGGAGACAAACCTTTGACCAAGCCATCTAAACCTCTTTTGCAATTGCTTCGCAGCGCTTCTATGAGCGCGCTTCTTCTTGGCGGCGCCGGCTTTGCTGCTGCGCAAACCGCTCCTATTGTCCAGCCTGGTGCACCGGGGGAAGCAGCCCGCGCGCTGAGTGCCGAAGAAGCCGTCGAGATCGCAGATTCAAGCTATTCGCGCGATGATGTGGTGTTTATGCAGAATATGATCCCGCATCATGCCCAAGCCGTCGAAATGGCCGCTTTGGTCGATGAGCGGACCAATAGCGAAGACATCAAGGAAATTGCTGGCCGGATCACCGCCTCCCAGGCGGACGAAATCGAATTCATGCGCACCTGGCTCGGCGAGCGTGACGAAACGGCTCCTGAAGCTGGAGAGGGTCATGCGCATGGCGGACACGCCGGACATGGCGGGCTGTCTGAAGAGATGATGGTCAATATGGGCATGGCAACAGCCGACCAGATGCTGGTTCTGGCGGCCAATACGGGCACCGCCTTTGACCGGCAGTTCCTGACCTTGATGATCCGCCATCATGAAGGCGCGGTGACAATGGTCAATGACCTCCACCTCCTGCCCGGCTCGGCCTATGATCCGGTGCTGTTTGATTTTACCAATGACATTCTCAACGACCAGACAGCCGAAATCGAACGCATGAATGTCCTGCTCTCGAACCTGTCGGATGATGGACGCGTCGGTTTGGCTGCGGGCTATGATGATGCTGGCGAGGCGAGCCACAATCTGACCCTTGTTGCTTCCTTGCCCAAGCCTGCTGGCTTCTTTGATCCGCAAAATCCTGCCGGACTGCCGCCGATCATAGAACCGGAAGAAGACGAAGATGCGGAGACAGAAGACACCGCAGA
>CAZXXY010000005.1:0-15980 GCA_964644755.1 uncultured Hyphomonas sp. | reverse complement strand
CGCCGATCATAGAACCGGAAGAAGACGAAGATGCGGAGACAGAAGACACCGCAGAAGACACCGCAGAGCCTGAACGCGGCGACGACGAACAAAGCGTTGCAGACACCCAATGGGGCGAACGCTCTCCCCTTCTGAGCTTTGCGAATACGGATATGGCCTTTTCTGGCGATGTGCTGGTGACAGGTAATTATCACGGCTTCAGTATTTACAAGCTTGGTGATGACGGCATCCCCGAATTGTTCAGCTCGGTCGTCTGTCCGGGTGGGCAAGGCGATGTCTCGATTGTTGGCGACCTGCTGATCATGTCTGTCGAGCAGACCCGTGGGCGTATCGATTGCGGACGCGAAGGGATCAGCGAAGATGTCAGCGATGAGCGGTTCCGCGGACTGCGTATCTTTGACATTAGCGATCTGGCAGCCCCTCGTCAGGTCGGACAGGTCCAGACCTGTCGCGGCTCACACACGCATTCTGTGGTTTCCGGCCCGGATGAGGACGGCAAGATCATCGTTTATAATTCAGGCACTGCAGGCGTGCGCGAGGAAGCCGAGCTGGAAGGGTGCTATGGCGCTGTTCCAGGTGATGACCGCACCGCTTTGTTCCGCATTGATGTGATCGAAATTCCGGTTGATGATCCGTCCAAGTCGCGCATTGTCGATAGTCCGGCTGTGTTCGCGGATGAGGAAACCGGACGGCTGGCTGGCCTGTGGCAAGGCGGCGACCATGGTGATGACACACAGTTCTCCAGACAGACCAATCAGTGCCATGACATTACAGTGTTTCCGGAAGCCAATCTGGCCGCTGGCGCCTGTTCGGGCAATGGCATCATTTTTGATATTTCCGATCCACGCAAACCAACGCGCCTTGATGCGGTTGTAGATACCGGCTTTGCCTATTGGCACTCTGCGACCTTCAACAATGATGGCACAAAAGTTCTGTTCACAGATGAATGGGGCGGCGGTGCGCGGCCACGTTGCCGCGCTTATGACCCGAAAGACTGGGGCGCAAATGCGATCTATAATATTGTTGACGGCAAGCTGGAATTCCAAGGCTATTACAAGCTGCCTGCACCGCAGTCCGATCAGGAAAACTGCGTAGCGCATAATGGCTCGATCGTGCCTGTACCGGGCCGCGATATTTTTGCGCAAGCCTGGTATCAGGGCGGACTGTCCGTCATGGACTTCACAGATTCGGACAATGCCACCGAGATCGCCTATTTTGATCGCGGCCCCGTCCACGAAGAGCGTCTAGTGCTTGCCGGTTACTGGTCAACCTACTGGTATGACGGCAAAATCTACGGCACCGAGATCGCACGCGGGCTCGACGTTATGGCCCTGACACCGAGCGAGTATCTCACCGAGAACGAGATTGCCGCCGCGGCGCTTGCCGATCAGGGCGATCTGTTTAATCCGCAACAGCAATTTGCCGTGACATGGCCTGCAGTGCCTGTGGTTGCGCGGGCCTATATGGACCAGCTCAAGCGGAGCGATGCCCTGTCGCGCCGCACGGTTCGCCGGTTGAACCGTGCGCTTGATAGCGCAGACAAAAAGCTTGCCGATGAGGCGACGGATACGCGTCTGGCCGGTCAGCTTGATGCGCTGGCAGAAGGACTGGAGACAGAGGGCACTGAAGCGGCTCTGGCAGCGGTCCTGACCGAAATGGCAACCAAGCTGCGCTAGGCCATCAGGCCACAGACAGATCGAGGGGGAGCACTTGAAACGTGCTCCCCTTTTTTGTGGGCGGCGCTGCGCCAGCCATTACCTTTGTTGCGGAAATCAAACCCCCAACAGTGACGGTTTTTTCACCTTATTCGTATAGTCTTGATCTATGACCCAAGACATTCGACATGACCGCGACAACGGCGCGGACGACACTGCGCGCTTTCTGGATCAATGCCGCCCCAAGCTTGAAGAGCTTGAGGCGATCCGGCTGGAGAAACTCAAAGTCTTCAAGCGGCGCAAAAAACTGGCCCTGCCCATCGGGGCGGTTCTGACCCCGATTTTCGGATTTATCGACTATTGGCTGCTGGCGCTGCAAAGCGGTGATGACCCCGCTGCCGGACTGTCCGTGCTCGTGCTTGGCGGGCTCTGGGGATGGGTGACAAGCCCCAAGCGTCAATACGCGACCGCCTATAAGAAAGACATTCTGCCGGACATTGCCAGCCTGTTCGGCAATTTCAGCTATGATGTGAAGGGCAAAATTCCGATGAAGGTGATGAAGCCTTCAAAGATTGTTCCTGGCTATAGCAGTTATAGTTCGGAGGATTTGTTCTCTGGCGAGTACAATAATGTCGGCATTCAGTTTTCCGAAATCAAACTGCGAAAGAAATCAGGCAAAACGACACGCACTGTGTTTGACGGGCTGGCTGTCCTGCTGACGAGCGGCACCCGCAAATTTTATGGCCACACCATCCTGACCAGAGATCAAGGCAAGCTTGGCAGCTGGATGACCAAGCAGTTCTCCGGTCTTGAGCGTGCAAACCTCGTCGACCCCGAATTTGAAAAACTGTTCGATGTTCACACCACTGATCAGGTCGAGGCGCGTTATCTTATTGATCCGATGATCGTCGAAAATTTGAAAGACCTCTACAAGGAATATAGGGGCACCCAGATGATGGCTGCTTTCTATGATGACCACGTCCTGATTCTCATCGGCAGCAACGACAATCATTTCGAACCGGCCTCGATCGAGACTCCCGCGACCGATAGTGAAGGTCTGCTGACGATGAAGCGCGAGATTGACCAGATCCTGTCGATCATTGACCGGCTGGCCCTGATCGACAAACGCAAGCAGCGTGAGGCCAAAGCGCAAAGAACCTCGCAGCAAAGCATGGCGTCCTAAGCGCGCTCGTCTCCCAGCACGTCCACAGACGGCAGTTTCGAATAAGCGAAAATGCCGAGCAATAGGCCGGGCACTTCGAGCGCAAGCGTGACCGCAATCTCCAAGAGCACCAGCCCGTGCACCACCCGTGTGGCGAGCCAGTCTTGCGGCAGATAAAAATGGATCAGCGCATAGACGCCTGCCGTGGCTGCAAAGCCGCCAAGCGACATGGCGACGAACTGCCCGCGCGAATGGCGCTTATTGTCGAAACCGAACAGGTACACGCTGACGAGTTTGTTTGGCGCGCGTAGCTTCGAGCCTGCCGCCCATGCTGCAAGCACATGGCCCCATTCATGGGCGAACCATGCGCATAAGCCAGCCGCAACGCCGAGCGTGACGCCGGTAAAGTTTGCCAGAATGCCCTGCCCTGCGCTCAATGGAGCAAATGCGGCCCAGCCCAAAAGGGTTGCCATGAGCAGCGCTAGATCCCGCAGGGCAAATTTCTTGAAAGCCTGCCGGTTCATGCCCTACTCCGCTCCGAAGCTCGCATCGAGAAACGCCAGAAACGCATCGACATCCGAGCGCACAATCCCATGTCCTCCGGGGCGCAAATGAAACGCGATCCCCGCTTCGGCATTAAACGCTTTCATACCGTCCTGCGCCAGGCCCTCCTGCCCGTAAAGCTGCCATATCGTGTTTGCGCCATCAGCGGCCCGATAGGCACCATTTGGATCAGACCAGACATCGCGGCGGCCATTGCCCAGCAAAACGCGGCGGGGCGCGCTCAGCGCGATCAGCATGTGTTGATCGACCGGCAGCGCATCGACATCATCGGCAAAAGCAGCAAAGTCCGGCGCGAACCAATGCGGATAGCCGTCGCCAAAACTGTGACCCTCGAGGATATGTTTGACGGTCTCGCCCGGCTTGTTGCGGGAAAGCGATGCGCCCAATGTGCCCGACTGATGCGAGATCACAGCTTTGATGCGCGTGTCCCAGGCGCCGGCGACCAGAGCCGACTTGCCATGACGCGAATGCCCGAACACAGCGATTTTGCCAGCATCAAGCCGCGGGTCATTTTCCAAGAGGTCAATGGCTGCAAAATATCCCGCAGCCCACGCCGCCACCGCTCCGCTTGGTCGCCTGCCATCAGCACCTTTTGGAAACGTCTCGAGCGCCGCCCGCCCCGCTTGCGGATGATCGGGGACAAGCTCTGCGGCAAAGAAATTGGCAAAAGCATATCCGCGCTCAAGATAGTCCGCCACCGGCGCCTTATTGATATATTCGCCGAAAATAAACATGAAGGCCGATCCGAGCATGGAGCGGTTCTCCGCCATTCCGCATGAGCGGCCTTTCAGCGGCATGGAGATGTCGACCTCTTCGAACACGCCCATATTATCGCAAAATGTCTGCCCGATAATCAGCGGTGCCGGTCCAAGCGGGACTTTTGGCGTCGCCAGGGCCAGATGGAAGCGGACCGTCTCTGCGCCCTCTCCAAGTTCGATCACATATTCTTCGAGAACACCCCGCCCGCCCAGATAGCGATCATTCACCAGACGGGTCGACACGATGCGCGAAGCGATGCCAACCGGTACAGGGCCATAGATCAGGTCTTCAAATTTTGTCTTGAGTGCCGGCGCTTCGAGGTCCTGCCAATCGTCGAGCGAGCGCGACACCAATGGCGGCGCGGCAACGGGCTTGTTCGCCGTTTCCAGACTGGCATAGTTCAGGCCCAACTGTGTACAGCTCGTTGCCAGGATCGCGATCAAGCCGAACAGCGGCAGCATGAAGATAAATTTGAGTATTTTCCAAACCATGTTTCCGGCTTTAACCCAGACCCACAATCTTGTCTTGAGACTTCACGGAAAAATGTATCGCCCCTTGCAGCGCAGACGGCAAACAGACCCAATGATGTCTAGGCGAACCGCGCCGGAATTTCCGGATCATCTGTGTCGAGGAGCGGAATGAAACCGTCCGACAGATTGGCATAGGCTTCCGTCCATTCTCCGACCCAGTCGGGGTCTTTGACCTTGCGTGGATCGTACCAAGGCACCAGCGAGGCGAGCAGCATCGGCACGATGTTCACCATAAATGCCAAGAGAACGCGCATCAGTCTGAAACGCGAGCGCAAGCTGGACCAGCGGCCATCTGTCTTCAGCATCTGGATATAGACTTTGCGGGCGAATTTCATCACATGCAGCGAGCCGGTGAAGACGCCCCATGCGCGCGCCCGATTGTCTTTGTACAAAGCCTGATAGAGATCGAAAGCCACCGTCTTGTGCTCGGTTTCTTCGACCATGTGCCAGAGGATCAGCGATGTGACCGACGGGTCTGATCCCGCAAACAGTGTCTTGCGGTTTGTAATCAGCCATTCGGTCAGCCCCATTGTCATGGTCTCGAAGCCAGCCGTATAGGCGAGCCGCCATTTCAATGGTTTGCCGGCCAGACGCTTATAGTCCGCCTCCATCTCGGCTTCTATCAAAGCGAGGTCGGGATAGCCGTTCGCCTTGAGCATTTCATTGTAACGGCGGTGGTTTTGATAGTGTTGGCCTTCCTGAGCCATAAACCCGCGCGCATCCTCTTTCAGGCCGCCTTCATCGAGCTCTTTCATGGCCTCGCCGACCGTACGGATCAGGAAAGGTTCGAGATAAGGCATGGTCAGGGAGGCGCCATTGACGATATGGCTCCATTCGGGCTTGGCCGCGTTCCAGACCGGCGCAATGTTCTCGTCAAAGGCGAACGGAATCTGGCGCACGATAATTCCGCTTGGTGCGGTTTTGTCTGCTGGCATAGGCTTTGTCATTGATCCGCTCCGAGTGTTTTATAGTGCCGCCAGGTGCCCCATGCGAACAGGCCAAAACCGGTATGGGCGGCGATCACAGCCGGCCATCCAAAGAGAAAGATAATATTGTTAATGGTCACATTGCCGGGGAACGGTCCGCCGCCGAACTCCAGTCCGCGTGTGCCGAAAAATGCATTGGCGATCGCTGGCAGGGTAAACAGCCATGCAAAGGTCAGCGCAGACCAGAACAGCCAGGTCTGCCCTTTTGGTCCGAGCCGGACAAAAGGCGCAACGGCCGCCAGCCCGATCAGGATCAGACCATTTGTTATGCCCTCAAGGTGGGCCATATTCCATGCTCGGCGATCTCCTCCGATCTCGACCGGCACGTCCGTGACAATGGGCCAGAGATCAATCGCACCGAGCAGAAAGAAGAAGTAAAGCCAGCCCGTAAGCACCGAGGATATGAGCAGGCCCGCCCCGTTGAGCACCAGCAATGTGCGTCGTTTTTCACTCAGCATTCCCTATTCCTCCCGACATCCCGCAATCTGATAGCCCCCAAAGGCGCCTGCAGATTTCGTCGAGTATTGCCCACGGCCCTGTCTGCCGCAAGGCATGAGCGCGCGGCCGATAAAATTGACTCTCCCCCGCGCACCCGCTAAAGGCCCCCATTCTGCCGATCCGACAAACCTGTTGGAAGGGCTCGTATGCCTGTGCTAGTATGGGCGTAGCGTCAGAAACCTTAGAGAAAGTCACACCCTGTCCACATCATCCCACACGGCCTCCGCAACGCCTGAAGAAACCGTCAAGCAAATTGCCGCCGCCGTGATCGAAACCCTCGAAGATGACAAAGCAGAAGAACTGCTGGTGATTGATCTTGAGGGCAAATCCTCCATTGCAGACCAGATGATCATTGCCTCGGGGCGCTCCCAGCGGCATGTCGCGGCCTTGGCAGAGCATCTGACCCGACGCCTCAAAGAAGACGGGCTCGGACGTGCGCGCGTGGAAGGCCTGCCAAATGCCGACTGGGTTCTGATTGATACAGGCGACATTATTATCCACCTGTTCCGGCCAGAAGTGCGCGCTTTCTACAATTTGGAGCGGATCTGGGGCACAGAAGCGACCGATCACCGCAATTCAGCCAATTGAAACTGAGCATTCTGGCGGTTGGACCGGTCAAATCGGGTCCCGAACATGATTTAACCGCCGATTACTGCAAACGTTTTGGGCCGCTGGCCGCCCCGCTTGGGTTGAGCGGGATTGACCTTGTCACGGTCAAATCCGGCGGCGGCATGGCCCGCGAAGGCGAGCGGCTGCTGGAAAAATGCCCCGCGCAGGCCCGTATTCTCCGGCTGGATGAGCATGGACCAAACTGGGCTTCGACGAAAATGGCCCAAAATATAGCAAAATGGCGCGATGACGGCGAAAGATCACTGGTTTTCATGATTGGCGGGGCGGAAGGCTATTCCGACGCTGTGCGCAAGGCGGCGCCGTCAATGCTGGCCCTCGGCCCGCAAACATGGCCGCATCTGCTCGTTCGCGCCATGCTCGCCGAACAGCTCTATCGGGCAGCCAGCATTCTTGCCGGCACGCCATATCACAAAGCATAGCAGGCGGTTTACCGCCGCTGCCTAGCCAAACAGAGAGGCAGGCGGCGCCAGTGCGAACGAGAGCATGGCAACGGCAAATGCACCGATCACAGCAACGGTAAGGAGGCGAGCAAGAAACTTCGCACGGGTCATTGTAGTCTTCCTTCTTCTGGGAGGCGCGGGTCTTGCGCCCGCTTCTGGTTTACAAAGTAAGCCACTCCTCAGCTGTGATGTAGAGCACAACGAAGATGTGTTCGTGATGTGTCCATGATGTGAAATTCCCGCGATCCGGCCTGAACGGGGTCAAAATTGGACGAAAAGTGCTTGAACACCTGCCGGACCCCCGCTACCGCTGGGTCATAAGGAGACCGACCGCATGAGGGAATTCATCAAGGCTTATTGGCCCTTTATTGCCATTGGTCTGATTGGCCTGTTGATCGCCAGCCGCTTCGTAGAACCAGCGCCGCCAAGCCAGATCAGGTTTGCGGCCGGCGGCGAAGGCGGTGCCTATTTCGCATATGCCGAGCGTTACCAGCGGCTCTTGGCCGAACACGGGGTCGAGGTGAGCATCATCAAGACCGCAGGATCGGTTGAAAATGTCCGGCTTGTGCAGGATGGCGACGCCGATATCGGGCTGGTACAGGGCGGCATTGCCGATCCGGTTCGCGACGATCAGTTGCGTTCCGCCGGTGCGATGTTCCTTGAACCCGCTTGGATGTTTGTCCGCCGCGAGTTCGGCGCCAACGGGTTTGGAGATTTGACTTCGGCGCGCATCGCGATCGGGCAAAATGGATCCGGAACGCGCGCGCTCGCGCTGCAATTGCAGGCAGAATGGGGCGGCGTCTGGCCGGAAGCAACCCGACAAGACCTCAGCGGCACAGCAGCCAGCCAAGCATTGCAACGCGGCGAACTTGATGCGGCGTTCTTTGTCGCCGGTATTGATGCCCCTTATCTGCAATCGCTGCTGCTCGATCCGGATTTCGTGGTCCTGCCCTTTCCGCGTGCCGAGGCGCTTGCCCGCAGATCGCCTGCGCTGGCACCGGCGAAACTGCTGCGTGGTGTGCTTGACGTGGGCAACAATGTCCCGGCGCAGGACATTCCCCTCATCGCGCCAGCAGCACAGCTTGTCTTCCATGAGGATACACATCCGGCTCTGCAATCGCTGCTGCTGGAAGCGGCCACCAGCATTCATGCGCCCGGCTCTCTGCTGGCCCCTGCCGGAACCTTTCCAGAATCCAAATTGACCAATCTGTTGCTGACCCGCGAAGTCCGGCGCTTCTATCAGCGCGGGCCGTCTACGCTGCGGCGGTGGTTTTCATTCGGCGTGGCCAGCTTTCTCGAACGCTCCTGGGTGTTCCTTATTCCGCTGCTCACCCTCATGATCCCGCTGGTCCGGGTGGCACCGCCGATTTATCGCTGGCAGGTCCGGCGCCGGATCTATGTCTGGTATTCCGACCTGCGTGATCTGGAAACAAGGGGCCGCGCCGCCCGCACGGTCGAAGAACGTGACGCCATTATGGCCGCGCTCAGCCAGCTTCAGGAAGATGCTGGCGCGATAGACGTTCCGCTGTCCTATACCGACGATCTCTACAGGTTGCGTAGCCATATTGAATTTGTCGAACATCTGCTCAAGCGGCTTGATGGCGCGCCGGACCCAGAATCTGACGGCGCACATTTCATCAGCTAAGGCCTACAACCTTGACTGGATAGTGATTTTTTAATCCAAAGGCTGCATCATTAAAATGAACCTGTTGTCACCCGCGCGGATCAAACCTGCGTGCTGGGTGCCTAATATGCAACCCAGCATATTGCTTGCGCGAACAGGGATGCGTATAAGCTGCGGGTAAGTCGAACGAGCCAATCCACAGTGCTCTCCTTCCCTCTGCGAAAGGTGTTTCCGAAAACATGAATATCCACGAATATCAGGCGAAAGCCGTTCTGAAGTCATTTGGTGCACCGGTTGCCGATGGCGTTCCAATTCTCAGCCTTGATGATGTGCAAAAAGCCGTCGATACGCTCCCGGGCCCGCTTTGGGTCGTCAAATCGCAAATCCACGCTGGTGGGCGCGGCAAAGGCAAATTTGTCGAAGCAGCCGCGGGCGAAAAAGGCGGCGTTCGTCTCGCTTTCTCCAAGGAAGAAGTTCTCGAAAACGCAAAAGCCATGCTCGGCCATCACCTCGTCACGGCGCAAACCGGCGCAGAAGGCAAGCAGGTCAACCGGCTCTATATTGAAGACGGCGCCGACATTGCCACCGAGCTTTATCTTTCAATGCTGGTTGACCGGCAGACCGGCGGCGTGGCTGTCGTGGCGTCGACCGAAGGCGGCATGGATATTGAGGCGGTGGCGCACGATACGCCAGACCTGATCATGAATGTTCAGATCGATCCGGCCGATGGCATGACTGAAGCCAAAGCGCAGGAAATCAATGATGCGCTCAAGCTGACCGGCGACGCTGCCAAGGATGGCCTGTCCCTGTTCCCTATCCTCTACAAAGCCTTCACCGAGAAGGACATGTCGATGCTGGAGATCAACCCGCTCATCGTCATGGAAAATGGCCGTCTGCGTGTGCTTGATGCCAAAGTCAGCTTTGACGAGAACGCCCTGTTCCGTCATCCCGACATTGAAGAGCTGCGCGACGAAACCGAACAGGACGCCAAGGAAGTTGAAGCGGGCGAATGGGATCTTGCCTATATCGCGCTCGACGGCACAATCGGGTGCATGGTCAATGGCGCTGGTCTGGCCATGGCGACCATGGACATCATCAAGCTTTATGGCGAAGAGCCTGCAAACTTCTGTGATGTTGGCGGCGGTGCCAATGCCGAGAAAGTCGCAGCCGCGTTCAAGATCATTATGAAAGACCCGAACGTGCAGGGCATTCTGGTCAATATTTTTGGCGGCATCATGAAATGTGATGTGATCGCTGAAGGTGTTATTCAGGCGGTGAAAGAAACCAATCTTGCCGTGCCGCTGGTTGTCCGCCTCGAAGGTACAAATGTCGATAAGGGCAAAGAGATCATCGCGACCTCTGGCCTCAATGTCATTCCCGCCGATGATCTGGACGATGCCGCCCAGAAAATCGTCGCAGCTGTGAAGGGGTAGCGGTCACCGCGCCCTTCGCCCCATCACAACTTTTTTAGAGATTTCACATGTCCATACTTATCAACCAAGACACCAAAATCATCGTTCAGGGCCTGACCGGCAAAACCGGCAGCTTCCACACTGAACAGGCCATTGCCTATCACGGCACAAAAATGGTCGCCGGCACGCACCCGAAAAAGGGCGGCACAAACTGGGCCGGTGCCAATGGCGAGGCCCTGCCGATTTACGCAACCGTCGCTGAAGCCAGAGACGCAACCGGCGCAGATGCTTCGGTGATCTATGTCCCGCCTGCTGGCGCCGCCTCGGCCATCGAAGAAGCAATTGACGCGGAAATCCCGCTGATCATCTGCATCACCGAAGGCGTGCCCGTGCTCGACATGGTTCGCGTTAAAGCCAAGCTCGACGCGTCCAATTCGCGCCTGATCGGGCCGAACTGCCCGGGCGTATTGACGCCTGAGCAGTGCAAGATCGGCATCATGCCCGGCTCGATCTTCCAGAAAGGCTCTGTCGGTGTCGTGTCACGCTCGGGAACGCTGACCTATGAAGCCGTCTACCAGACCTCGCAAGTTGGCCTCGGCCAGACCACAGCCGTCGGCATTGGCGGGGATCCGGTCAAGGGAACCGAATTTATCGACATGCTGGAAATGTTCCTGGCGGATGACGAAACCAAGCAGATCATCATGATCGGCGAAATTGGCGGCTCGGCTGAAGAAGAAGCTGCCCAGTTCATCAAGGACGAAGCTGCCAAGGGCCGTTCCAAGCCTATGGTTGGCTTCATCGCTGGCCGCACAGCGCCTCCGGGCCGGACAATGGGCCATGCCGGTGCGATTGTGAGTGGCGGACAAGGCGGCGCCGAGGATAAGATTGCCGCCATGGAAGCGGCCGGCATTCGTGTCTCGCCAAGTCCTGCGCGTCTGGGCACAACCATGATGGATTTGCTCAAAGGCTAAAGGCGCAGCCGGCCTGTAAAATTCAGCTTCGGGCGGGCAGACCGTTCGCCCGAAGCCAAACGAAATGACATCTTTGGCGGCTGCGCACCTTCCCTTGCTTGCAGGCTGCCGGATCAAGACCAGACAACGCCTGAACAGGATTGAAGATCATGGCTGCAGACGACGGAACGCCCGAAGACGGCAAGCGCGGCGAGCAAAACGAGCAATTTCTCGGCAGTGCCTTTCTCTATGGCGGCAACGCGGCCTATCTCGAACAAATGCAAGCCGCCTTTGCCAAGAACCCCAATTCGGTTCCTGAAAGCTGGCAGAATTTTTTCCGCGAATTAGGCGATGCCCCCACAGATGCGCAACGCAATGCCGATGGGGCGAGCTGGAAACGGACCGATTGGCCGCAGCATGAGCAGCCCGACGAAATGGCCGCTTTCGACGGCAATTGGGCGCTGATGGAGCCAAAGATCAAGGACCAGCTGAAAGCCAGGTCCCCTGACGCCTCTCCCGAAGCCATCGGGCAATCTGTCAAAGATTCTATCCGGGCGCTGATGATGATCCGCGCCTATCGCATTCGCGGGCATCTGGCGGCCAAGCTTGACCCGCTAGGGCTTGAGGACTTTGGCGCACAGCCCGAGCTTGATCCGGCCAATTACGGGTTTTCAGCTGCCGATATGGACCGCAAGATCTTTATCGATGGTGTTCTGAATCTTGAATATGCCACGCTGACGGAAATGCTCGAAATCCTGCAACGGACCTATTGCCAGACCATCGGCATCGAGTTCATGCACATTTCCAATCCGGACGAAAAAGGCTGGCTGCAGGCGCGTATTGAAGGGCCTGACAAGGGCGTTGCGTTCACCACGGCCGGTAAGAAGGCGATCCTGTCCAAGCTGATCGAAGCGGAAGCGTTCGAGCGTTTCTTGCACAAGCGGTATCCGGGCACCAAGCGTTTCGGCCTTGATGGCGGCGAAGCGGCTGTGCCTGCGCTCGAGCAAATCATCAAACGCGGCGGCGCACTGGGCGTCAAAGAGATTGTCATCGGCATGGCCCACCGCGGCAGGCTGAACATGCTCGGCGCGGTGATGGGCAAGCCTTATGCAGAATTGTTCCACGAGTTTCAGGGCGGCTCGACCCAAGGCGCAGGCGAGTTTGGCTCAGGAGATGTGAAATACCATCTTGGCGCATCCTCGGACCGCGAGTTCGATGGCAACTCGGTGCATTTGTCGATGAACGCCAACCCGTCCCATCTGGAAGCGGTCGATCCGGTTGTGCTCGGCAAGTCGCGCTCCAAACAGGCACGGCTCAAGCGGGAGACGGCTGATGGCCTGCGCGCGCAAGTCATGCCGCTGCTGCTGCATGGTGATGCGGCTTTTGCCGGCCAAGGTGTTGTGTCCGAATGTTTTGCCCTGTCCGGGCTTGCCGGATACCGCACGGGCGGCACCATCCATTTTATCATCAATAACCAGATCGGCTTCACCACCAGCCCGATGTATTCGCGCTCCTCACCCTACCCGTCGGATGTAGCGCTCATGGTTCAGGCGCCGATCTTCCACGTCAATGGTGATGATCCTGAAGCTGTGACCTATGTCGCCAAAGTCGCCACCGAGTATCGTCAGAAATTCGGCAAAGACGTCGTCATCGACATGTTCTGCTATCGCCGCTTCGGGCACAATGAGGGTGACGAGCCGATGTTCACCCAGCCGCTGATGTACAAGAAGATCAAAGGCCATCCGTCTACGCGCGAAATTTACGGCGACCGGCTGATTGCCGAAGGTGTTGTCACGGCTGACGAGGTTAAAGCCGAGCTGGACAAGTTCGCAAGCATGCTCGATCAGGCTTTTGAAGACGGAAAGTCTATCGACGTCCAGAAGCCCGATTGGCTCGACGGCGAGTGGAAAGGCTTCCGCCTGCCCAAGGATGATGACCGGCGCGGCAATACCGGCGTGTCGATAAAACGGCTGAAAACACTTGGTGCAGCCTTCACCGCAATCCCTGACGGCGTCACCCCGCACCGTACGCTCAAACGCGTTATCGAGGCGCGGGCCAATACGATCAGCACCGGCAAGGGGCTGGACTGGGCGACGGCCGAACATCTGGCCTTTGCCACTTTGCTTGACGAGGGCTTCCCTGTTCGGCTGTCCGGTCAGGATTGTGGGCGCGGCACTTTCTCCCAGCGCCATTCGCATATCGTCGACCAGAACACCGGCAAGCGCATGACCATGCTCAACCAGCTCAATGACACGCAGGCCAATTATGAAGTCATTGACAGCCTCCTGTCCGAAGAAGCGGTTGTCGGGTTTGAATATGGCTACTCGCTGGCCGATCCGAATACGCTGACCTTGTGGGAGGCCCAGTTCGGGGATTTCGCAAATGGCGCGCAGGTCTTTTTCGACCAGTTCATCTCGTCTGCCGAACGCAAATGGCTCCGTATGTCGGGCCTCGTCTGCCTGCTGCCTCACGGGTATGAAGGCCAAGGGCCGGAACATTCCTCCGCACGCATGGAGCGCTTTTTGCAAATGTGTGCCGAAGACAATATGCAGGTCTGTAACCTGACCACGCCTGCGAACTATTTCCACGTTCTACGCCGGCAGATTCACCGCGAGTTCCGCAAGCCGCTTTTCATTATGACCCCGAAATCCCTGTTGCGCGCCAAACTCGCAACATCGGCCCTTGATGATCTGGGCACCGCGTCCTCGTTCCACCGTATCTTGTGGGATGATGCCGAGACACCCGGACGTGAAGGCAAGGTCCAACTCGTCGAAAACAAGAATATCCGGCGGGTCGTGCTGTGCTCGGGCAAGGTCTATTATGATCTGTTTGAAGAACGCGAAAAACGCGGCATGGATGATATTTATCTGATGCGCGTCGAGCAGCTTTATCCAGTGCCGCGCAAAGCCATTATCAAGGAATTGTCGCGGTTCAAGAATGCCGAACTGGTCTGGTGTCAGGAAGAGCCGCGCAATATGGGCGGCTGGACCTTCATCCGTGACGAGATTGAATGGTGCGCCATGCAATCAGGCAACAAGTCCCCTCGCCCGCATTATGTCGGACGAGCCCCTGCCGCTGCCACCGCAACGGGCCTATTGTCGAAACATAATGACGAAAAGGCTGCTTTTCTCGACCGCGCGCTCGGCGACAATAAAATAGAAGGCATTTTCGCCAATAATTAGCGTCAATTGTATTTTGACCGTTAGAACCCGATCAGATGGGATAAAGAATGACTGATATTACCGTACCTGTACTAGGCGAATCCGTAACCGAAGCAACGGTTGGCAAATGGCTCAAATCAGCCGGAGACCAAGTGGTGCGTGACGAAGTTCTGGTCGAACTGGAGACGGACAAAGTGTCTGTCGAAGTGTCCGCTCCGGAAGACGGCATCCTGACAGAGATCATCGCAATGGAAGGCGCAACGGTCGAAATCGGGGCCATGCTGGCCTCGCTCAATGGCAAATCTTCTGCCGCGGCTGCCCCTGCTCCTGCGCCCGTTGCTGAAGCGGCGCCCGCCGCAGAAACGGACCTAAGGACGAGCACAATCAAGGCTGAGCCAGCTCCGGCACCGGCTGCCACAGGCGGCGCCTTGGTCGATATCACTGTTCCGAGCATGGGCGAGAGTGTGGCCGAGGGCACATTGGGACCATTGCTCAAGCAGCCAGGCGATGCCGTCAGCAAAGATGAGACCATTGTCGAGATTGAAACCGACAAGGTGGCGCTCGAAGTGTCAGCCCCTGCCGATGGCGTGCTGGAAAGCTGGCTGTTTGCCGAAGGCGACAGCGTGACGCCCGGCGCCGTTCTTGGCCGTGTCTCAACCGGTGCCTCGGCTGGCGCTGCACCCGCCCCTGCTGCCGCTCCCGCCGCAGCATCGGTCGCAACCGAACGCCCCGTCGCACCATCGGTTCGCCGCATTGCCGCCGAAGCGGGTGCCGATGCCCAATCCATTCCCGGAACGGGCAAAGATGGCCGCGCCACCAAGGCCGACGCGATGGCCTATGTTGACAGCGCGCCAGCCGCACAGGCGGCTCCCGCTGCGCCAACGAGTGCTCCGATGCCGGCAGCCGGTCCCCGCCCCACAGGCCCCCGCGAAGAACGCGTCCGCATGACGCGCTTGCGCCAGACCATTGCCCGCCGTCTCAAAGAGGCCCAGAACTCTGCGGCAATGCTCACCACATTCAATGATGTGGACATGACCGAAGTGATGGATCTACGGAAGAAGTACAAGGAGAGCTTCCTTGAAAAGCACGGCGTCAAGCTCGGCTTTATGGGCTTCTTCACCAAGGCTGTTGTTGCGGCGCTGAAAGAAATTCCGGCCGTGAATGCCGAGATTGATGGCACCGACATTATCTATAAAAACCATTTTGACATCGGCATGGCCGTCGGCACTGAAAAGGGCCTTGTGGTTCCGGTGATCCGTGACGCAGACGAGCTGTCTCTGGCAGGTATTGAAACGTCTCTTGGCAATCTGGCCCGGAAAGCCCGCGATGGCGATCTGACCATTGCCGACATGCAAGGCGGCACGTTCACGATTACCAATGGCGGCGTCTATGGCTCCTTGATGTCGACGCCGATCCTCAACCCGCCGCAATCCGGTGTGCTTGGCCTGCACCGGATCGAGCAACGCCCTGTTGCGGTCAATGGCCAAGTGGTCATCCGCCCGATGATGTATCTGGCCCTGTCCTATGACCACCGTATTGTCGATGGCAAAGAAGCGGTGACATTCCTTGTCCGCGTCAAAGAGGCGCTTGAGGATCCAGAGCGCATGTT
>CAZXXY010000004.1:0-40447 GCA_964644755.1 uncultured Hyphomonas sp. | reverse complement strand
GGATCGCCTCCTGCGTGGGCGGCATGGATATGCGAGACGAAAGACGCGCCCTCAATCAGGGCGCCCACATCGTTGTTGGCACGCCCGGCCGTCTCGTCGATCACGTCAATCGCGGCTCTCTGAACATGGACGAGCTGAAAATCGTCACGCTCGATGAAGCCGACGAAATGTTAGACATGGGCTTCCGCGACGAATTGCAGACCATCCTCGATGCCGCGCCAGAAGAGCGCCGGACACTTATGTTCTCGGCGACGGTCTCACGCTCGATTGCAAACCTCGCCAGAACCTATCAAAACGATGCGGTGCGCGTGAACACGGTTGCCGAAAAATCCCAGCATACAGACATCGAATACCGCGCGATCACGGTTGCTCATGGCGACAAGGAAAACGCACTGGTCAATGTCCTGCGCTATTATGATGCCAAGAACGCCATTGTCTTCTGCGCCACGCGCGCTGCCGTGAACCGCATCCATGCCCGCATGAACAATCGCGGCTTTTCTGCTGTGGCCCTGTCTGGCGAGTTTAGCCAGAAAGAGCGCAGCCATGCCCTGCAAGCCATGCGCGATGGCCGCGCAAAAGTCTGCATCGCCACCGATGTCGCCGCCCGTGGTATCGATCTGCCGGACCTCGAGCTTGTCATCCATGCCGACCTTCCCAAAAACCGCGAAGGCCTATTGCACCGCTCCGGCCGCACAGGACGTGCCGGACGCAAAGGTGTGTCCGCCCTTATTGTCGGCCCAAGCGACCGCCGCCGCACCGAGCGCCTCTTGCAGAACGCCAAAATTGACGCCGATTGGGTCAAGCCGCCATCGGCAGATGATGTCCGCAACAAAGACAATGAACGCCTGCTTGAAAACCCGATCTTCTCCGAACCCGTTCGTGAAGAAGACAAGGCTTTTGCCGCCGCCCTGCTCGAACGCTATGGCGCCGAACAAATCGCCGGGGCCATTGTCCGGATAAAACGCGAAGAGAAATCAGCTCCAGAAGAACTTGGCGAAGTCAGGGACCATCGCCCCTCCCGCGAGCGCGGCGAGCGCAAGGACCGCGATCGTGGCGACCGCCGTGAAGCCCGTCCACGCAAATCGCGTGATGATTTTTCAGGCGGCAAATGGTTCTCGCTCTCGGTAGGCCGCAACCAGACCGCCGAAGCCCGCTGGCTCCTGCCCATGCTTTGCAAAGCTGGCGGATTGGACAAGAGCGCCATCGGCGCGATCCGTGTCCACCCGAACGTGACCTTCGTCGAACTCGCTCCCGCAAGCACTGAGGGCTTCCTGAAAGCCATCGGCAAAGACATGATGCTGGAGAAATCCATCTCGGTCACAAAAATTGACGGCGTGCCCGAAGTCCTGGCTGATGATGCCGATAGCGGACGCCCGCCCCGCAAACGCCCGTCCGGCCCCCGCCCCCCGCGCCGCGCTGGCACCGACCGCCCAAGAGGTGACCGCCCAAAAGGTCCCCATAAGAGCCATGACGGCCCAAGACGGGACCGATCCGATCATCCAAACGCCAAATCACGCAAACCAAAAAGGGACTATGGCGACAGACCTGACAGATCCGAACGCCAAGACCGGCCAGAACGGACAAAGCGCCCGCATCGCTCAGACGACGCGCCTGCGCGCCGCAATGAAACCACAGGCGGCGACGCCCCGTTCAAACGCAAAGGTCCAAAATCCGGCGGCGCGCCTTTCAAAGGCAAGAAATCATCCGGCGGCTCGGCCCGTCCACCAGCCTTCAAAGGCCCCAAACCAAACGCCAACAAAAAACCATCCGGATTGAAAAGCCGTTTACGCAAAAAATCCCAAGCCAGAAAACCGCACTAGCAAGACAGCGCGGCAACAAAAAAGCTCACAATCGCCAGTCATTCCGATAGGAGCGTCCGGCGATTGCGAGCCAATTTTGCCACAAAAGGGGATAATGGCTGAAACAAGTGTAGCCTCGTTCCAACCGGCGTTATACACAGCTCCGAATCGAATTACCAGCGCGTTGTGCAGTGTTCATTTAACTTTGTGCAGCCAGTGTTTCATTGAACCGAACCGGCGCGCCGCCACCTCGACGCACAATCTCGCCATCTCGCATCACAATCGCCCCCCGAATGATCGTCGCAATTGGCCAACCGGTCGCCTCGAACCCGTCAAAGGGTGTCCACCCGCATTTCGATTTCGACCATTCCGTCGTGATCGTTTCCTTGCGCTTGAGGTCAACAATCGTGAAATCGCCATCATAGCCTTCAGCAATCCGGCCCTTGTCCGCCATGCCAAACACCCTTTGTGGTCCAGCGCTGGTCAGCTCCACAAACCGCTGCAACGTCAAGCGCCCATTCGCCACATGCGTCAGCATAATCGGCACCATCGTCTGGACCCCGGGCATGCCTGATGGCGACGCAGGATAAGGCCGCGCCTTCTCGTCAATCGTATGCGGGGCATGGTCTGATCCCATCACATCGACGATGCCGGAATTCAAAGCCCGCCAAAGCGCTTCCTGATGACGCAGCTCGCGAATAGGCGGGTTCATCTGCGCATAGGCTCCAAGCCGGTCATAGGCGTCCGGCGCAGACAATGTCAGATGTTGCGGCAGACATTCCACACTGGCCACATCCTTCGCCTCGCGCAGCAATTCGAGTTCCTCAGCCGTCGAGATATGCAGCACGTGAATACGCTTGCCAGTCTTGCGTGCAATCCGGATCAGCCGCGTGGTCGACGACACCGCCGTCTCGACATCGCGAACCACCGGATGCGAATTCCAGTCACCCTGCACTGCCAGATGCGCCCGATCTTTCAGCCGGAACTCGTCTTCCGAATGAAACGCTGCGCGCCGCTTGATCGCCCGCAACACCGCTTCAACACCTTCATCGTCATCGACCAGCAAAGAGCCCGTTGACGACCCCATAAACACTTTCACCCCGCAGCAACCGGCCATCCGCTCCATCTCTGCCAGCAAATGCGGGTTTTCCTTGGTTGCACCGGCATAGAACGCATGGTCCACATCCATCCGCCCCTTAGCGCGGGCAAGCTTGTCTTCCATCAAGTCAGGCGTCGTCGTGGACGGATTGGTGTTGGGCATTTCAAAAACCACCGTCACACCGCCAAGCGCTGCTGATCGCGCGCCCGTTTCAAGGTCTTCCTTATGTTCAAGGCCGGGCTCTCTAAAATGGACCTGACTGTCCACCACGCCGGGCAATACGTGCAGGCCGGTCGCATCAAACACCTCGCCAGCATCCGCTGCGTCCAAAGCACCGATCGTAACAATCTTGCCAGCTTTCACCCCAATATCTGCGCGGTCTTCACCGCCGGGTGAAACCAGTGTTCCGCCGCGTATCAACAGATCATATGTTTGTGCCATTGCATCAGGCCCCATCTCGTTTTAGTCGATTAAGCCTCTGCTTTGACGGTTTTAAACATCGATAACAATAGGCAATCTCGACACACCAACCCTCTATCCCCGAATTTATTGTGCTTTTCAGGGCATATTTCCGCCTTAAATTCATGTTCACGACAATGTAATCTCAATCACTGGTATTTGATGGTAAACCAAAATCAGAGGGCCCAGCCCTCATCTTATAGCAAAAGGACGATGACACTCATGACCTCCCTTACAAAGAAACTTGGTGGCGCGATCTTTGTCGCCGCAACGTGCCTGAGCACCACCGCCACAGCACAAGGCCTTTTCGGTTCAAGCCCGGCCGATGACAGTTTCTATGTCTCCGCATTTGTCGGCGCTGGCTTTGCTGGCGACAGCAGCTTCAATGGCACCCAAGACCCGGATGCAGCCATTCCTGCAACCGTTGGCGGCTCGGTCGCTGGCGCTGATGCCGAAGTTGACATCTCATACGACACCGACATCTATTTTGGCGGTGCCATCGGATACCAGCTCCCGTTCCAGTTCTGGAATCTGTTCCACCCGCGCATCGAAATTGAAGTCAGCTATCTCGACTCAGCTGTCGATGGCGGCAACTTCAATGGCGGCGATCAAGTGTTTAGCGGCTCTCAGGAAGCGCTCTTCATCTTCGCCAACAATTTCACCGACATCAAATGGCGCGACGATCAGCTCATCATCCCATATATCGGTGGCGGCTTTGGCGCCGGAATCATTGATACAAATGCATTCTACTTCCCAACAGGCGCAGCCTTTGCGCCAGAACCGGCCTTTGTTGTCACAGGCGAAGACACCGGCTTTGCGACACACACAACAATCGGCGCAACGGTCATCCTGACAGAGCAGTTCGAAGTCTACGGCGAAGCCAGATACCTCACAACCTATGGCATCGGCACAGAGCGCCGGTTCCTCGGTGGCGGCACGGCTGACCTGTTCAATTCAGACCTCAGCGACCGTCCGGATGGAATCACAGTGTCCGGCGGCCTACGCTTCCGGTTCTAGAAACCAGTTCCCAATCAAGAAAGACCGGCATCTCCTTCGAGCCTGCCGGTCTTTTTTTGTCCAATGTCTTCTTTTGTCCAAAGTCTGTGCGCTCGAAATCAGACCAACTGGTCACGCAGCAACTTCGCGTAAACCCCGTCTTGCGCTGCCAACACATCATGCGTCCCGCTTTCGACAACGCGCCCCGCATCCATCACGACAATACGGTCGGCCCAACGCACCGACGCCAATGTGTGCGCTATGACCAGCACAGTCCGCCCCTTCGCAAAGCCCTGCAATGCCGACTGCACCGCCGCCTCACTCGTCGCATCCAAAGCACTCGTTGCTTCGTCGAGCAGCAATATCGGCGCATCCCGCAGCAAGGCCCGCGCCAGAGCAATGCGCTGTCTTTGGCCGCCCGACAGTTTGTTACCGCGCTCGCCCGCACCCGTCTCATACCCCTCGGCCAGTTCGCCAATAAACCTATCCGCATTCGCCAGCGCCGCCGCCGCCTGAATCTCGTCTGCCGTCGCAGACAATTTTCCGAAGCCTATATTCGCCCCGATCGTATCATCGAACAAAACAGGCTCTTGCTCGACCAGCGCCATCGCTCCCCGAAGCTCGGCCAGCCGTAGCTGCTTCAAATCCACCCCGTCCAGAAGCACACGCCCTGACGCCGGATCATAAAGGCGCAGCAAAAGATTGAGCAATGTCGACTTGCCAGCCCCCGAAGGCCCGACAATCGCCACCCGTTCCCCCGCTGCAATCTCGAGATCAAGCCCCGCCAGTGCCGTCTCGCCATTGCTGTAGGCAAAGTGGACAGCCTCGAACCGTATGTCCCCGCTGACCTTGCCCGTGCTTTTTGCATCAGCCCGCTCAGCTGTCCGGGCAGGCGCATCCACAATCTCGTAAAAGCGCTGGCCCGCCGCACCCGCTTCTTGCGCCAAAGCACTCAGTCCGCCAAGCGCCCGCGCCTCCGGAGCGGCCACCGCGATCAGCGCCACAAAGCCGAGAAAGTCCCCAATGGTCGAGGCCCCGCTGGTAATCCGCCAAGCCGAAAACCCCAAAACGCCGGCGAGCGCCACCCCGCCTGCAACTTCCAAAATCGGATCGACCGCAGCCTTACTCTTCAACACTTGCAAAAACAGCCGCGCGCGTTCACCGAACCCTTTTGCCGCCTCGTCACGCTGATACTGCTCCAGCCCGTAAGCCCGCGCCGTGCGCGCAGACTGGAACCCTTCAGACAATAGCGAAGTAACTTCTTCCATCTGCTCCTGCGCGCGCTTGGCCTGCTTGCGCACACGGTTCCCCAGCGCCACCACCGGTCCAAAAGCGAGCGGATACACGACCAACAGAACAAGCGCCAATTGCCAGTCCATCCAGATCATAGCGCCAAGCGCCCCAATCAGGGTCAGAACACTTTTGGACGCATTGTTCGCCAGCCTCAGCCCTGCATCACGCAGCGTGTAGAGATCATGCACAAACCGCGACACAAACCCGCCCGCAGACTTGTCCGCCAGCCGCCCATAGTCACCCCCTACGAGCGCCGCATACTGATGATTTGAAACATCAACCAGAGCACGTTGAACACCTGTATTGTTCAGGACGGTCATCAAATAGAGAAAAAGCGCGCGAACAATCGCAGCGACGACAATCAAACCGGTCAATGTCCAGATCGAAACATCAATGCCGGCAACCGTCAGATTGGTGCTCCCGCCAACCACCGCGCCTTGCAATAGATCACCAAGCAGTTTGACCAACCCGCCATAGGACACAACCGCCATAGAGGTCACAAGCGCGCACACGGCGCCAGCAGCAAAATAGCGCCAATGCGGCAGCATGTGCTGCCCAAGAAGCCGCTTCAGACTTCCGCTGGAAGGCCTAGACGTGGTGATGCGTCCCGGTTTCAGGGTCGAGCAACTTGTGTGCGTGCAAGATGAAATAACGCGTCTCGGCATTGTCCACTGTCCGGTGCGCCGCATTCTTCCACGCATCATAAGCGGTCGCATAATTCGGGAAGGCGCCGACAAAATCGATCGCTGCCAAATTTTCAAATTCCACTTCGGTCACATCGCGCAATTCCCCACCAATGACGATATGCAGCAATTGCTTCCCTTGATCAGACGTCTCGCTCATAAAATATTCCAATCCTGTTTCAGTTTTTCCTGGGGCGCCCTAGCCTTGCGGGTCGGGCAAATCAACATGGTTCATACGTTCAATTAGCAAAGCATGCAGCGGCTTTCCAGCCGTTACCATTGATCTTTGTGCAGGTGTATCGCGGTTAAAGCTTAACGGCTCCCCAATATGGGTGCTCGTCATTCCGCCCGCTTCCGCCACGAGCACAGCCCCGGCGGCAAGGTCCCAATCAAACTTCCGCGTCAAAGCAAAGGTCGCATCCCACCGTCCCGCCGCCACCAGAGCCATCCGGTAAAGCGTTGCATTCGGCTTTGGCTTCGGCAGGACAAGCTCGGGCCACGGCTCAGGCCAAGCCGGATGTTTGACCACAGCTTCATCAATGATAATCCGCGCGCCCGCTTCCTCGGTAGCCTCGCTAACTGCCAGCAGCTCGCCATTCATCCGCGCGCCGCCGCCGCGATAAGCCTCGTACACTTCATCATGCATCGGCGCGAAAACCACACTGGCAATCGCCTCGCCCGCCTCGACAAGGGCAATGGCAACACACCAATTCGGATCATTTTCGCGCATATAGGCACGTGTCCCGTCAATCGGATCAACGACCCAGATCCGGCTCTGCGAACGCTCGCTGGCAACATCGGCGGTTTCTTCGGACAACCAGCCATAGTCTGGCCGCTCCCCACGAAGCCGCTCGCTCAAAAACGCATTCACCGCAACATCCGCTTCCGTCACAGGGTGGCCCGGTGTCTTGTCCCACGACTTCGCACCGCTCCCACGAAAGCTCATCGCCAAGCGCCCCGCCTCAAGGGCGGCCGCACGCATCACGGCCACATCCTCTTGCAAAGAGTGATCAGGCTCCGGCAATGGTCATATCCTCGATCAGTACGCTCGGTGCATCGCGCGACCCCAAAAACTCCAGATCATTCGCACAAACCATCCGCGCAAACATGCTCGGCAAATCACCCGCAATCGTCACTTCGGCCACCGGATAGGCAATCTCGCCATTCTCGAACCAGAGCCCGGAAACCCCGACAGAATAATCCCCCGAATTCGGATTGATCGACGGACCAAACATGCTCGTGACCAGCAAGCCTTCTCCAGCCTGCGCGCGCAACTGCTCCGGAGACTGCTCGCCCGCTGCAAGGTACAGATTCGACGTCGAAATGCCCGGCGGATCGCCAAAACCCATGCCGCCAAAGCCATTTGGCGACAGGCCCAGTTGCCGCGCCGAAGGCCCGTTCAACAGCCATGTCTTAAGCACCCCGTCATCGACCAGAGCCGTTCGCGATACAGGTAGCCCCTCGCCATCATGATTGCGTGACCCCATCCCCCGTGCGCGGAACGGATCATCAATAATGCTAACACCTTTGGCAAACACCTGATCGTCCATCCGGTCCTTCAGGAAACTCACACCGCGGGCAATCGAGCTGCCCGAAATCGCGCTGATAAACGCCCCGATCAAGCTCGCCGAAACGCGCGCATCATACATCACATGCGCGGTCCGGCTGGCAATCTTGGTCGGCCCCAGCCGTTCAATCGCCCGCTGACCTGCCAACTTGCCAATCTCGGTCGGGCTAAGCCGGTCAGCCCGCCTACGTGTGGAACGGCTGGCAAAATCGCGCTCCATCGCGCCATCCTTCTCCGCCAGAGCCGCCAGTCCAACGCCCGACGATGCGCCAGCCTTGTAAGACCGGAACCCGTTCGACGCAGCCACCCAGCGCTCCGACCGGCTCCACCCCGTCCCGCAACCGGCAACCTGCTTCACGCCTGCCACGCCAAGCGCCGCCGCTTCCGCCTCCAGCGCTTCGCGTTCCAGCTGCTCGGTGGTTTCATTCTCGTCGCCAGACAGATCGAGCGCCGTCAAATCCGTCGCAAGGTCTTCTGCCGCCGCCAGTCCACAATATGGATCTTCCGGCGCCGCCGCTGCCATCGCCACGCAACGCGCCACCAGCGCATCAAGCCCGTCCTTGCTCAAATCCGATCCCGAGACATTCGCCTGCTGCTGGCCGAAGAAACATCTGAGCGCCAGCCCGGCGCCTTCGTCCCGCTCGACCGTCTCCAGCTTGCCATCGAGAACCGACACATTCACACCCTCGGACACGCCAAGCCGCGTGTCGGCATCCGTCGCACCGGCACGCGCACACGCATCAAGAACATAATCGAGGAGATCGGCGGGCGGCATTTCAAAATCTGTCATACGGCTAAATGCCCTTGCTTGTGTCTGAACGCAATGTCCAATCTTGTCCTAATAGCGCGCTTGTGATCGGTCCGCGCAAACCAGTAAACGAGAAGACCCGAACCATCAGGTCCGGGTCATTCAATATTTTCATGCCTCTTCCGAAACAGGCGTCTCAAGCTCTAACGGCCTCAAATATCACGCCGCGCGTCTGGCAAGCGGTCATTGATGTCGTCACGAATGTCGAGAAAGGTGACAATCAGGCCGCAAACAAGGCTCGCAGCAACCCAGCCGCCGACAAAGCCGACAACCACATCAAGCGCGACGGCCAGCTTGCCCTCAACGCCGGGAAGCTGGGACGTTACCCCGCCATTGTTCACGATCCCGAATACGATCCCGTAACCGATAATCAGGAAGAAGGCCGAATAAACGGCGGTCCGAAAGCTGTTAATAATCCAAAACTTCATGAGTTTATATCCTACTGGAGTCTTCGCTCAGGCGAAGCGGGGGTTCACTTTTTCTCTGCTGGTAGACGATCGTTCAAATCGTCACGAATATCGAGAATGGTCACAATCAATCCGCACACCAAGCTTGATGCGAGCCAACCAACGAACAGGCCGCCCACCACATCAAGGATGACCGCCATTTGTCCCTCGATGCCGGGGATCTGTGACATAATCCGTCCTTCTGAATGTACGCCGACAAGCACCCCGAAGACGATGATTGCGAAATACGCGACATACACCATCGAACGGAAACTATTGATGATTAGAAACTTCATACTGATCCCTCCAAATCTGCCTTTTGCAGAAACAAACTGAATTATGCCTCGCCGGACTGTTTAATCAAGCAAACTCGGCAGACTCCTCATCGAAAATAACACTCCGCGACTGATTCCAGCGGTCTCAATCGCTTGAATTGCGGCCCTATTCACGCCCCAACAGGCGATCCAACTCGAATTTCTGACGCCGTTCAAGAAAAGCAGTCTTCACCGCCATCCTGTCATAATCTTCCGCGATCCAACGGTAAAAGTCTTCCGGCGCATTGGCCCCCGCCTCCAGCGCGGCGCGAAAAAACGCATCCAACATTCCCGTTTTGCCTTGTTTTATATGCAAATACCTGAATCCCAATTGCGCAACGGCCTGCTCGACGCTCTGATTCTTCCGGCCAATCATGTATAGGACAGACATCAGTCCGGCCCTGTCCGCACCAGACTTGCAGTGCATCAGCGCCGGATAAGCCAGCCCATCAAACAGCTCGCGGGTGCCCAAAACGGCCTCGCGCGTCGGCGTATCCCGCGAAAAAACCTGATAATTGACCAATTCAATCCCGTGCGCGGCGCAGGCTTCCTCTTCCAGAAGGTAGTAACCTCGCGTCGAAACCCCTCTCAAATTGATGATCGTGCCCAGTCCAAGGGCGGCTTTGTACGCGCCAATCTGTCTCGGCGACGGCTGGTTCGCGCGCCACATCTCGTCTGAAAGCGCATGAAGATTGGAAAATCGCGCACGCAAAAACCCATGATCCCCCCAGATCATCTCACGACGCGCCCGCTTACGCCCCGCCTGTGTCGTCAGATCGGCCGCTATGTGCGGTATCCGGTTCTTTTTCTTGTGGCGTTTGCCCATGTGTCCGGCCTAGCACCGCGAAACATCGCGCCGCAAGGCGCAATGCCTAATTACCATCGGCAAATAAACCTTACGGTAACTAAAGCTGTGACATTCTACGCGCATATCTCATAAGGAAATTTCAACTGATGCGCCTCTTGTCATTCCGCACATGTTTTCTCGCAGCCGCTGTGGGCCTCGCTGCCCTGCCAGCATGGACTTTCGGTATTGGGCTCCAGCCAACCACGGTGGAAATCCAGGTCGAGCCGGGCGAACGCAATCGTCAGGTCGTGAACATTGCCAATGTCCACACTGAAAAAACCATCTCGCTGACCCTCGGCCTTGCCGATTGGTCCCTCGATCCCAATGGCCAAATCCAGCTTTCTCCACCCGACGAAACAGAAACGTCAGCTGCAGGCTGGGCACGTTTCAGCCCCGCATTCCTGACCCTGAAACCGGGCGAATCCGAGCAGGTCATCGTCGATATGGCAACGCCAACACGTCTGAGCCGGTCTGGCGATTATCGCTTTGCCCTTCTGGCCTCAACGGTCCTGCCGGAAGAACGCTCCGGTCAGTCCGGCGTCTGGAAGAAATACCAGATCGCCACACTGTTCTATTTGACGACCGGTTCCGCCAAAAGCGAAGCCACCATCACCGCAGGTGAAGTCAACGTCACCGAAGACGGCGTACGCAATTTGCACCTCGGCATCGAAAATGCGGGGAATGCACATGCGCGTTTGCAAGGCGTCATCGAGATCACCTCTGGTGGCAGCGTCGAAACGGTTCCGGTTTCCAATCTTGTGGTTCTCCATGAAGGCCGCCGCGATTACGTCACCCGCTTGCCCGATGATCTACCCGCCAATGCCTCGATCGAAGTGCGCCTGGACAATATCTTCGCACCACAAACCAATGGCGATGTTCTGACACTACCGCCATATCGCGTGGCACAATCCCCAACGGCACCGGACAGCAGCGCCGGAGGCGATGCAACCGAGTTGAACCCGTAAAGCACGGTATCCGGCATCTCGCCCTCGCAGGCTCCTGCGTCGCAAGCCTGTGTGCGGCCCCACCCGCGCACGCGTCCTTTCTCGATTCGGATTTCTTTTGCCGGGTAAAGGGCTGCGTCATCGTCCATGACGGCATCTCCTTTGATGTCTACGATGTGCACATCTTTACCAATAACGGGACTGTGCCCCCGGGCGGTGAACTTATTCCGTGGACGGGAAATCCATTTCAGGGCACAGGCTCGGTCAATCCCGTCTTTACCGGCTCACGCACCGAAGGCTTCCATGTGATCGCCTCGGATGCTCAGGGCGTCGAAATGGTATTTGACCAGAATGGCGACGGCACTGTCGACGGACAAGCCTCATCAACTGGCAATGGCTTCCTCGATGCAGAAGATGTGTTCGGCAGCGTCCGCCTCAATAGCGACACCACGCTGCGCGCACTGGAAACGTCGACCCAACGCAGCTTCTACCTGTCTTCGCGGACCTCCGGCTTTCACATTTCTGCCCAAGCCACGCTTCTTGACGGCAATGGTGAACTCAATCAGGTCAGCCGGCTCTCAAATGTACAATTCGATTATGACATCACCCCGCAGGGCAATGATGACGGCATGTCCTTTGGCAGTGCCGCAACACTAGGAGGCTTCCGCAAACTCGGCAGCTTCAACACGCTCGGCCCACTCTCGGGCAGCGCCCAATTGATCGCAGAATTCCCCACCGCCATCCGCCGCGAATTCGACGATGACTTGCCGGAACAATCTATCCGGTTTGACTATATTTACGGCTTTGAAGGCTATGACCTCTCCCTTGGAGCAGGGGATCTGCGCTACCGGATCGAGTTCAGATTCTTCCGGAATTAGCCTGACTGACGACCGCTAGGGTTCTCCAAGCACGCCGCCGGAAAACGGATCTTCAAACGATCCCGTCCCGCCCCCGCCCTCATTCGGCAGACTAAACGGCTGAACCGCAAACAGATTGTCTTCAGTCAGCTCGACCGATTGCGAATACACGATACCTTTGAAATTCACACTCAGCTCATACCGGCCGGGCGCCAAATTCTCGAAGCTATACTGCCCGAACGAAGCCGAAATAGCAGACACAGGCTCTGCCTCTTCCTCCGTTGCTTCATCATCAACCCGCTTCAATGACAAATACATGCCTTCCACGCGATGCTCGCCGGGCGTTGCTTCGCCATCGCCATTCTCGTCAACGAACAAAGCCCCCCTGATCTGGCCACTCGCCACGATCGGAATTTGAAGCTCGGTCACACGGCCTTCACCAATCGTCGCCCGCGCCGACACATCATCGGGCACCAGCAAGCCAAGCGGCAAGGAGCGCCGGTCCACCGTCACACCATAAAGGCCAGACTTGATGTTCTGGATGGTAAACCGCCCGTCACGGTCCACGCCCAGCGCCAGCCGCGTCCCCGTAACCTGAACCCGAACGCCCGGCACACCTTCTTCATCAGGCTGGCGAATGCCGTCACGGTTGCGGTCAAAGAAGACGCTGCCCCGCAAAACACCCAGCCCTTCTTGCGGGCGTGTGTGCTTACGCGGTTCGTTGAACGTCACACGGCCACGCAGCGCGATCGAGAAATCACGTGAGCCTGACAGATTGTCGAAATAGCTGCTCTCCAGACTGATAAAACGCGTAATCGCATAATTCGCATTCACCGAAGCAAAAAACTGCGTGCTCGAATCCTCCGGATCAACCGATTGCAATGCCGAAAACTGGCCTTGCACATTAAACCGGTTGCCAAAGCGCTGCCCACTATTGGCAGACACGGTTGCCCCCGCCCGTCCAAAAGCACCTTCAGGTGACCAGACAACAGAAGCCGTCGGTCCAGCCGCAACGCTGGCGCCTTCGCCAAACTCCTTGCGGAACGGCAACACCGAAACACTCGATACAAATCTCTGATTTGTCTCGCCATCCGTGTTCGAATTGGAATACACCGCCTGCACCGTGCCCCACTCAAACCGGCGGAAGGCCCGCAAACCGACAGATCTCGATTGCACCGTTTCCCCGGCAGCCTTGTTTTGAGAGAAAGCCGCATCGACCGAAACAGTCAAATCCAGCGGCGTAACCTCGCCATTGAAGGCTCCAGCGACGGTCAGCGTAGACGAACCGTTTGATCCGCCCGTTCTGGAATATGACGTCCGGACGCCCGTGGCGACCTTGGAAATCGGTCCCCAGTCCTTCGTCCCGCGCCAGTCGGCTGAAACAGATCCGACAAAGCGCGATGCCGCTGAACCATTCAGAGCGCCTTCCAGCGATGCAGTCTCCGACAGACCACCCCCTTGGCTGAAGCTACCGCCATCATAACTCACACTTGCCTGCACACCGATCTGCCGGTTGAACCGGTATCCGCCTTGCGCCCGTCCACGAAAATCAACCCGCGTGCTGCCGCCCCGTTTGAACACGCCGGCATCGGCTGCCACAAACAAAGCTTGCAATCCGGTATCCCGACCAGACCGGTTAATATGCTTTTGTCCGCCAATCACAAACCGCTGGCCGGCAGCGTCGCTGCTCGCTGCCGAGATACCAAGTTCCTGATCGCCTTCAGCAGCAAGCCAGCGCGCGCCTGCCGCAAAGCCGGAAAAGGTCGGTCGCGACGCATTGCGGGAAACCTCTTCAGATCCGCTCAGCGGCACACCGGCCGCAATCGCAATCACATCGCCGCTGGTCTCGCGCTGCTTGCGCCAGGTTACGCCGCGTATCCGGTTCTCATCGACACCGCTCAGTTCCCTGAACCGTGAATTGGAATCCCCGACAGATCCGACCCAGCCATCAAGCGCCTGAACCTCAAGCGAAACCCAACCGGGTGCGAGTTCATCCACATCCGTCAATCCGCCGACGGTTTCATACCGCAATTGCGTGTTCAGTCCGCGCAAACGGGAATCAAACTGCAAGGTGACAGGGCCACGATCACTCAACGCAAATTGCAATTGCTCCGGCACAAATCCGGTCGCTCCCGCTTCATCAACCACACGTTCGCCCGGCAAAGCGCCCCCGCCCAGCCGGTCGTCCAGTGTCACGATAATATCGCTCGTACCCGGCTCCAGCAGAATATGTGTCCCCGTCAGCGTTTCGACCGCCGTAAATGGCAGCAACAGCAAATCAGGGTCAGCATAAGCGATGTTCGGGGTCACGCCGCGCGGGGTACCGTTCACCGTCACCAGCCCCGTCGCCAGATCCAGCGAAAGCCGTGCCGCATCCTGAATGCGCGTAACGGTCACCACATTACCATCCCGCTCCAAAGCATGTCCAAGCGCTTCGGTGACAACTTCCAGAGGAACCAGCAAAACCGGACCGATCGAGCGCGGTTCAACCTCAGGCGTCACAGTGCGTTCGCCATCGATCCAGAGATCAAGATCAAAGCGCGGACGAAGCCGGTCATCCAGCGTAAACGTCCAGTCCCCGACCTCGTTCTGTTCGGGAATCGTGCCCGTCAGAATGCCGACTGTATTCGGCGTAATCCATGTCGTCGCAACGTCCAGAGGCTCAAAATCCGGCAAGGCGCCGAGCACAGTATCATTGGCACGTACCGTCCCGTCGCTCACATCCAGAGACATCACCGCGCCATCCTGAAAGCGCAAATTAGAAAGGACGGTGCCCTCAAGCGTGACCTTGCCCGATAAATGGGTGAAGATCGGGCTGGCCTCGATGAGGACACCGTCAGTGTCCGTGCGTCGCGAGCGCACAGATAGGGTTTCGTTTTCGACAACAACGTCGATATGTTCGATGGAGATAGCCGCCTCGGGTGCCTGCTCGAACCCGGCGCGGAGCGGCAGCTCAGCAGCATCGTCAACAGGCCCTGCTACCGGCGCGGCAGGGCTCTCTTCAGCGATACTTTCTTGAGGGGTGGCTGCGTCGACCGCAGATTGGTTTGGATTCGTGACAACCGCCTCTGTCGCCGCTGCCTGTACAGGAGCGGTCTCTGCCCCGTCGGATTGGGCAAAGGCAGGGGCACACAGCCCCATTGCGGTCGCAAACACGACCGCGCGTATGGCGGTCGAGCAACTCATGAATGCACTTAGAGGCCGATTAGGCCACTATCAGCTAGCAGGCCGGAGCATTCAGAAGTGCCCGGCATTGATCAGACGACTGACAAGCCGTCTCGACAATTGCTGGAAAACTCTGGGCGCCGCCGCGATCGACACTTTCAACCATCAAACTTGGCGCAGCTGACTGCGTATCAAGCGTGAAAGTCTGGTCGAGCACAATTTTGGTCCGTCCAATAGAAACCAGTTCTACCGTGCGAGATGTCCAGATTGTGCCGGATTGCGTAGCTTTGGCCAAAGGCTTCAGGCAAATGCCTGTTAGCCAGGCGTCGCCTGTTTGTTCGTCCACGAGGACGCCGTCCCTGCTATCTTCCAGTCCAACCCAGAGATTTGCATCTTCCGGACCAGCAAAAGCAGGGGTAGAGATGGTCGCGACTATTGCCGTCATACCAAGGATTACCCATTTCATTTTCATCACCCATTTTTTGTATTATGGGATGACACTACCGAGACATGGTTAACATTCCGCTTAACGGGGCTGCGAAATTTCGGACACTTCAATGGCGCCAAGTCACAGTTTTTATCTATTTATTTCAATACATTAAATGGCAGCACCAATTCATCAAACAGAGCTATTTATGGAGTTTTAAGTCAGGATGTGGACACCGGATCAACAGACTTGTCCCACGGATACTCCAATTTTCCGCAGTTGCAGACCTGTTCAAAATCCCTGTATATGGCCAGAACTTATTCAACCGGGGTAGTTTCATGAATAAATCCGACTTAGCGCTTGTTTTTGTGACGACCAGCCTGATTATTGCCGGCTGCAGCCCGGCCGGAAGCACCAGCCAAACTTCCGAAAAAAGCGTTCAAGTACAACAATCTGAAGCCGCTTCCTCACCCAGCGCCGTAGCAATTGAAGAGGCAACGCGCTCCCCCGGACAGCCCGCACCGCAAGTGCGCGAGCCATCCCCTGAATTCGCCGCACTTCCCGCCCCATATAACGAAGCCAGCTACGCGATCGGCAAACGCGTTTTCAAGCTTTGCAGCTCATGCCACACGGCCGCCGAAGGAGGCCCCAACCTCATCGGTCCAAACCTCCATGGCCTCTTCGGAAAACAGGTCGGATATAGTGATGGTTTCCCGTATTCCCCAGCCCTTAAAGACGCCGACTTCATCTGGGCCCCTGAAAAGCTCGATGAATGGCTGGCAAGCCCACGAACCTTCTTGCCAGGCAATCGTATGACCTTCCAGGGCATTCGGAAACCAACGGATCGGCAAGCTGTAATCGCATATTTGATGGTTGAAACAGGCTGGCAAGCGGCCGAATAAGCCTAAAAGCGCCGAACAAGGCTGACCACAATACCGATTTCACGAAAACGGCCGGAAACTTCCTGCCGGTACCCTAGTCCCAGCTCATTTGCTCCAAATTGACGCGATATTTTGGAGTCGAGCTTGATGGATTGGGCATCTCCTGTGCCCGTCTCCAGATACACCTTATTTACGGACCACCATTTCGGAAATATCTCTTGCCCGAATCCCGCTTCAATACGCTGCCGGCGGCAATTGCCATGCTCGCGTATGACGGCATCTGCAAACCCGAACCAGCTGCGTTCATTGCGTTTCGTTTTGCCGGATGCGCCAATCGAAAGCCGGGCCTCTCCGCCGACGCTATCACACCCGCCAATCGTTCCCCCAATCGCCTCTCCACCGACGACCCCGCCCTCAAAAGCGGCAACAAACCGCCCTTTTTGCCAGATTTGACGTCGAAATGTCGCCCGATATGCAAATTGATCTTGTCCAGAGAGCGCTGGAAAAGTAACCCCCTCTAGTTGGCCTATGGCCGTCCATTTGTCGCTGACACCGTATTCGCCATAGAGCTCGACGCGCGCGGCGCCGACACCATCAATACGCTGGCCCAATACGGCGATTTCAGCATAGACATTGCCATCCCCTTGCCCCCAAGGACCTGCTGCCGCCGGAAACGCCATTCCGCAGTGAATAAGCAGTCCACAAAACGCAAAAGGCCCTTTGATCAAGCTACTCGCCTCCCCCAAAAGCAAATGTGCAGCCCGGTTTACATACGGAAATTAGCTATCATATCCCGGCGATTGACGGTCCAGACGGCGCAAAAGACCTGGCCAGGCCAACATCTCTGAAATCACCTTCATGCCAGCCGGATTTGATTGCCCCTTAACGATATCCTGCAGCTCTTGCCCACATTCGATCAGATTCTCGCGTCCTGCCGACAAGGCCCGAACCTGCATCGCGCAGGCACGTTCAAGAAAGAACATACGCAAAAATGTTTCGCCAGCAGTGCTGCCGCAAGTAAGCGTCCCATGATTACGCAGAATGAGCAGAGATTTGTCCCCCATATCAGCGACAATCCGCTCGCGCTCATCATGGTCCAGCGCCACGCCCTCATAGTCATGGTAAGCAACATCAGACATTGCCACCATTCCAGTTTGCGAGATTGGCAAAAGGCCATGTTTCTGAGCCGACACGGCAACACCGTCATCGGTATGCAAATGCATAACACAATGGGCATCTTCGCGGGCTTTGTGAACGGCCGAGTGGATCGTAAACCCAGCCGGATTGATCATCGCATCCGTTTCCCCCACCGTATTGCCATCAAGATCGACTTTAACGAGGGAAGACGCTGTAATTTCTTCAAAAAACCAGCCATATGGGTTGATCAGAAAATGGTGCTCCGGCCCGGGAATTCGCATGGAAATATGGGTGAAAATCATATCGTCCCAACCATGCAGTGCGGTTAAACGGTAAAGCGCGGCCAGATCAACACGGGCTTTCCATTCGGTCTCGCTCACCGACGCTTTTACATCAACAGCGTTCGCACCATCTGCCATCTCCAAATCTCCAATTTTAGCCCAAAAAGATAATGTGAGGCTTTTTCGCCTTAAGGTCAAAGCCGATGGGGAAATTACCTGCAATTCGGCCAGTGCGCAGCATAGATATTATCCCATTTCCTCTCCGCCACGCTTGACCCCGCCCCAACTTCTGGCCACCTAGAAAAGATGACCCCAAAGATCGCCTTCTCCGCAAGCCAACGTCCCGAAGCCCAAAATGCACTGCAAATCCTCGACAAGCGCTATGGCGGGGTTTCAGAGGATCAAGCCGATGTCATCGTGGCCCTTGGCGGCGATGGCGCCATGCTTGATGCCTTGCGCCGGCGGTTTGACGACGAGAAACCCGTTTATGGCATGCACCGGGGCACTGTCGGATTTTTAATGAATGAGTACCGCGAAGACGACTTGCCCGCCCGTCTGAATGCCGCCGAACGGTTGACCCTATCCCCCCTGCGCATGACAGCAACCGACAGGCACGGAAAAGTACACACACATCTGGCGATCAACGAGGTGTCACTCCTGCGCCAAACGGCACAAACCGCAAAAATCAGGATTATCGTGGACCAGCAGGAAAGGCTTGCCGAGCTTGTGTGCGACGGCGTGATGGTTGCGACATCAGCGGGGTCAACAGCCTATAATTACTCAGCCTATGGCCCAATCCTCCCGATTGGTGCCAATCTGCTCGCTCTAACCCCCGTCAGCGCCTACAGACCCCGTCACTGGCGCGGCGCGCTTCTGGACCAGACGGCGCAAGTCCGGCTTGAAGTCGTCGATCCCGACCGCCGCTCGATTTCCGCGACGGCCGATAATGTCGAGGTGCGGGATATCATATCGGTCGACATACAAGAGGACCTGAACCGGAATCTTGTTATGTTGTTTGACCCGGGGCACGCACTGGACGAACGGATATTAAGTGAACAATTCCGCGTCTAACGCTCACGATTTTCCGAATTTCGTCAGGAAGCTGTTAAACATGTCATGCTAGTATCCTCGGCATGTTCAAATTATCCAAATTACAATCTCGGAAAAAGCGCAAGACAAGTTCAGCCGACAGCCTGAGCACGATTGATATCTCGCGCGCTGTTCCCGGGTATCGAGTGTCTGCAAATGATGCAGTACCCCACCTCTCCGAAGAAGAAAAAGCTCCTGAAGCCAGCAATGACGCCTCATCTGAAATGGCCACAACGCTTGCACAAAAACACGAAGCTTGGTTGCGGCGAGATCTCGAACGCCTCTCAGACACTTGGGCAGCCGCAAGGTTAAACGTGGATGATGATCACAAAACAAAGGCTTTCGCGCGCGCGGTTCACAACCTCAAAGGCATGGGAGGCAGTTATGGCTACCCGGCAATTTCGGAGATTTCAAAATCGCTGGAAGCTTTGATAAAAAACGAGTTACTGCTAACAGAATCTAAGCTTGTTAATTTACATTTGGCCGCTTGTAACGCCGCCGCCAAAGAACAGCGAAGCACGGATGGAACAATAGATGTTGTTTCGCAATCAGTCTGCGATGCCCTTCAACAACAGGTCGGACACGTCACCGCGGCAAAGTCAAAAGCCAGCTAACGCATCGCATTCTCTAACAATTCCATAGTATACCCATACCCCGCCTCTTCGGGGATAAAGAGGCATGCTTGCCCTTCAGGGCTTTTGCCCAATCTAGGCTCAACGGTCACAACATCTGACTCCGAGAATAAATTCCACGCGGCTGCCACTGTATCAGCCGCCTTCAATTTTTCGAGATTCATCCGAGTCGGGAATATAATTGTCGCTTTCTCCTGAGCGGCAAGCCCAAGCGCTTCGGTCGGGTTCAGCCACCGCGCATCAGTTGTCTCTCTACCATCATGTGAAGCAACTTGCTCATCGGGTGCTGGTGCCAAAAAGAAGTGAGTATCAAATCGCTTCGGCATCATCGCCGGTGTGATCCAATGACCGAAGTGCATCAATGTATCAAGCGCTAACACAAGACCATTGTCTTTGATCATCTCCAGAAAGCTCGCTTCGCGCCGATCAACCGCCGCCCTTAAAGGCGCGAGCCGGTCAGCGACCTCAGGACCAATCAAGCTCGCCCCAACGCCCCGCGCATCAGCTGGTCGGGCAAGCAAAACCCCTGACTCTTCAAACGCTTCGCGTATAGCGCAAATACGCGCTGCTTGCTGAACCCCCTCAAACTCACCGTCAATATATCCATTCCAGACGAGAGACTCATCTTCATCATGCGCCTTGCCGCCGGGAAAAACTAAGGCCCCCGATGCGAAATCAATTTGAT
Organism: uncultured Hyphomonas sp.; assembly: GCA_964644755.1. GTDB lineage: Bacteria > Pseudomonadota > Alphaproteobacteria > Caulobacterales > Hyphomonadaceae > CALLCD01. Next base: position 20,038 of record CAZXXY010000004.1, on the reverse strand, counting down.
AATGTCGCGCAACCATCAAGACTTGAAGCTCTGCGCGATCACGAACAAGCAACACGGTTGCTGATAACCTGGCTGGAGCTGGCCCATCGCTCATAGCGCATCCTGACATCGATCAAATTTCGTCAAAATCAGTCGCCCGATGCTCGTCTGATCTTCATGTAACACTGCTATCGTCCCGCTTCACTTAGAGCACTGGCAGAATGCATGCAACAACCCACATTTCCAGATACCCATCAAACACAGAGCCCGCCAAAACAACAATTGCGGCTGCGCACAACCGTTCATCTCTGCGGGGGCGATACTGTCGGCGCGTTTGTTGACCCTATGTATCGATTGGATGACAGTCCGAAATTTGGTCCAGCAACAGTGGACATCTCCGCCTCGGACCTTGAAAGCCGGCTTATCAACCAGCTTGCAGAACTCGCCTCCTATTGCGAAACGATGGGCGTGTCGACGCGTCCTTTGATCATGCCTGTGCCGATCTGTGTTCTAGAGACGCCATCATTGATCGACACTTGCCTCAGCATGATAAAACACACGCGGCTCTGCCCTCAGGAGCTTGCCTTTGAATTCACAGATGCAGAGCTGGTTCGCCATGCCGGTTTCGAATTCAACCTCTTCCGGTCGCTGCGAATGCGCGGCATACGTGTCGCAATTGACGCCCGCAAGACCTGCCGGAGCCAATTGCAGCCGATGAGCTGGCTGATGGTCGATACGCTGCGTATTTCAAGCGAGCAGATCAATCTCGATCAGGCACTGGATGACATGATTGCAGGTGCCGTGGACGCAGGCGTATCGATCATCGCAGACAAACCCAAATGGCGCGATGGCGACTATCTAGCCAATATGGGCATTGAATATGGCGTTCAGCCGCGTACCGATGCGTAGTCTGGCACGCCTCTAGGCGGCGTTGCTATCATCCTGCTCGCCTTCTTGCGCCTCATGTTGCTCTGAATACGCATCGAGTTTCTCAAGCAGATAGTCAAGATCGTCTTTGGCGATGGCTTGAAACTGCGTGAGCACGCGCTCGATCATCTTCACTTTAAAGCGCTCTTTATCACCCTGCTCACCATCAAACTCTGTCTCGTGATAGGTCGCAAGCGCCGTCTTGAAAGCAGGCAAAAGTTTTCGCGGAAGCCCCGCACGATCAAACACAGCCTGTAATCCGAGCGGACCGGCATCATGAATCATCAACCAAACCCGCTTGTGCGGCACACCCGAGAGCTCCGCCAGAGCATGTTCAACAAATGGTATTTGTCCTGTACACAAAGCCCGTACAATCAGGGAATGGGTAAGCCGGCCATTGAGGTTCAGCTGCTGCGCAAACCGCGGCAAATCTTGCGTGCGGCCGGCCTGCTCGACCAGATCAATCGTTGCTCTTTCGCGAGCACCTGCGGCGATATCAATAGCCACCTGAGCCGGTAGCTCGTGCTTGTTGACCAACATGTCAAAGATATGCCCTGATACGAGACTGACCATCTTCTCGGCAATATGCACCGGAATATGCTCCCGGCTGACAATCCCTTCTTGGACTTGCTCATCACTTCCGTGACGCAGCAGGGAATCGGAAAATGCCTTATCACTCCACTCCGCGCCGCTATTCTTCGCAAGAACCCGCACAGCTTCGATACCTGCATGCTCGGCAAGGACCTCGGTCACAGATTCAGGAACCCTCGGACGTGCTGCAATCGCCGCCTGTTTGGCGACAGTCGCTGACAACGCCAGCTCGATCATATCTTCATCGGTAAAGGACGGGCATCCTTCAAGCACGGGAATGGCGACAGATTCGACATCATGAGCCAGTTTCAAAGCTAGATCGCGCGGCAATCTGGGGGAATTTCGCAGTGTAACCGCCAAAGTTCGGCGGACCAGTTCAGCCATATCATCGGCAAGGAACGCCATAATATCCTTGGCATATTGGCGCTCTTCGTCACTTAAGACATCGACAGCAATACGCCGGCAAAGCCGGTGTGCGACGGACGCCCGCTCTTCAGCAGATTCGCCCTTTATCAAACGCCGAATATCGCCTTCGCTCAATCGAGGCCGCATAGCTGCAACTGTCATAAATCTCACCCTGAATCAAATTACACAGTTCTTGCCTGCAAATTTCAGCGAATTGGGTTAAATTTCGTTTACCAACGCAAAACATTCGATCAAAGATTGGGCGATAGGCTCAAAAAATTACGAATTAGCCCATTCAGAGAGCCCGAACACAGCTCAACCGGCTCTATATCCGATAGGAAGTGGGCAGGTCTTCAGTCTTCGTCCTGCAAGAAGACGCAGGCAACATCCCTTTCCATGGGACGGGAAAACGCAAACCCCTGAACATAGGAAAACCCCAAGGCTCTAAGTTTTGGCACAACAGCCTTGTCTTCCACGCCTTCTGCCGTCGTCGACATGCCAAGCCTGCCCGCGAGCAAAGTAATGGCCTCGAGAATGTACTCTGTACGCTCATCCCCAAGGCGCGCCGTCAGGCTTGGGTCGATCTTCAAAGCATCAGCAGGCATGTCGGCAAGCCATGCAAAGCTTGAATGGCCTGATCCGAAATCATCGAGAACGAGACCTGCGCCCGCCCGTTTGATGGCCCTAACAACTTCAAGCGCCTTATCATTGTCTCTGAGCGCCGCCTGCTCGGTAAGCTCGATCCTTAGACAACCAATGGGAATTTTGTACCCTTGCAGCAGGGTTTCAACCAGGTCTGCAATAGCCCCTTCAGCCAGATCCTTGCCTGTCAGATTCACCTGAGCGAATATATCGCGGCGTCCAGTGGCGTCGTGCCATTCCGCAAGACTTTGGGTCGCATGAATCAGCATATTCGTTGCCAATGCCGGGTCCTCAAAAACGCCGTCGAGTTGCCCCTCTCCTCCGCTCCAACGCGCCAAAGCTTCAAAACCGGCCGTTCGGCCAGTTCGCAGTGAAATAATCGGTTGATAAGCAGGAACAAGTAATGGCCCGGGCCGCGTCGTCTTTGTGGAAGCGCCAGGATCAGCAAGCAAATGCCCTTGCCCGCCGCCCTCGCCGTCGAGTGTACCGTGTAATTGCAAACGGCGGCCATCGGACAGCCCCAATGCACAGGAAATCGTCCCCGCTTCTCCGGCAAGCGATCGGCCCAGCCTTGACCGGCTCAGCCCGTCAAGCTGAACCCCGAACGCATCAATGTTCCATTCTCCAGCCAAATCGCCAAACACGCCCATTGGTTCGGTCTGCACGACGAGTTGCGCCAGGCTGTCATTCCAGTTCCACTCACCAATCGGCGCGTTATATTGTGGATCGGAAGGCTTCTTGTTCATGGGGTTAGCCTATCTCATGCAGCGACCTTGCTGTCCGCCCAAACAGTACATGATCCTGTCGGGTTCCCGCAATCTGCAAATATGCCTTTGCAACACCTTCACGGCGAAAACCGCAGCGCGTCAACACAGCTTGGGATCGCTCATTGCCAACAACTGTTGCGGCTTCGATCCGCGCTAGCCCTAGCATAGCCTCACCAAACTGACACAGACACTCAACTGCCTCACTCATATATCCATGCCCCTGCGCCTCTGAAGACAGCCAATATCCCAGCGTTCCCGTCTGCGCCGATCCAAACCGGATATTGGTCAGCGCTATCCCGCCGAGCAGGCGATCCGTCTGCTTTTCAAAGATCAAAAACGCATAGCCACTGCCCTGTCGCCACGCCTGTTTCCAACCTCGGCAACGCACGCGCCACTCCCGTCTGGAATTCGCGTCGGCCTGCCAAAGTGGCTCCCATGGCGCAAGATGCTCGCGGTCACGATTGCGCGTCTGGCTCCAGCTCTTGAAGTCGGAGCGGCGGGGAAATCGCAAGTAAACCCTAAGAGCATCAAGACGGGTTCTGTGCGGGGTCACAAACTCACTCCGCCGTACCGCAATGTTCCCGCACATAGTTGAGAACCGCTTCAGCAGAGGCCGGCAACTCGACAAACACCTCTTCGCGCCCTTCAATATCTGCGCACCGCGGCGGCAATGGAATGTCTATGCCTGTCGCCTCCTTAAAGGTCTCGGGAAACTTCGCAGCGTGCGCTGTGGCCAGAACCACGGTCGCAGCATCACTCTGGCGCGAGCGCTTTGCCGCGCCGGTTCCAACAGCGGTGTGCGGACAGATCGCCCACCCTGTCCCATCAGCCACGTCTTGCATCTCCACCATCGTCTCGTCGTTCGTGACGCGCGTGGCGGCAAACCCCATTTCGGCAAATTTCGCAACAATCGCTTCAGGCAAAACAACATCACCCGTGGCGGCATACTCCGCGTAAGTTTCGCGCACCAGATCGGCATTGCGGCCTGACGCCTCAAACAGAACGCGCTCAAAATTGGACGGCACAGAAATGTCCATTGCCGGACTTGGTGTCGCGACAGCAGCGGTCCGGCTCATCCCGCCCGTATTCAGAATACGCGCCAAAGCGTCATTTTCATTGACCGCGCAGAGGCAGTCGAAGCCGCCCGGAAGCAAGCCGCATTTGAACGCAACAAAGCCTGCCAACGCATCGCCCATATTGCCGCTTGGAACAATAAACCGGACCTTCCCGCCGAGCTTTGCCTGCACCGTCGCATAGTAAACCGCCTGAGCAACAATCCTCGCCCAATTGATTGAATTCACTCCGGACAGTCCCACCTCGGCAACAAAGGACTTCTCCGCAAACAGAGACTTCACAATCGCCTGACAGTCATCGAAATCGCCTGCCACTGCAATATTGTGAACATTGGCCAGTCCTGTTGTCGTCATAAACCGACGCTGGACCGGGCTGATTCGCTCATGCGGATGAAGAATATAGAGATCCGAATGCTTCGCACCCGCAAACGCTGCCGCCGCCGCGCCGCCGGTATCTCCAGACGTTGCACAAATGATCGACAAACGCTGACCACTTCTCTCCAGCGCATAATCATAGATCTGCGCTATGATCTGCATCGCTACATCTTTGAAAGCGAGCGTCGGACCATGATGAAGCTCCATCATCCAGGTCCCTCGGCCAAGCTCGGTAAGCGGGGCAACGGATTGATGGGCGAAACGCGCATAAGCCCGCTCACACATGGCAAGCAGATCTGCTTTCGGAATACTGTCGCCCGCAAAAGCTGCAAAGATGCGTGCAGCCGTAACCGGATACGCCTCACTTGGGTCTGGCAACTCGATTTGTGGCCAGGCTTCCGGCATATAAAGACCGCCATCAGGTGCAAGGCCTGTCAGGCAGGCCGTCACGAAGTCGACTGGATCGGCTGCGCCGCGCGTTGAGATATATTCCATGGACCTAATCCAGTTGTGACGTGCCGAAGGTTAGCCGTCCGACACTTTTATGATAGAAAATATACATAATCAGCAACCCAAGGGCCATGCCCCACCATGTCAAAGCATAGCCCAAATGGCGCGCTGGTGGCAGAGGATCGGCGAGCGCCGGATCAGCCTGCGGATTGTCAATCATCGCATCACCGGTTTGATCGCGCGCCATTAAGCGCCTCGGCTCAAAAATTGCGCGGTTTACCGGCCGTCCAAGCACCGCTTCCAGCTCCTCAAAATCGAACCCGAAGATCAGGCGCGACGCCATGTCGGAAGGCGGGGTAAATGCGCCAGGCTTTGGCGGCACGCGGAATAGGCCTTCGCCAAATTCGGGTTCAATGTCTTCAATATCATAGAGCGGCCGCTCAGGAGGATCGACGCTGAACACGACGCCATTCGTCACCAGCGTAATTTCCCCGTCGATATCGATCGCGAGAATCTCTCGCCATGCCGCACGGCCACCGAAAATGGTGGACATGTAAAACACACCATTGTCGACCAATTCGCCGACATTGAGCACCGTCCATTCCGGTGTCGCCGCCAAAGCGCTTTCCTTGCTGGAAAATCGTTCCCATTGCCAATGTCCAAGCATCACCAGAATGCCAAGAGAAACAATGACACAAAGCGTCATAATGGGCAGCGGCCGAAACGTCACAAGCAAGCCTCTTCGACAGCTGCGAATCTGGCAATGCGCTGGCTCTTGGGGGATCGGCAGCGCAACCCTGCCAAGACAGGTGAAACGCTGCCCGACATCCTTATCCGCCTTCTAGGATCAGATACGGTGCCACATAAACAAAGGCAAAGAGGAACAGCCAGACGACATCAACAAAGTGCCAATACCAAGCCGCTGCTTCGAAGCCGAAATGCTTTTGCGGGGTAAAGCCGCCGGCCATAAGACGCAGCAGGCAAACCAGCAAAAAGACAGTCCCGATGAAGACGTGTGCACCGTGAAAGCCGGTCGCCATGAAGAAGGCGGACCCATACAGCGTGCCCGAATAGCTAAAGCCAGCTTCCGCATATTCGACGACCTGGACAAAAGTGAACAAAGCGCCAAGCAGGATGGTCAGGATCAAACCAGTACGCGTGTCTTTGCGATTGCCATGCTGGAGCGCATGGTGCGCCCAAGTCACCGTCGTCCCTGATAGAAGCAGGATCAGCGTATTAATCAGCGGCAAGTGGAACGGGTTGAACGTCTCGACCCCTGGCGGCGGCCATGAGGACCAAGCCGACAAGCCTTCATAAAGAACATTGGCACTGTCAAAGGTAATCCCCGCACGGGCGCCGTGGAAAATTGTCATTTCGAAGAACGACCAGAACCACGCAACAAAGAACATAACTTCGGAGGCAATAAACATCAGCATGCCATAACGCAGCCCGATCTGGACAACGGGCGTATGGTCTCCGCCGCGGCTTTCCTTGATGACCTCACGCCACCAGCCGAACATAACATAGGCCACCATTGCAAAGCCAACGGCCATAATATGCCAAGACCCTTCTTCGAAACCGAAGAGCCCCTTCATATATGTCACACCGCCAATAGCCAGTGTTGTCACCCCAAGCGAGCCGATTAGCGGCCATGCAGACGGGTTTACCAGATGATAGTCGTGTCTTACTTCGTCATGAGCCATGAGAGGAACCCTCGAATCTTCTTGTCTTCTCTTCCTTTACCCCTACCCATTAGGGCTGCGCAACCGTGTTCGTAAGCGCAGCCGATTTGGTCGCACCCTGGAAATCACCGGTTTGGTAAAAGGTGTAGGATAATGTGATTGTCGAAACCGAGTCCATCAGGCCGTCATCGTCCATCTCAGGCGACACAAAGAACACCACTGGCAGCGTTTTGCGCTCTCCGGCCTTCAGGATTCGCTCTTCAAAACAGAAGCATTCGAGCTTGTTGAAATAGCGTCCAGCTGTATGTGGGGTCACATTATAGCTCGCAATAACCGACACATCCTTGTCGGACGTGTTGACGACTTCATACGAGGCTAGGCTGTGAACGCCCAGCGCCACATCAAAATTGACTTGCGAGGGGCGAAACAGGATCGGCGCATCCGAAACATTCGCGTCAAACCGGACATTGACCTGACGCTCCAGCACGCGGTCTGGTGCTTCAGTCGCAACACGGGTCGTCCCGCCAAAGCCGGTCACGCGGCAAAACGTATCGTAGAGCGGCTTCGAGGCGAAGGTCAGCGCCAACATCCCCAGAACAATGCCGCCAGCGGTAAATGCGATGGTCGAAGACTTCATCCCTATACGCCCCCGTTCCGCTCGATGTTCGCATTCGAATTGCGCTGGATGTTCTCTTTGAGCTGCAGGGCCGAGGTCAAGCCGACAAGAATCACAAAGCCGAACAGGACCAAAGCCAGCCAGACGCTGCGTTTTTTCTGCGCGGCCAGTCGTTCAGCCTCGAGTATTTCAGGGCTTGGCGCAGCGGCTGTTTCAGGAGCCTCGGTCATACCCCTACCCCATCACCGGAAAATGCAGACCAGCAGCATGCTCGACAAGCAAAACCGCAAAGACCACGAACAAGTAGAGGATAGAAAACAAAAAGAGGTTCTTTGCGTGCTTCAAATCGGCTGGCGGAGCTTCCGCATCACCGGCCTTCTCGCGGAACACGACAATCGCCCCATAAAGGAATGCCAAACCCAGCCCGCCTGCGATGACGGCATATATCCAGCCACCAAGCCCTGTAAACACAGGCGCAAGACCGATTGGAACCAGCAGGACGGTGTAAAGCAGTATCTGCAAGCGCGTGGCTTTGGCGCCATGTGTCACCGGCAACATCGGCACGCCAGCTTTCTCATATTCCTTATGCGCCAGTAGCGAGAGCGCCCAGAAATGCGGAGGCGTCCAGAAGAAGATGATCGCAAACAATATCCATGCATCAAGTGGCGTTGTGCCCGTCACCGCCGCCCAACCGATCACCGGCGGAAACGCTCCCGCAGCGCCGCCAATAACAATATTCTGCGGCGTACGGCGCTTGAGCAGCATCGTGTAGAACCAGCCATAATAGGCAATCGACAGTGCCAAAAGACCGGCGGCAATGGCATTGCTGGACATCCACATCAAAAGGACCGAAACGCCGGACATAATCAAACCAAGCGCCAGAGCCTCGCCGCGCGGCACCGCGCCCGATGGAATAGGCCGCGTTGATGTGCGGGTCATGATCGCATCGATATCCGCATCATACCACATATTCAAAGCGCCAGCGGCTCCTGATCCGAGCGCGACCGCAAAAATGGCAATCATCGCCATAACCGGATTCATATGCCCCGGCGCTGCAACCAGACCTGCAAGCGCCGTAAACACGACCAGCATCATAATGCGCGGCTTCATCAGCTGCACATAATCGCCCGCCGTAGCGTAGCGTGGTGTCTGCGGGGTGATCGCTTGATCGCTCATAAGTCTGCTTTGTATCCTTGGCCAGTTTGGGCGGTTCTATGTCTTGGCTGCCTCTATGGCAAATTTTGACCACCTAATCTCTGTGACATTGTAGCCCGTAGCCTCGTAAAACAAAAACCCCTTCCCGGCAGTTCCGGAAAGGGGTTTCCAATTTCTCCGACGCTTCGGCTAGTGCCCGTCAGTATCCTTGACGCGTGGAAGCGTATTGTACTGGTGGAATGGCGGTGGAGACGGCAATGTCCACTCCAGCGTGGTTGCCCCCTCGCCCCATGGGTTAGCCTCTGCTGGACGACGGCGGATAAGAGCTTCAGCCATGGCAATAAAGAAGATCAATGTCCCAACCGCTGAGATTGCATACCCGACAGATGACCAGTAATGCCACAATTCATAGGCGGGATTATAATCGATATAACGACGCGGCATACCATTGAGCCCCAGGAAATGCTGCGGGAAGAAAATCATGTTGGACCCAATAAACGTAATCCAGAAGTGAAGCCCGCCAAGGAAGCCATTATACTTCACGCCAAACATTTTCTCGAACCAGTAATACCAACCGGCAAACAAGGCGAACACAGCTCCGAGCGACAGCACATAATGGAAGTGCGCCACGACATAATATGTATCATGCAAAGCATGATCGACGCCCGCATTGGCAAGGACAACGCCCGTGACTCCGCCTAGCGTAAACAGGAAGATAAACCCGATCGCCCACTGCATTGGCACAGGGAACGTAATCGATCCGCCCCACATGGTCGCAATCCATGAGAAAATCTTGATCCCCGTCGGCACCGCGATCACCATCGTCGCAGCAACAAAATAGGCCTTCATATCAACAGGCATACCAACCGTATACATGTGGTGCGCCCACACGATAAAGCCGATAACCCCGATCGCCACCATCGCATACGCCATGGCCAGATAGCCGAAGATAGGCTTCTTCGAGAAGGTCGAGATAATGTGGCTGACAATCCCGAACCCGGGAAGGATCATGATGTAGACTTCAGGGTGACCAAAGAACCAGAACAAGTGCTGGAACATAATCGGGTCGCCGCCCCCTTCAGGGACAAAAAACTGCGATCCGAAATTCCGATCTGTCAAAAGCATAGTCAGCGCGCCAGCGAGAACCGGCAAAGCCAGGAGAAGCAAGGCTGCAGTCACAAGCATCGACCACGCAAAAAGCGGCATTTTGTGCATCGTCATGCCCGGCGCGCGCATATTCAATATCGTCACAATGAAGTTGATGGCGCCAAGAATGGACGCGATACCAACTGTGTGAAGCGACAGGATTACAAGGTCCATCGCAGGACCGGAATGGCCTTTCAACCCGGACAATGGCGGATAAAGCACCCAGCCTCCGCCGAATCCGTTACCGCCATTCCCCGACGGGACAAACATCGACATCACCAACAAGCCAAAGCCGGCCACAGTCAACCAGAACGAAATATTGTTCATGCGCGGGAATGCCATATCAGGCGCACCAATCATGAGCGGCACAAACCAGTTACCAAAACCGCCAATCAGCGCCGGCATCACCATGAAGAAAATCATGATCAAGCCGTGATAGGTAATGACCGTATTATAGAATTGCTTGGCCTGCTCTCGGGCGGCATCACCTTCGAGCCCGTAAAAATACTCCATCATGCCCATCATCGGGCCAATTTCGGGGGATGCCAGCTCCCACCGGATCAAACCGGACAGGCCATAGCCGACAATACCAGCGATCAGCGCAAATATCAGGTAAAGTGTACCAATATCCTTGTGATTGGTGGACATGAACCAACGCTGGAAGAAACCAGGCTTGTGGTCATGGTCGTCATGTGCGTGGTCGAGGGCAATTTCATCCATAGGCATGAGGCAAGTCTCTCTATCGAATTAGTCGGCAGCCGTCAGGCGCGCAAATTGTTGGTCAGTGTCGATGGTCGCAACCCGCAGAGCTGCGGCATCAAAATCACCGGATTTCATGATCTCGAGCCAAGCATCATACTGCTCCTGCGGGACAACGCGGATTTCAATGGGCATGAACGCATGGTTCTTGCCGCAAAGTTCCGAGCATTGACCGTAATAAACACCCGCACGATCAACTTTGAACCATCCCTCGTTCAGTCGTCCCGGAACCGCGTCTGTCTTGATACCAAAGCTTGGTATGGCAAAAGCGTGAATGACATCAGAGGCGGCTGTATAATAGCGAATGTAACGCCCCGCAGGCACGACCATAGGATAGTCAACTGAGAGGTATTTCTCGCCAATGTCCGGATCGGTGCTCAGGCCATAATGTAGCGGATTAGACGTAAATTCTAACGGGAATCCGTCTCCGTCGACCTCATCAGGATAGCTGTAAGTCCAGTTCCACTGATTGCCCTGTGCTTTGACATTGATCCAGCCATCAGCTGCCGCAGCGCGTTCTTCAGCAGAGGCATCTACTTCACCAGATGCGATCAGCGCAAGATCAGGTTCGGCATCAACATAATAGAGCAGCGGGAAAGATACGATCGAGATCAGGATCAAAATAATGACAGGAGTAACCGTCCAAATCACTTCGATGACTGTATTATGAGTCGTCTTGGAAGGAACCGGATTGCGTTTCGCACTGTACCGGAACATCACCCATAACAGCAGCAAAGCCACGAAAAGAGTAATAATAATGCACATCCACAACAGAAAATTGTCATGAAACGCGAACCCGCGGCGCGCGATTTCAGTCACCGGCTCCTGAAATCCTAGCGCTCCATCTGTCGGTTTGCCTTGAGCAGCAGCGAAACCGCCCAGACCAAGCCCCAAATAGCTCAAAAATAGTACAAGATATCGCACGCGCGACTCCCCTAATGATTAGACTGAGTGTTTAACTACACCGTTTCGCCGCGTCCACCCATAATCGAATGCGCTCAAAATTGTCGCAGGGCGAATGCTCCCAGATCAAACTGCCTGCGGTCAGCTGGCCCCAATCGCCTTCATATGATAATTTACCAGCACCGACGCGAGACCCGATGGAGAATTCATGATGTACCGCCTGTTCGTTCTGATCAGTATTTTGCTCGTCACGGCCGTCACGAGCCATGCTCAGGTCTTGATCATTGGTGGCGAAGCCGGTCAAGACTGCTACCGCGCAGTGAAATTCAATCCTTCCCCGGGTACCCGGCACGAACGGATATGCACAGATGCAATTGCGTCTGGCGCACTCAACCGTACAAGTCTGGCAGGCAGCTTGATCAATCGAGGTATCATTCGCATGCGCATGGGAGATTTCGGGCCCGCGCTTGAAGACTATGCGCGGGCCGAACGTTTGACACCTCATAGCGGCGCACTCCATTTGAACAAAGGCGCCGCATTGATTGGCATCGGCGACTATGATGCGGCCCTAGTATCACTCAATCGCGCGCTAGAACTCGAAACACAAGAACCTTACGCCGCACATTACAATATCGGGGTTGCCCATGAGTATCTCGGGCAAGCAGCACCTGCCTATGAAAGCTATCAAGCCGCCCTTGAGCTCAAGCCTGATTGGTCGCTGCCAACGCGGGCACTGGAACGATTTACCGTCGAACGGGAATGAAGTGACTTGTCGAACGGGACATTCATGTCCATGTTCGCCGCATGACAAATACTGATCTTCCCTTTGACAGGGCCGCCGCCACCGCACTCTTGGATAACGCCACAAATGGCGCCGATGATGGTGAACTTTATCTCGAACGTTCCCGGTCGGAGAGCTTCGTCTTTGATGACGGGCGCTTGAAATCCGCATCCTATGATACCGGACAAGGCTTCGGCCTCCGTGTCGTCGCTGGCGAAGCGTCAGGCTATGCCCATGCCTCCGAGCTTACAATTGACGCAATTGCACGCGCTGCAGAAACGGCCGGATCTGCCAAACGCGGATATTCTGGCACCCTCGCTGAGGCCCCGCGCCCGACAAACCGGCAACTCTACGCGCCCCTCGATCCAACCGAGGCGCCGGATTTTGCCGTGAAAACGGGTCTGCTAGCGGAAATTGATACATGGCTCCGCAGCAAAGACCCCCGCGTCGTGCAGGTGTCCGCATCTTTGTCCGGCACGCGCAAGCAAGTTGATATCTTACGCCCGGGCGGCGCGCTCTTCCATGATGTCCGGCCTCTGGTCCGACTGAACATTTCGGTCACGCTCGAACAAAACGGGCGCCGCGAAACCGCCTCCGCCGGGTGCGGTGGCCGCGCCGCTTATGAAGACTGGATCAAGCCCGATCGCTGGCAAGCCCTCGCAAGCCGCGCCTTCGAAAAAGCCGAGATCAATCTTGAAAGCGTGCCCGCCCCCGCCGGCGAAATGGAAGTTGTCCTCGGACCCGGCTGGCCAGCTATCCTGTTACACGAAGCGGTCGGACACGGGCTCGAAGGCGACTTCAATCGCAAAGGCACAAGCGTCTATTCCGGCCGCATTGGCGAACAGGTTGCCTCCAAAGGCGTCACCGTCATTGATGATGGCACGATCGAAGACCGCCGCGGATCACTGTCGTTCGATGATGAAGGCACCGAAACCCAGCGCACTGTCTTGATTGAGGACGGAATCCTCAAAGCCTATATGCAAGACCGCCAGAATGCCCGGCTTATGGGTGTCGCGCCAACCGGAAATGGCCGCCGCGAAAGCTATGATGCCCTCCCGATGCCGCGCATGACCAACACGATTATGACTGCGGGCGAACAAGACCCAGAAGAGATTGTCAAATCCATCAAAAAAGGGATTTGGGCCGTCGACTTCGGTGGCGGACAAGTCGACATCACGTCCGGTAATTTTGTTTTCCAATGCACCGAAGCCTATCTCGTCGAGAACGGTAAAATCGGCGCCCCCGTCAAGAATGCCACGCTGATCGGCCACGGCCCAACCGCCCTCAATCAATGTTCGATGATCGGCAATGATTTCGCAATGGATGACGGCGTTGGCACCTGCGGCAAGGCTGGCCAATCCGTCCCGGTAGGCGTCGGCCAACCAACAGTGAAGGTCGATGCGCTGACTGTGGGCGGGGCTGGTTAGAGCGCCACTCAACAGATTTGCAAACACAAAAAAGGCGGCTCCGCAAAGAGCCGCCTTTTCTTTGATGTTACTGCTACAGCATCCTATTCAGCTGCAGCAACAGCCTTCGCCTCGTCATCCTGCAAAGTATCAAGATGCATCAGCTTCCGGATAAAGGGAGAGACAATGATAACAAAAACACCAAATGCAATCGCCCATAATCCGATCGTCTGATAAACGCTCAGAACAAGCTCTTTGGCAGCGCCATCACCGGATGCACGCTCGGAACCCGTCGCCGCAGCAATCAGGCCAGCAACAAAATTGCCCGTCGCAGACGCAAAGAACCATGTCCCCATAATCAAAGACGCAAGATGGGCAGGTGCCAGACGGTTCATCGCCGAAAGGCCAACCGGAGACAGACACAGCTCACCTGTTGTATGCAGCAGATAGATCAGGAAGATAAAGAGAACTGGCGTTGCGTTCTCAAGCCCAGCCGCTTCCGCGCCCCATTTGAGCACCAGGAAGCCAAGTCCAAGCTGCAGCATAGCCAGTCCGAACTTGACCGGCGCAGAAGGCTCCAGTCCGCGCTGCCCCAGCAACGTCCACAAAATCGCAAACACCGGCGCGAGCAACACAATATATATCGCATTGATGGACTGGAAGACCGATGCTGGTACACCTGCTCTGTCAACATGCCGATCAGTATAGAGGTTCAGCGAAGAACCGGCCTGCTCGAACAAAGCCCAGAACATGATCGATCCGAAAATCAGGAACATGGCAGCAAAGATGCGATTGCGTTCTTCCCGCTCAAGCTTTGTAACGGCTGTGAACGCAATATATGTTATCAAAATCACGCCGGCGGTTCCAAGGAACAAGCCCACAATGTCCTGATTTTGTACCAGCCACCAAACAACAGCGACGGCCACAATACCGGCAGCATAAAGCAGCCATTCAAAAGGCATCCCGAACTTACGCTCTTTGAGCGCCTCCGGATTAGGAGCCTCGCCTCGGCCAACCAAGAGCGGCTTGCCTAAAGCAAAAACAATCAGGCCAAGCAACATGCCAACACCTGCGGCACCGAAACCATAGTTCCAGCCATACGTTTCACCAAGCCAACCACATAGGATTGCACCGGTTGCAGCGCCTAGATTGATGCCCATGTAGAAAATTGTATAGGCACTGTCTCTGCGAATGTCTGTGCGCGGGTAAAGCTGCCCGACCATCACCGAAATATTCGCTTTCAGGAAGCCTGAACCAACAATGATAAAGGCAAGCGCAGCCCAAAATGCATTCAAGCTCGCAAGATCCTGTCCACCATCGCCTTCAAATCCCATGAGGAAGTGGCCAAATGTCAGTAGAATCGCACCGAACAGAACAGCCTTACGCTGGCCCAGATACTTATCCGCAATATATCCCCCAAGAACCGGCGTAATATATACAAGCGCCGTATAAGCCCCGTAAATGACACCCGATTTCTCATCAGAGAACAGCCAGTGTTTTGTGAGATAGAAGATGAGCAGCGCACGCATTCCATAATACGAAAAACGCTCCCACATCTCTGCGAAGAAAAGTACAAAAAGACCCAATGGGTGACCTAGAAAGGTTCCCTTTGAATCACCACTGGGCAGTGTAGTATCAGTCATGCCCGAACTCCCTGTTTACGGCGTACCAATTGCCTATTTTGCAGCAGTATGACCACACCGCAAGAGAACGCTCAAGCAGGAATTTGCGCATTTACTACAAGATAAGGGCAAATTCGGCGTTCAATACGCCCGTGCTTCGAAAACTTTGGTCAAATCCTTGTTCCAGTCACCATGGTAAAGCGCCAGCAAACGGTCCGCTGGTGTCTCTCCCTTGTCCGCAATTTCGTGCAAATCACTCAGGAAACCCGTCTCGTCATCGCCCGCTTGCCCAAGCATCGCACGCCTTTTCAGACCACCATGCGCAATCACAAGCACATCTTTGGCAAAATCCTTGAGCAGTTTTCCGCCCGGCGCCGCCGCTTTCAGACCAAGTGCTGGCGCAGACCGGCGCATCGCTTCACGTTGTGCGGCCGTCCAGTCTTTGACCAGATCCCACGCAGCATCGAGCGCCACATCATCATAAAGTAGACCAACCCAGAAAGCCGGCATCGCACAAAGCGAATCCCACGGTCCCGAATCAGACCCACGCATTTCAAGAAAGCGCTTCAACCGGACCTCGGGAAAAATTGTCGAGAGATGGTCTTCCCAGTCCTCAATGGTTGGCAATTCACCAGGCAGCGGCTCTAGTTTCCCTGCCATAAAGTCGCGGAAAGAATGCCCCGCACAATCAACATAGACACCGCCGCGACGGGCAAAATACATCGGCACATCAAGGGCATAATCGACATAGGATTCAAACCCTGCCCCGTCTTCGAACATGAAAGGCAGCATGCCGGTTCTGTCAGGGTCCGTATCCGACCAGACATGCCCGCGATAGGACAGGAAACCATTTGTCCGGCCTTCCGCGAAAGGAGAATTGGCAAACAAAGCCGTGCCCACAGGCTGCAAGGCTAGCGCAACACGCATCTTCTTGACCATGTCCGCTTCCGACGCGAAATCGAGATTGACCTGCACCGTACAGGAACGGAACATCATTTGATGGCCGAGCCTACCAACACGCTTCATATAGCGCTTCATGATCTCATAACGCCCTTTGGGCATCATCGGTGTCTCTTCAAGGCTCCATATCGGCGAAAATCCGAGACCGAGAAACGCGATTCCGAGCGGATCAGCGATCGAGCGCACTTCACGTAAATGGCCGCCAACTTCATTGCAGGTCTGATGAATATGCTCCAGCGGCGCGCCGGAAAGCTCGAATTGACCGCCCGGCTCAAGCGACACGCTCGCACCATCGCGCTTCAGCCCGATAATATGCTCGCCTTCATTAATCGCCTCCCAGCCATATTGGTCACGCAGACCTTCAAGCAAACTGCGCACAGAGGCCGCCCCTTCATAAGGCACAGGCCGCAAGCCATCTTTCAGAAATCCGAATTTTTCGTGCTCGGTCCCAATCCGCCAGTCACTTTTTGGCTTATTGCCCGCTTCGACCCACTCGACGAGTTCTGCCTTGCCTTGGATTCGCGGGGCGTTCTCATCAATCTCGTCCGTTGGTGTGGTCATGCGGCGTCGCTCCAGAATCTCTTCGCATGCCACATAAGCACTTTATTGCCAGTCGCCAAGAACTGCCTGCCAAATTGTGAGACTTGCGACGATGGCCGTTTCAGCGCGCAGGATGCGTGGACCTAGGGTCACCGGCACAACGAAATCGAGAGAGCGAAGATGCGTGCGCTCCTCAACGCTGAACCCGCCTTCGGGTCCAATCAGGATGCCGCCGCCCGCTCCGTCTATGCCTTCAAGCGCCTTTGCCATCGTCTTTGCTCGCCCCGCATCACCGCCCCAAATCGCCGCTTCATCGTCTCCCGCTTCATCACAGAAAACCAATGGCGCGCCCTCTGGCCATTCCTCAAGGGCCTTGTTTAAGCTGAGCATGTCCTGAATTTCCGGCACGTCCATACGCTCGGTCTGCTCAGCCGCTTCAATCGCAAGAGCTTGTAGCCGGTCGGCCTTGATGCGGCGGGTTTGGGTGCGCTCCGTCGCCACTGGTATAATTCGGGAGACGCCAAGCTCAGTGGCTTTTTCTACGGCAAAGTCTGTTCTGGTTTTCTTGAGCGGCGCAAATAAAAGCAGCGGACCTGCAATCGCTCCGTTCGGCTGGGGACGCAAACACGTCTTCATTTCCGCCATGACTTTACGGCCCTCAAGAGACAGTTCAGCCTGCCATTCCCCGTCTGCGCCATTAAACACCCGCGCCAAATCACCGCCGCCAAGGCGCATCACACGCGCCAGATAATGCGCTTGCCCCTCGGGCAAGGTAATCAATGCCCCCTCCGAGAGTGGCATATTCACAAACAGGCGCGGAACATGTCTCATACGCAGACGCTATACCCATGCATGGCGCTTCTGAAAAGCTGGTGCTAAGAGCAAACTGAAAACTTCACTCGTTTATAGGGCTTCTTCATATGATCCTCGTTCACCATCTACGCATCGGCCGCTCCGTTTTTACTGTCTGGTTGCTCGAAGAGCTGGGCCTCGATTATGAATTGAAGCTATACGACCGCAACGAAATGGGACGGGCACCGCCGGAATTGCGCGAAGCCCACCCCCTCGGCAAATCTCCCGTGATCGAGATTGATGGGCAAACTCTGGCGGAATCGGGCGCCATTGCCATGTATTTGACCGAGTATTACGACCCAAACAACACCCTCGCGCCTGCTCCCGACGACAAAGCGGCAAGGCTGCGCTGGTTGCAATGGCTCCACTATTCCGAAGGATCAGCCTTCGCGCCGCTCCTGATCAAAATGCTCTTGATGCGAGAAACCGCCGCCGGCGGCACCGGATCACCACTGCTCGGCATGTTTTCCGAAGGTGAAGTGGCCTTGCAGCTTGGTTACATGCAGGACTTTCTAGGCGACAAACAATTCGTGCTCGGCGATACGCTACAGGCCCCGGACATCGGCTTTACCTACATCGCGGCAATGGCCGACCGAATTGGCATACTGGGCGACTATCCACAACTTAAAGCCTACATCGATCGGAATATGAGCCGTCCTGCCTTTTTGCGGGCCGCCGAACGAACGGGCGGTTAGTGCGATTGCATCATTTGTTTTAATCTAAACTGAAGGCAATTGGACTAGAATAACGCCCATGACAAATATGTCCGACACCGCAGAAACGCCATCCGGCACATTGGTCGCTGATGCCGAAACGGTCACCGCACAGCCGTCTCCTGCCGATGCCATCGCACCGGCTTTCTTCGAGACACTGCCGGGCCGCGCTCGCCCCTATCTGTCGCTGGCCCGCATTGATCGCCCCGTAGGAATATGGCTGCTGGCCTTGCCCTGCTGGATCGGACTTGCCTTTGCCAGAATCGGAACGGGCTTTCAGTGGATTGATATTTTTTGGGGCCTCGCCTTCGGCATAGGCGCTGTTGCTATGCGCGGTGCTGGCTGCACATGGAACGACATCACAGACCGCGAGATTGACGCAAAAGTTGCACGGACCGCTGCAAGACCGCTTCCTTCCGGCGCGATAAGCCTGCGCAACGCCTATATTTTCCTCGCTGCCCAGCTGGCCGTCGGGTTTCTCGTCTGGTCGTGCCTGCCGCTTGACGCTAAAATTGTCGCCTTTCTCGCCATCCCGCTGGTGGCCGCCTACCCGTTTATGAAGCGCATTACATTCTGGCCGCAAGCCTGGCTCGGCCTGACGTTCAACTGGGGTGTTCTGGTCGCAGCAGCCACAGCGACGCATGTGTCATTTGATTCCGTTTTGCTGCTGATCGCCCTCGCCCTTTGGACGATTGCCTACGACACCATTTACGCCATGGAAGACCGTGAAGACGAT
This sequence comes from uncultured Hyphomonas sp., assembly GCA_964644755.1. GTDB lineage: Bacteria > Pseudomonadota > Alphaproteobacteria > Caulobacterales > Hyphomonadaceae > CALLCD01. Next base: position 958 of record CAZXXY010000004.1, on the reverse strand, counting down.
GCGCTGATCGGTGTTGGCTCAACTGCACGCCTTTTCGGAAGACGCGCTGTTACCGCGATCTTCTGTTTCCATTTGTTGTCGGCTGCACTGATTGCTCTCGCAGGCACTATGGTCGGCGCCGGTGACATTGGCGCAATTACAGCCCTTGGATTTCTGGCCCATGGCTTGTGGCAATCGACACGCTTGAAACGCAGCAAGGAACGCGACGCGCTGGCCGTGTTCAAATCCAATGTCTGGGCCGGTGCCATTATTCTTGGCGGCTTTGTGATTGCTGCTATGATCTAGTCTTACGCAATATGTAAGACGAGATCAGGCCATGGATAAAACAAATAATTTAATCGCGCTTGATGCTGATGGCGTGCTCGTCAATTACCATGCGGGTTATGCCAAAGCGTGGGAGCGCGCTTTTGGAGAAACCCTCAGCGTTTCCGACCCAGATGCTTACACTGCAATTCGCCGCTATGGCTTGCCCCGTCTTGGCAAGGAAGACCGGCACCGTCTCCGCGAGGCTATGGGCACATATTTCTGGTCGAGCCTGCCACCACTCGATGGCGCGCTTGCGGCATGTAATGCTTTAAGCGAAGCCGGGTTTCGCCTTGTCTGCGTCTCTGCCGTCAAAGATCAATTCCGCGAAGCACGTGAGCAGAATTTGCGCGATATCGGTTTCCCGCTTGAGGCTGTCTATGCCGCACCAAAGAAAGGCACCGACACAAGAAGCCCGAAAGCCGCCGCGTTAGAAACTCTCAAACCCATCGCATTTGTTGATGATTATGCGCCCTATCTGCAAGGTGTCTCAGACGACATCCACAAAGCGCTTATCTTGCGCGAGCCCAATGGCAGTCCGAATATTGGCAACAATTTGAAGCTCGCCAATTCAACACACACAAATCTGCTGGCCTTTTCAAAATGGTGGCTTGCCGGCAATCGATGACCGATCATCTCATCAAAACTTCCAAGA
>CAZXXY010000003.1:0-42155 GCA_964644755.1 uncultured Hyphomonas sp. | reverse complement strand
CCAACCAATGCGTGCCTTGCCAAATTATTCCTCCCGCATTATAGTGAAATTGAAGATTGAGGGATACGTTCAATGTTTGTAGGTCATTATGCAGCCGCCGTTGCAGCAAAGACAATTCGGCCAGTTGTGCCGCTTTGGGTATTGTTTGTTGCGGTACAACTCGTCGATTTCGCGTGGGCGATTTTCATCATGACCGGGGTTGAGCATGCGCGCTTCGTTCCGGGGTTCGTGGAGGCCAGCCATTTGGACCTCTACCACATGCCATTCACTCACAGCCTCGTCGGCGCGCTTGTCTGGTCGGTCGCTTTTGGTGCGCTCTATTATGTCTGGAAACGCGGCGCCGGAGCGCTTGCCAGTGCTGCCATTGTCGCGCTGGCCGTGTTTAGCCACTGGCTAACCGACCTCATCGTGCATGTGCCCGACCTTCCGCTTCTCTCTGGTGATCCAAAATTCGGGTTCGGCCTCTGGCGAGATTTCTGGCTTAGCCAATCGCTCGAAATCGGCCTCTTGTTTCTTGCGGTGCTGGCTTATGTGATGACCACCACACCAAAGACAAGGCTCGGCCGCTTTGCCCCGTGGATCTTCTTTGCCTTCCTCACAGCAGTGCAGGCATTCACGCATTTGCCGCCGCCTGATCCCGTGCCAACAATGTTTGCCTTTGCAGCCCAAGCCTTGGCAGCGTTCAGCGTGCTTGCGGTATTGGCCTGGCTAACAGAACGCACACGAGAGGCGTCCAAGCCGTCGGGGTGAATCTTCCGCCTTATCCAGCAGCTCTTGTGCGGGGCCTATCATCATGGTCTGCTATAACTCGGTTTGCTAGGAGCATGTCATGAAGAAGCTATTGGGCGTGTTACTTGTCAGTGTGCTCGCTCTGGCCGGCATAGCCTACCTGTTTAGTGACCGGCTGGCGCTGATTTATGCGGCTAGCCAGACCGAAACGCGCACGCAGGCCGAGCTGGAAGATTTGCTTTTGCCGGAGATGGTGTGGCGCTTGCCGGACGCTGATGTGGCGGGGGCAGGGCCGTATCCTTTGTTTGTGCAGATGCATGGTTGCGGCGGGCTGAACATGGATCAGCATGGCTCTTATGCCGATATTGCCAATGCTGCTGGCTATGCCGCGCTGATCGTTTCGTCCAATGCGCCCCGCGGTTATGACCAACAGGCCTCGCTCGAGCAAATCTGTCAGGGCAAGGCGCTGTTCGGGCAGGAGCGGGCGGGCGATATTTTTGTGGCGCTGAAACACGCTTTGCAACGCGACGATATTGACCCTGAGCGCATTGTGCTTGGCGGCTGGTCGCATGGCGCGTGGACGGTGATGGATTATCTCTCGATTGATGGGGCGGACGGGGTGCCTGTCGGGCTTGACGCGTATGATGGGCCGCGCCCCGAGATTAAAGCGGCGGTGCTGTTCTATCCGTATTGCGGGATTGGCACCCGCGCGCGCGTTCATGGCTGGGGGGATCAAAACCCGGATGTGCTCGCGCTCCTTGGCGATAATGACTCAATTGTTGATCACAAGGCTTGCCAATATATCTTCGCTCAATTGGAACTCGACGCAGGCAAAGCTTTTGAGCAACATGTCTATGAGGGCGCAGAGCATGCGTTCGAAAACAGCTTCCTGCCCGAGCGGATAGCGCATTGGTATCATGAGGAATATTCTCAGGATGCGCGTGCAAAAGTTGCGAGCTTTTTACAGGCGCAGCGCTGATCTGCATGGCAGCCTCGCTGCGTGAAGCTTTTGGTGCGGTGCGTTTTGTTTGGGGTAAGATCTGATTCTGCTCTTGTCCCTAGGGCATCTCGCGCGGACGGGCTTGGGGTGTTAGGCTTGACCCATGAAAAAACCGGAGGCCCAGAACAATGCTCAAAAAGACGTATGAATGCTTCAGCGTATCGATCGAAGACAAGGTTGCACATATCACCCTGTCACGCGGGGATGCGCTCAACACGATGACCAAGGATTTCTGGAATGACTTGCCGGAGATTGTGCGGTCGATAGACAGCGGCGCGATGGCGCGCGTGATCGTGATCTCGTCTACGGGCAAGCATTTCTCGGCCGGCATGGACTTGTCGGTATTTGCAAGCGAAGGGGCCGTGACCTCATCAGACCGTGACCGGTTTGTCGCCGCCGAGCAGTTCCGCTCGAACATTCGCCAGATTCAAAGTTCGTTCAATGCGCTTGAAGAGGCGCGTGTGCCCGTCCTGTTTGCGCTTCAGGGGGGCGTGATTGGCGGGGCGATGGATATGGTGTCAGCCGGTGACATCCGATACTGCACCAAGGACGCTTTCTTCTGCATTCAGGAGATCAATATTGCGATGACGGCGGATGTCGGCACCTTTCCGCGCCTGCAACGTTACGTCTCTGAAGGCTGGGTCAAAGAGATGGCTTATGGCGGGCGGCGGCTCAAAGCGGACAAAGCGAAAGAGATCGGCCTCGTCAACGAAGTGTTCGAGACACATGAGGAGATGATGGCCTATGTGATGGATCTGGCCAAGGAAATTGCGACGAAGAACCCGATCGCGGTGACCGGCTCGAAAGTGCTGATTAATTATGGCCGTGATCATTCGACAGCTGATACGCTGGACTATATCGGGGTCTGGAATGCGTCGATGTTGGCACCGCCGCATATGCAGGAAGCCTTTACCGCGCAGGCCCAGAAGCGTGAGCCAGAGTTTCCTGATCTGTTGCCGTTGCGCGACAAACCGATGTAGCGTGTTGATTTTATGAGAGATTCGTCCAAATAAGAAGGAGCTGACCTGCATGAAGCAGGCCAGCCCTTCAAATTTCTAACAACACGTGCACAGCTTCCAATCGAGGGGACTAATGAAGCGTGCCTATCCAGAGGTTATCGAGGGGGGGAAGGATTGAACCAATCTGGTGATTTGTGTGTGTTAGAAACTCATTCCGTTTTTGTTTATTGCCAACTTTTGCCGGAAAGCGGACACACTTGCCAATCACGCGTGATCACAAACAAATGATCTATCTGTTGGTAGATATGTGAGGCTACCAGAGTGTCCTATGGATGAGGAGGTGCAGACGCGAAAAGGCCCCCGAAGCGCTGCTCCGAAGGCCTTTTTGGGAAAAATTTGAATGCGTGTGTTTAGGCGGCGATGGAGTCGCTGGTGTCGGCATTTGCATCGAGGTCGGTACCGATCAGATCACCGAGATGTCCGAATTCAGTCAGTCCATTATGTTCGGCGACATATTGAGAAATTGCGGGCAACAGCTTCCCGATCGTTTGGTGACCAAGCCCTAGATCATGCAGAGACCGGATCATCTGGGAAGCGACATAGCGGCGGCCGCCAGGTGTTTGTTCGATCAGGCGTGCGATCTCACCTGTCGCGGTTCCCATTTCGCTGCCGGTTTTGGCAGCCAGTGTTCTCGCACCGGGCAGTTCATTGAAAAGAGCTGAAGCGAAAGGCGAAGCCTGACGTTCAGCGGCGTTCAGGATCAAGCCTAGTGCAGCGCGGGCTTTGGTTTGCGAGAGACCGGTTTCGGTTCCTACATGTGAAATAAGATTATTGAGCATCAACTGTGAACTCCATTCGGTACGCAAAACAATATGCCCGCGCTGTTGAAACCATATTCGGCCCGAAGGATTTAGAAGACGTTACCGAAACCGAGGTTTTTGTTCACCAATGCAGGAAATGTCGTTAATTCCTGTAAACTCGGGGTTACCGAAATCGGCCGAATTGTTAACCTTCGGCGTCACATTTTTCGGGCTGGATCGAATTTTTTTCGCAGAAACAAACAGCTAGGGTCCCATGCCGGACATTGGAGGTGCGGGAGCTGTGGAAATACGGGTTGGCTGAACTCTTGGCCGAATATGTTCGCGGGAAATCATGAGACTGACGGAGGTGGGCCGTTTAGCCTTTGCACGCACCGTGTGCGGGGTTTGAATTTGTTTGGTTGACTTTTTTGTTTATCAGTGTACTTTGATATTCAAAGTAGTTGGAAGGAATTTGAGATGACACAGACGCCACTCGCTGATGATATCGCTTTTGTACGCCAGATCGCCGAAGAAGGGCAGGCGGCCCCAAGCCTGTCGGGCCGCTTCGCTTTGATGTGGGGAACTTTGGTTGGGCTGGCGCTGTTTGTTCAATGGCTGACCCTTAGGGGGCAGTTCTTCTTCCCGGTTGACTATATCGGCGCTGTCTGGTTGGCCGTTGGACTTGTCGGCGGTGTATCGTCCGGCATTCTTGGCTGGTCTTTGCGCAACAAGCCCGGGCAGTCATCTGCGGGAAATCAGGCCGAGCAGGCGGCTTGGCCGATCTCCGGCCTCGGTCTGTTTGTGTATGCAGTTGCCATCGCGGTTGCTGTGGTGGTGCGCGGGCAACCTGTCATATTGTTTGATACGATTATGCCGCTCGCCTTTTTGGCCTATGCGATCAATCTGGCGATGGCCGCGCGTTTGTTCCGGCACAAGCCGCTAAATGTCCTGAGCTGGCTGTCTATCGGGTTTTCGGTCATCACGGCGGTTCTTGTCGGGACGGCTGATGTCTACCTTGTGGCGGCGATCGGGGTTGTCGTTCTTCAGGTGCTTCCGGGCATCGCCGCGCTCCGCAATGAACCTGACACGATTGTATAAGTCATGAGCAGCGACAATCCTTTCGACCATTCCGACATTGATGACATTATCCATGGTCGTTTGCGGCTCGGCGTGATGGCGTATCTGTCTTCGGTCAGTCCGGCTATATTCGGCGAGCTACGCGACAAGGTCGGGGCCAGCGATGGCAACCTGTCGACGCATTTGCGCAAGCTTGATGATGCTGGCTATGTCCGGCTGGAGAAACGCTTTGTTGACCGACGTCCGCAAACACGTATCCACCTGACAAAGGCCGGGCGGACGGCATGGGTGCGGTATCTTGATCAGCTGCATGCCTTGCTCAAGGCGGCGGAGTAGACTGGCCACGCGCTAGCGTTTGTTCGGCCCCATAAAACCGAACAGGTGGCCGGCGACTTTGCGCATCTGGATTTCTTCGGCGCCTTCGGTGATGCGATAGCGGCGGTGGTGGCGGTAGATGTGCTCGAACGGCTTATGGCGGGAATAGCCTAAGCCTCCATGGGTTTGCATGGCTTGGTCAGCCGCATTGCAGCAGAGCCGGTTGGCGCGGTAGTTACACATCGAAACCTTATCAGAGAGATGGATGGCGACATCGGGTTTGGACATCTGGTCCATTTCCCACGCGGTCTTGAAGATAAGCAGGCGCAGCATTTCAGCTTCAGATGCCAGCTCGACGAGCGGGAACTGGATGGCCTGATTGATGGCCAGCGGCTTGCCGAAAGGTTTGCGGGCGCGGGCATAGTCCACGCTCTCGTCAATACAATAGAGCGCGGCGCCGGTGGAACTCGCCGCTTGGCGGATACGGTTCTCGTGGACGAAGTGCTGCGCCAGTGCCAAGCCGCCATCGAGCGGGCCGAACAGCGCGCTTTCCGGCACCCAGATATCTTTAAGGGTGAGACGTGGATGATCGGTCGGCATGTTGAACGTCCACATATATTCTTCGATTGTGATGCCGGGGTCATCTGCCGGAACCAGCAGACAGGTAATGCCTTTCGCGTCGCCATCATCACCAGAGGTGCGGACAAAGCACATCATATGGGTCGCGACATGCATGCCGGTGATCCACATTTTCTCGCCATTGATCAGCCAGCCATCGACGCCGTCGCGGGTTTCCGGCACGGCGCGGGTCTCCATATGGGTTGCGTCAGAGCCATGGGCTGCTTCGGTGAGGCCGAACGTGGCACGGAAGCGTCCTTCGAGGGCATCGGTGGCGAGGTGTTTCTGGTCCTCGCGGGCAAAGTCACGCAGCATCAGGATTTGCGGGAAATTGGCGACAATAGAATGCTCGTTCTGGAGATCATTGTGCAGGCCAAGGCCTTTGCGGGCGAGATGTTCGCGGATCACCGCCATGGCAAGGTTCGAGCCGTTTTGACCGCCATATTCGGTCGGTAGGCCAAATCTGAAATGACCAGCCTTATCGGCGCGGCGTTTGGCTTCGTGCAGAAGGGCTTCCCATTCCGGGCGGGGCAGACCGTTATTTTCAAAGTCGGTGCGGGCATATTCGCGGCGATGGTCGAAAAAGCGGATATTGTCGTCTGCTTGCTCGAGCGGTTGGATCTCGTCTTCGATGAATGTGTCGAGTTCGGAGAGATAAGCTGTCAGCTCGGCAGGCAGGTTGAAGTCCATGGGTCCACGCATCCTTTTGGAGTTTCACCATGACCTTAGGCGGCGATTTCCGGTTTGGCGAGGGCAGGGAGGCTCCCCTCCTGGAGGCGTGGACAAAATATTAAAAAATGAACACTTGAAATTTTGTTCAGCAGTCATTATCTGAAATATATGGCTGATGAGCGTATCATCGCCATAGTTTCCTCCCTTAAGGCCGCCCCGTTTTCGGGCGGCCTCTTTTTTGAGGAGATCAGGTCGATTGTGAAGGGCGCTTAGTTGGGCCGAAGAGCGACGGCACCGATATTGGTGACGACATCTTGAGCATTGTACGCTTCGAAGTTTTCGGCTGATTTTTCGCCCGGGAAAGCTTGAATAATCACGCTTATGTCGAATTGGCGCCGTTCGCGCGTCCTTGTACTGGTGGTGCCGCCAAATCCGCCACCGAAGCCGCGGCTTCTGAATCCGCGCCCAAAACCGCCGCCAAAACCTGTGCCGAAGCCGGTCGAATTGAAGTTGCTCAGGCTGCCCTCATCTTCGTCCAGAACAATGAAGTGGCCCAAGCCATCGGCCAGAGTCAGCTCGGCGGCTCGCAATAATATGTAGTTTTCAACGGTGGCCCGGTCTGTGCTGGAATTACCGCGGAAGCTGACACGGTGTTTGCCCGGTTCAATAAGTGTATTGCTATACCCGTTGGAACTGATGCCGCCTGCTGCCTGTTGATACGGGGTGGCGCTGACACAGGCACCTAAAACGAGGGCTGCGGCGGCTGCAAATGCCGCTGATTTCAAAGCTTTGGTGTACATCTTCTGTCTCCGATTTTTTGCGTTCTCTCAGTGCCTTCGCAGAAATAATAGCGCAATTTGGACCGCTTTGCAGCGAACAAATTGGTTAGTGCGCTTCACAATTGTGTTTGTTTGCGTGATCTTGCGTCTGTCCGGATTGTGTTGCGATACTCTTATTGCACTACGAAATGACGGATCACGTGACCTCTGGATGAAGGATTATTCTTATGCCCATCGAAGCCAAACGCACACCGGACGAGCATTTTCAGAACCTGTCCGGTTTTGACTATGCGCCGAACTATATTGATGATCTATCCGGCTATGAGGGGCTGCGGGTTCATTATCTCGATGAGGGACCGCAGGATGCCGAGCACGTCTTTTTGTGTCTGCATGGCCAGCCGAGCTGGTCGTATTTGTACCGGAAGATGATGCCAGTGTTCCTTGAAAGCGGCGCCCGTGTGGTTGCGCCCGATTGGCTCGGCTTCGGACGGTCTGACAAACCCGTTGATGACGCGATCTATACCTATGACTTCCACCGCAACATGTTGCTTGGCTTTATCGAGCGGCTCGATTTGCAAAATATTACACTGGTTTGTCAGGACTGGGGCGGAATTTTGGGATTGAGTGTTCCGCCGGATATGCCTGACCGGTTCAAACGACTGATTGTGATGAATACGGCTATTCCGACCGGCCTGTCATTGGGCGAGGGGTTTGAGGCGTGGAAGGCCTTTGCTGCGACGCAACCAGATATGGATGTTGGCGGTTTGATGCAGCGCGGCACGCCGGTTCTGTCTGATGCGGAAGCGGCCGCGTATGGCGCTCCGTTTCCGGATGTGAGTTACAAGGCTGGCGTCCGCCGGTTCCCCGACATGGTGATGATTGCGCCAGATATGGAGGGCATCGAAACGTCGAAGCGGGCAGCGGCGTGGTGGTCTAATGACTGGACGGGGCAGAGCTTTATGGCCATTGGCATGGGAGATCCGGTGCTTGGCGGCGCGGTCATGGATGAGCTGCGCAAGACGATCAAGGGGTGTCCCGAACCGATGCGGATCGAGGAGGCGGGACATTTCGTGCAAGAATGGGGCGAGCCCGTTGCCCGTGCAGCGCTCGCAGCTTTCAAGTGACCATAGAGTGACCGAGGTCAATCGGGCACCGGAAGTTGGATGCGGCGCGGCCATTCATGATGATCGCGGGCGGCTGTTGCTGATCCAGCGGCTGCGCGAACCTGAAGCGGGAGCCTGGGGGTTGCCTGGCGGCAAAATCGACTTTGGCGAGCTGGCTGAAACCGCTGTGGTGCGGGAAATTCTGGAGGAGTTGGGGGTATCGATCAAGCTGACGGGACTCGCCTGCATCGCTGAAACGATCAATGCGGGAGATGGACGGCATTGGGTTGCGCCGGTTTATGATGCGGTGATCGTGTCAGGAGCGCCGCAGCTTATGGAGCCGGAAAAGCATGGCGGCTGGAATTGGTTTGACCGGGACGGTTTGCCATCTGTGCTGACAACGCCAACGCAGCAATATCTGGCGGCATGGCGCCAATCAGTAGAGCAGGCGGGTGTCTAGAGGCCGGAGCTTGCAAGATCGAAGACAAGCGAGAAATCGACAGGCAATGCATTGCGGATGTATTGCTGGACAAACAGGTTTTCTCTGGCGATCCATGTTGGCGAGACATAGACGACGTCAAAGCGCTGAAGCGGTCCCCAATTGGCCGCCGCAGGGTCGACCAAGCCTTTTTTGATGTCAAAAAGGGCAAATTTGACGTCACCAGCCGGGATGCGGCGCATCAATAGCACTTGTTTCGCATTGGCGGATGTTGTGAAGCCGCCAGCCATGATGATTGCCTGAAGCGGGCCGATTTGCCCGGGAAGCTCGATGATACCCGGGGTTGTGACCTCGCCGCCAACAAAAACCTGCTGGGATGCGAACGCTGTGGCGCTGACCGTCACGCGGGGGTCGAGCAGTTGGGTGCTCATGGCCGTCATCAGGCTTTCGCGCAATTGTTCTGCGCTGCGCCCAGCCGCTTGCACGGGGCCGATCAACGGCATTGATATTCGCCCGTCCGGGGCAACAATAACATCTGTCCGCGAGAGTTCAGGAGCCGTGGCCACATCAATGTCGAGCGTGTCGCCGGTCCATAGGATATAAGCGGCGTCTATTCCTTGATAGGTTTGCCAGGGAAGGGGTTGGAAATCCGGTGAGGCCTGAGGCGGGGCAGAACACCCGAGCAGGAGTCCCGCGCATACGAATGAAGATGCAACAAAACGCAACATTGAAATTCAACCACTCTAATCTACACTATGTACTATGCCTGTTAATGATTAAGGAATTATCAAATCGCTTCTGCTAGACAGAGAATGAATTGGATAGAAATCTAGCCTTTATGTCTGAATATAGTGAAGTTTCTGCGGCCAAGCGTCCTCGACTTGGAGTGTTGGAGGTGGGTGTTCACTTGTGGCGGAACGTCTGGTTGATGCTGCTCGTTTTTCTGCCGATTTTTGCGGCCGGAATGTACTTTGCCTTTGCGCAGGAAGATACCTATTACGCCACATCCAGGGTGAAGGTTTCTGCCGGCGAAGAATATTTGTTCCGCCCGCGTGTCGGCGCAGATCTGCTCAACAATGCAGTCCCTGCAACCGAAGAACTGGTGCAGACCGAAATCGAACTGATCCAGAGCCCGGATGTCGCACGCCGCGTGCTGGCCCAATTTGGCATCGAGCGCTTATATCCGAAACTGGCCGAGAAGCTTGCAGCCGCCGCCCCCGAAGATGTTTACGAGTTGGAAGAAAACGCACTGATTACGTTGCGACAGAACTTCGGAGCCTTTGCAGCCCCTAAAAAAACCGTCATCCAGACCAATTTCGGGCATAAGGATGCGCAGCTCGCCGCTGATGTTCTGAATGCATTTATGGACGAGTATCTGTTTTACCGTGAAGGCATTTTCAGCAATGAAGATCTGGCCTCATACGAGACCCAGCGCAAAACGTTCGAGAATGATCTTTATATTGCTGAAGAAGAGATGCGTCTGTTTCTGGCGGAAAACGACATTGGCGACTTTGCGACCGAAGCAAGTTCGGTGCAAACCCTGTTTGCGTCCGTAGAGCAGTCCCTGTTCCAGAACGAAACCAATCAGAGCGAGCTTGAAGGGCAGTTGGAAGTATTGCGTCAGCAACTTGCCACCACATCGCCGGAAATTGATGTTTTTGTTGAAGATTCTTCGTCACAAGCGCTGGTGACCCTGGAGCTGGAACGCGAAGAATTACTGTCGCGCTACACCGAGACATCGGAGCCGGTTCAGGATGTAAACCGGCGGATCGCCCGCGCGCGGCAATATCTCGAGGGCGGCGCGCCGACGAGTGGTCTGGTCCGGCGCGGCCCCAATCCTTTGTATCAAAGTGTTGAGACAAGTTTTGCATCACTGAGTGCGCAATTGTCGGCAGCGAGGCAGCGCGCGACCGTCTTGCGCCGCCAGGCGGCAGAAGTGCAGGCGCGCCAGAGACGGCTCACCGCGCTGGAACCGCAATGGCAGGCGCTGACCCGCAAGCGCGATTTGCTGGACAATAATGTGCGTAGTTTTTCTGTCAGGGAAACAGAATCGCGCGTTCTGACGCAGTTTGATCGACAAGACGAAGACAATATCAAAATTCTCGAGCGTGCGCGGCGCCCCGCCAAGGGCAAGAGCCTGAAGCTGGTCATAGCGGTATTGTCTTTACTGTTTGCCGGCTTTACGGCGCTTTGCGTCGGCCTGCTTCGCGCCCTGTCATTTCGTGGGTTTGTTTCCGCAAACTCCATCGAACGCACGATTGGAGTGCCCGTCGTTTCGACCATCAGGAAGTATTCATAGGTCTGAAAGTCCAAATTAACTTTGTAAGTGTAGGACATTCGTTACTATAATATCCGTTACCCAAGGCCTTCATCACTCCAATGCACGATCTTCGATCTGATCTTGATACTCTGTGGCGCGCTGCTGGACGCTTAACCGTCGCCAAGGGGGGGCGCGGTATCATGTTTATGTCGGCCCATGATGGCGAAGGCACGAGCAGTGTGGCCGCGTCATTTGCGCTAATGGCTGCCGAGAAATGTCGCCGGGTGACATGGCTTGTGGATCTCGATTTACATGAGAATCCTCAATTTGAGTCGTTCCGGCGTGGTGACTATGCCGGGGTTGGAAAGCCGTCCAGGGCATATGATGCATCGCTGGGCACGCGACCTTTTTATGACATTATTGAAGCCCGGCGCGGAGAGCGTCTTGGTGTTGAAGACAATACCAAGCTGCTTGCCGCCCATCAGATCAAGGGCACACGTTTGCTCGTCACGCGGTTCCGCAATGAGCAAGTGGCTCATGGTGGCAAGATTCATCTGTCTACGCGCTCTGAATGGTGGGCGGCTCTGCGGCGCGGCGCCGACTGGTTTATTGTCGATGCGCCACCAAGTGATCGCTCAGGTGCAGGTCTTGCTATGGCTTCCCAGATGGATGGTGTTATTATTGTTGTCGAAGCAGACCGGACAGGCCCACTCGCAGTGACCAATCTTATCAAGGAAATCGAAGCTTATGGGGGGCACGCATTGGGTGTGGTGATGAACCGCACACGTCCGGATACCAGATTTATTGATAAGTTTTCGGGGTGACGGTTGTAAGCGATGGCACATGGGTTAGCCGAGCGTCAGGAGCCAGTTCAACTCTGGCATAGTATCCCCGCAATCTTCGAGACTGGCGTCGTATTGCTGCTTCTCGCACTGTTTTCAGAAGCTTTGCTGGGGCTATTGCTTGCGTCCGAAAGTGAACCGGACGGGAATCCCATTTTGCGCGCACTATGGCTGCCAGTCTATGGGATCGTTATTCTGCTTGGGCTAATACACATTCGAAGGTTCATTTCGATGAGCTGGCAAATGCCCATTTTGATGGTTTTGCTGTTGTTGATTGCAGCCTCTGTTTTCTGGTCCATCGATCAAGCATTAACGGCACGCCGCGTGATTGCTGCAGGGATGACCACTTTTTTCGGGCTTTACCTCGCCAGCCGCTATAACTGGCGGGAGCTGTTAACTCTGTTCGGGTTAATCTGGCTGTTTCTGGCCGCTTTGTCATATGTGATTGTGCTGGCCATGCCGGCGATTGGGCTGGAGCCTTCAGGCGAATATGCCGGAGCCTGGCGTGGACTCTGGTTCCAGAAAAATACGCTCGGGGGGCATATGTCCCGTTCTGCTTTTTTGTTCGCATTTTTAATTTTAACCGGGACCGACTTACGCAAAGTCTGGATTGCGGGCTTGATCCTGAGCCTTGGATTGGTGGTGTTGTCCGTCTCTAAAACCTCTCTTGTCGGCGTTTTGTTGGGGTTTTCGATTTTGGCTGGCGCGATGATCATGAAGCGGGGCGCGCGGATTGCCTTGGTGTTAACATGGTTCGGCGTCACATTTGCCGGCATATTTGTGAGCATTGCGGTATTCCAGCCGGAACTGATTTTCGCGGCTTTAGGACGGGATGCAACGCTAACCGGAAGGACCGATATCTGGGCAGCCTTGGCACATGTGATTGCCGACCGGCCCTGGCTCGGACACGGCTATGGAGCGTTCTGGGCGCCCGATTCCGCGGAGGCAGACTTTGTTCGTGAGCAGGTGCAATGGGCGGCACCGACGGCACATAATGGCTGGCTTGAGACCTGGTTAAGCGTGGGGCTTGTCGGGCTTGTAGTGTTTACGTTGAGCTTTCTGACGACGATCGGACGGGCCGTAGCAGAGGCATTGCAAGGCTGGAACGGAGTTTTTGCGCTTGGGTTTCTGGCACAGTTCTTTCTGTTTAGCCTGTCCGAGAGTTCTATCTTGCAGCAGAATTCAATCGTGTGGTTGAGCTATGTTGCGGTCTCGGCGATTTTGATGCGCGAGGGGGTCAGGCGCCGCAGCAGTCGCGCTGGCAGATCCGGTCGTCGTCAACGTGATTTTCTTCCGGTTGCAGGGGCTGCACGTGCGCGCACGCTTGGTTCAAACAGGGTTGCCAGAGGCGGCTAGTTTGATTGCCGCGTGACCGGCTATGCCTCGTCCTTATTCAGTTCGGACGCATCGACGAGTGCGGGGCTGCCATAGAGCTTGAAGGTTCGCCAGAAGAAGATTTTGGACAGGCCGCGGATTGCGAAGTCGATGTTCTGCGCAGCGTTTTCGGACCTGAAGATGTAACCGATCGTGCCCAGTGTACCGTGATAGGCAAACTTCGCTGCCCCCACGCCCATCCAGAAAACGAGCTTGAAATAGTGCCCCTCATGGAGCGCCAGCGCGGAAGGGCCACGTCCATAAACGAAGGCTCGTTTCAGTGTATATTTCAGGGTTAGACGCTTTCTGGCAACATGCTCGTACACCCCCGCATTGGGTTCCCATGCAAACGTGCCGCCGCTTTTTCTAATCGCCAGAAATAGGAAGTCGTCTTCGCCGCCGGTTTCATTTGTGATGGGATCGAAAAGCGGGCGTTGATCTGGCAGGCCTGCGACATCAATCAGCGTGTTGCATCCGCCATGAAACCGGTCGATGAACCCCCGACCTGAATCATCAACACGCCCGAAGAACCGGCGATAATACGCTTTGTGCTTCCGGATATCGTCTGGAAGCGCGGTGATCAGAGGGCCGAATACGACGGTCGGTTTTATCTCCATATGGAGTTTGTAGAGTTTCTCCAACCAGTCTGGATCACACGCGGCCTGATCATCATCAAGAAAGGCAATGAGGTCGGATTCAACCAGTTCCATGGCCCGGTTTCTGGCGTTGGCAACACCAGCAGCCGGCTCGTGAGCGGCTTTGAAAGTCAGGTTTTCAGGCGCTTCCGCTCTGAGCGTTTCGATGGAGTCTGCTGCGCTGGCGCTCGGATCATTGTCGATGATAATCAGGGTACACTCGGTTTTGTCGAGCATGGTTTGGTTGAACAAAGAGCGTGCAGCGACAAGCAATCCCTGAGGACGCTGAAAGGTTGGAATTATTATAGAAATCGACAGATTAGACATCAAAGCGTGTTCCGAAATTTAGCAAAGCTTCTCTGGGTGTCGCGACAGGAATTCCCGAATCACGCGCACTCCGGACAATTTTTCTCAACTCCTGTGGTGTCGTTCCATATGGGCTAGGCGTGGCTTTAATATCATGAGTAAAGATATGCAGCCAGCACGAAACTGTATTCGCTTTTTCAATAGCTGCGATTGCTCTTGCCGTGGTTGATGTATCCGGCGTCAATTCCATAGAGGCCAGTTGCATCCGGTCTGCGCCTTGTGTGTTCATTCCTGGGCGAATTCCACGAGCTGTCACGAATTTGTCCTGCAATGCGATTTTTAGGTCAACTGTCGTTTCGCCATATGGATAGGCGAAGTGGTCGACGGGGCTTTCCAATCCCATTTTTTTTAGCTCGTCAAGATTTTTTGTGATATTCCGAACAGCAGTACTTGTTGCAGTACACGCGCAGTCGAGGTGTGTGTGCGTATGGGCGCCAATTTCATGTCCGGCCTTGTCCAGAGCCAACAAATCCGTGTCGATATATTGCTCGCCGGTGAGGTTGGTCTTTCCGGCAAGCCCGGTGCAGGCATAAAAGATTGCCTTGGCGTTGATCGACTCGATGATTTCTGCTCCGGTGTCTGCTGCAGATTTCGGAAAATCATCGAAACCGAAGGTGATGATTGATTGAGCCGGGGCATTGATCGGTGCCACTTTGTTCAGGGAAACGCGTCGACGGTTTATCCGGGCCAAGAGATTTGAGCGCGGTGTGTAATCCATCGGAAACACGATATTGTCCCCATAGGCATCCATCACAGTGACCTGCTGTATATGACAGAGCGATAGAGCTTGAGCGCAAATAGGCGAAGACGCATCGGGGTCAAGCCGATGGGGGCGATCGCGATGGTCTTGCAGACCGTTTCGAGGAGACCACGGCCAGGCAGACGCCGCAATTTCCGGGCCACCTTGAAAAGGGGCATATCGCCAGCGGCAGCAGGGTGCTGGGCTGCCAGCCGTGCGAAATTTGCGCCGGATGTTCCGTATTTCTTCAACAGGGTTCCGGTGTCGTCCAGCCCGAGATGGGTGGCGGTGTTGTCGATATGCAGTATCGGGAACTGATCTGCGACCCGCAGCCCCCAGTCAACGTCTTCCCAACCCCATCCTTTATAACCATCATCGAAATAGACAGCGTCCAGAACTTTGCGGTGTACAAGGATGTTGGATGTAAACACGTATCTGCCCGGGGCCTCTTGTCGTTGTGCCGCGCCCAGACATTCCGAGCGGTTAGATTGGGCTGCATGCAAGGATTGTGCTTTTGTCGGCGTGACTTGTTGCAAACTAAAGCCGCCAGCGATGAGGGCAGGGTCCGATTGCCCCGCCATTGCTTCGATATAGCGGGTGAGAAATTTTTCGTCATCGGGCAACATATCCGCGTCCAGCATAAGCAGCCAATCAGATGTTGCGTGGGCCATGAGCCGGTTTCGGGCATGGCTGCGTCCGTGGTTTTTCTCGGCTGTAATGAGTTTTGCGGGGCCTTTAAAGTCTGCGAGCAGAGTATTGATTGTCCTGGTCATATTGGCGTCGGCAGAGCCGTCATCGTAGACAAGGATTTCGCAATCTTTGTGATCGGGCAGGCTAGCAAGCGAGGTCAGCAAGGGGCTGGCCGTATCTCTCCAGGCCGGAATACAGATGCTCAAGCCCGCCGCATGAGAGATGCCATTGCCCGACAGCGTTTCCTGACCGGCAAAGTCAGCGCTGGCGCCGGCGGAACTGGAAGGGTGGGCATCTTGGCTCATTAACGGTCTTTCACTTTGTCTCCTAAAAGGCACGGGGCAGTCATAAGGAGTATGTACAGGTCAAACAAGAATGACGCTGAGTTCAGGTATTCTATATCAAATCGGACTCTTTCGCGAACTTCTTCATGTGAATGCACCGGACCACGGGACCCATTTATCTGGGCCCAGCCGGTAATTCCCGGCTTGACCCTGTGGCGGTGGGAGTATTCTTTTACGATTTCATGGACCTGGGTCGTCTCGGCAGTCATGCCGACGGCGTGCGGTCTTGGCCCGACAAGGGACATTTCACCGGCCAGTACATTGATCAATTGAGGTAATTCGTCGAGTGATGTCCGCCGTATAAACCGGCCGATGCGCGTCACTCTCGGGTCATTGTGGCATGTTTGATCGAGCATTCGGGTTTCAGCGGCAGGATTGTCCTTCATGCTGCGCAGTTTCCAGATGCGAATGAGTTCGTTCTGAAATCCGTGACGCTGCTGACGGAACAGGACCGGGCCGCCATCTTCCAATTTGATGAGGATGGCACAGATGAGCACGATGGGACTAAAGGCAATAATCAGCACGAGAGACAAGACAATGTCGGTTAGCCGTTTGATGACGCGTTGGCGGAAGTTTATCGGCCGGCCAGAGACAAGTGCAGCGGGAGATCGTGACCCGGACCAAAGGCCACCGACTTCCGGGTTGAAGCTTTCAATGTCGATGAGAAGTATAACCTGTTGGGGGAGCAGCCGGAGGCGCCCGATAAGCATCTTGATACGTTCGGTTGCATTGGACGTCACGGTGATGACGATCTGGTCGACTTGCGGCAATTGCGGCCAGTTCAACAGGTCATCGATCTTACCGAGCAGGGGTTGCTTGGGGGCGTTTGGGGTATTGTCTGTTGGGTAACGCGAGCCTTCGCGGTCATCGAAGACCCCCAGAATTTTCATGCTTCCGCCTTCTTGGCTTTCTGCGATGAGTTGCTCGGCATGGGGCGTTGCGCCGATAAGAACAACTTTCCGCATAAAGCGGTTCGCTTTGAACAGGCGATTTAGAACGATGAGAAAAGCGAGGTGGATGAAACTCACCAGACACCATGTCAGGATCAAAGCATCCGTCAGGTCGGCCAGTTGATCAGGCGCAAAGGAGGTCAGTGCTGCAAGCGTTGCCAACCCTAGCGCGGCCCCGATGGAGGCTTGCAAAAAGGGCTTCAGGATCGAGGAGGAATACGTCTTGCGATACCCGCCAAACGTATACACTCCGATTGATGCGCATAGCGGGATCATCATAAAGGGAAGAGCTTGCTGAACCTGAAGCTTGAGGACGTCGAGTCCCAATGCATTTAGCGCAAAGCTGGTTCCGATGATGCTAGCGCAAAGGTCGAGCGCAATGAGGGCATAGAGTGCCGCGCGAATCTCGATTGGATTTTTGGTCCGGACCAGTCTTGTGGGCGCTGAAATATGACCATCGTTCTGGCGAAGTATATTCACGAGAGGAGGCATAAAGTGGACTCAGTGTATTCCATGAAGAGTGCTTGCTTGTACACTGAATAGAATAAAACTTTGCTAATTCCGGGCCTGAATACTTAGAGTTTTCGGCAGATCGGGCCCATAGAATGAATGGGCATTCATTTTGGATGGCCATATGTTTAAATAACGGCTCCGGTTGCGACCGGGTAGGCCGTGGTGAAACCGGGTATAGCGGCTCGGATCTGGGGCAGAGTCTTGGCGCAAGGGCGGAAACGTGTTTGCTTTATCTGACCGACTGTAGATTTTCTTAGGATGAGGAGGCGGGCATGCGCTCAATTCAACACTTTTTCAGCTGGGCTTTGGCGCTGTTCCTGATCGCAATGTTCGTACAATCAACGTTTCATCCGCTGCCCAATCCTCCGGCCGGACAGGTGAAATTCTTTGATTTGGCTGGTGAGAACATTGTTTTTCAGACCATTGCCGAACGGTCGCGCTATGATATTTTTGAGCCGACAGGCCGCGTTTTGACGGGAATACTGGAAGTCCTCGCGGCATTGCTGTTGTTTTTGCCCTTTACGCGCCGCGCTGGAGCATTTTTGTCGTCGCTGATCCTGTTTGGAGCGATTGGTTTACACGTGTCCCCATGGCTCGGACGTGAAGTGCCATTGTCACTGGCGGCCGGTGAGACGGCGACAGATGGTGGAGCGCTGTTTTCACTTGCGATTGCGATGTTGGTCGCAAGTCTCCTGATCATGGCCGTGCACCCCAGACGAATGCGGCAGTATTAGCGGCGATCGAGCTTGCGATATGAGGCAGTCTTGCTGGATATATAACCATTCAGCGCGCGCTGATAACGGGCAATTGTGAACCTACCGTTAACCTAGTTTCGTTAGCCTCTCTTGGAATGAGGGCTGGAAATCATGACCGAAACTTCAATTGCCAAATCAAAATCAAAGACCGACTGGGCGCGCTCGGCCTTGCTCAAGCGGTTAATAGATACCGTCGCCATGCCCGCTTCGAGTATTTCCTTTCAAGATCGGCACCTGGCCAGTGACATCTTGCTCGACATGTTGTTCGAGGCAAGTGATCAGGATCGGGCGCTGTGTGCAAAGCGGCTTCGGGTCAGCACAGAAGCGCCACGCCGGTTGATGCGGTATCTGGCGCAATGCCAGTTGGACGTCGCTCGGCCTCTTTTGGAAGAAAACACAGCATTCGATTCATCTGACCTGCGCGAAATTGTTGAGGGAACAGGTGTAGAGCACCAGTTGCTCGTCGCGGCACGGCGGAATTTGTCCGCTGTTGTTTCGGAGGCTCTGATTGATCAGGGCGAAGCGCAAGTGTTGAGAGCCTTGCTCAACAATAAAGGGGCGGAGATTTCCGAGGCCAGCATTGATAAGATGGTGACATTGTCCCAGCAGCATGACGAGTTCTGCAGCTTATTGGTCAACCGTCGGGAGCTAACGCCCTCACAGGCCATGGCCATGTTCTGGTGGTCCGATGGGCAGACGCGAAAAGCAATTTTGAGCAAACATTCCGCTGACCGGATGATCCTTGTCAATATTTGCTCCGATGTCTTCGCCATGATGAAACCTGACGACTGGAAAGACCCGGTGGCGCGTAAGGCTCTGCAATTGATCGAAAGACGTCAGCGCAACAGGGCAGCCCTGGAGCGTTCTCACTTCGAGAGTTTGGAAACGGCTATTTCAGTGGCCGCAGCGAATGGCATGACGCCAGAAGTTATGCAGGAAATTGGCTATTTGGCGGGTATTCGACCCGTATGCATGGCGAAGCTCGTCAGCGATCTTGGCGGCGAAGGGCTGGCCGTCTTGTGCAAGGCAACCGGCTTGAAGCGGCCTGCGGTGGTTGATTTGTGGAAGGCCATGCGCCGCCCGGTACATTTGGACGAGGATCAGATGCACCCCCAACTCAAATATGTGATGACGACTTTTGATGAGCTAAGCGTGATGAAGGCGCAAACGGTGTTGCGGTACTGGAACTGGTCATTGACGGCTGCAGGCATTGTCGGTTCGCAGCCGGCAAATGATTCCGAGCAAAGGGATGAGTTTTCGGCGTCGAAGCGCACAACAAATTTGGTGTTCGGCTCGTAAATTCGGCTATTTCGACTGGCCAAGACAGCCCCGACAGGCTACCACGCTGACTGGAGTTCGGGTCAACGAGGAGCATGGGGCGCGTGGGTTACGTAGTCAGTCTTATTCTTGCACTGGCGGCATTCTGGCTAGGCCTTTCAGGGCATTATACACCATTGCTTTTAAGCCTTGGGAGCGTGTCCGTTATTCTGGCGGTTCTTCTGTCCTGGCGTCTGCAAATACTTGACCGCGAAGGTGCCCCGTATTTTACCATATTTGGGTTCATCTCTTATCTGCCATGGCTGATGTATGAGATATTCAAGGCCAATGTTCAGGTGATCAGGGCCTGCCTGCGGGCTGAACTTGATATCAATCCGGCTTTGGTCAAAGTCAGGACCAAATGCCAGTCTGATCTTGCTAAGACCTTGTTTGCAAATTCGATTACTCTGACGCCGGGCACTGTGACGATCGAAGTGGAGCCCAAGCGTTTGCTCGTTCATGCCTTGTATGAAGAGGCCGCCGGTCCTGATGCATTTGTCGAAATGGATGAACGTGCTGCGCGAGCGATTGATGGCCGGCCAAGCGATGGCGGGGAGGCGAAATCATGATCGGGCTGACCGTTATTGCGCTGGTTTTGGCACTGTCTTTGACCTTGATACGGGCGCTCATCGGGCCGACGCTCTACGATCGGGTTTTGGGCGTAAACTCGTTCGGCACAAAGACGGTCTTGTTCCTGGGCGTGCTGGGCTTTTTTATGGGGCGGCCGGATTTTCTTGATCTGGCGATTCTCTATGCCCTCATAAATTTTGTCGCGACCATCGCCGTATTGAAATTTGTTCGCTACCGATCTTTCCAGGTGACTTTGGTTCGCAAGGGTCAGACGAAGGAGAAGACCTAATGGAACTCTGGAGCGAGATTGTTCATGGCTTTGAAATGTTCCGCCCGGTTCTCGGCGGTGGATTGTGTCTGTTCGGGGCGGTGCTGGCCATTATTGGCTCTATCGGCATGGCGCGGTTTCCGGACTTTTATACCCGCCTGCATGCAGCCAGTGTGACCGATACCGGCGCGGTGATTTTGCTACTGCTCGGCATGGCATTTTTGAGCCCGCATTGGCTGATTGTGTTCAAGCTGCTGGTGATTTTCGTTTTCTTGTTCCTGACAGGGCCAACCGCTTCGCATGCGATTGCAAATGCGGCCCATACCGCAGGCTTGCAGCCTAAAATCGGAGCAGAGGCCACGGCAGGCGAAGGCGAGGTAGACTGATGGATATTGGTACGTCTCTTATAAATGTCTCGCTGCTGGCGATGCTGTTCGTTGTGGCGATTGCGATCGTCCGGATGCGCAACCTGTTTGCAATTGTGATGCTGGCTGGCGCTTACTCGCTGATTTCGGCCACCTGGTTTGTGGTGCTTGATGCGGTCGATGTGGCGTTCACTGAAGCTGCTGTGGGGGCAGGGATCTCGACGGCCTTGATGCTCGGCGCGATGTTGCTGACCTCTCGCACGGCAAAGAGTGAACGGGCGCTGCTTGGCGCGGTGCCATTTTTTGTGTGCATCGTGACCGGCGCTGTCCTGATTTATGCGACCATTGATCTGCCCGCTCTGGGCGATGCTGTGGCGCCTGCCAATGCGCATGTCGGGGCGCAATATCTCGAGCGGGTCGAGGGTGAAATCGGCGTTCCAAATGTCGTGACGGCTGTTCTGGCGAGTTATCGCGGGTTTGACACGCTTGGCGAGACAGGGGTGATCTTTGCTGCCGGTCTTGCGGTTGTTCTGTTGCTTGGTTTTGGCGAACGATCTCTCTCGGACCGGGGCGCGAAATCCCGTCGGGGAGGGAAGACGAAATGACATCTCACCACGTTATCCTGCGCGTCATCTCCAAAATGCTGATGCCCGTGATTGTTGTCTATGCCTTTTACGTCCAGTTTCATGGCGATTATGGGCCGGGCGGAGGCTTTCAGGCGGGCGTCATTCTGGCTGTGGCTGTGATCCTGTATGCGCTGGTGTTTGGCGTCCCTGAAGCGCTCCGCGCTGTGCCGGCCCTGTTTGCCGGTTCGCTGGCGGCCTTTGGCCTGTTGCTGTATGCGGGGGTCGGTGTTTGGGCCATGCTCAATGGCGGCAGCTATCTCGATTATGACTTTCTCGTCAACGAACCGGCCGGAGGGCATGCCGGGCAACATCTGGGCATCCTGCTGATCGAACTGGGCGTTCTGTTTACGGTGTCGGGATCAATGCTGACGATCTTTTATGCCTTTGCAGGGCGGGTCGCGGAAATTCGTGACGAGGACTGGTAGGCATGCTGCAATTTATTCTCGAACGTGCAAATTACTGGGCGATTATCGCTCTGATGATGGTCGGCCTGTATATTACATTCCAATCGGCCAATATGATTAAACGGCTGGTTGGGCTGTCGATTTTCCAGACTTCGGTTTTCCTGTTCTATATTACGCTCGGCAAAGTGGCGGGCGGGTCTGCGCCTATCCTGTTTGGCCGTGATGCCAAAGGGCATGGCGATGGCGGACATGGTGACGAAGGCGGGCACGCGGCAACAGCCGGCGATGCGGCAGCGCATGCCGGGAGCAGTGCCCATGTGGCGAGCGGCGATGGGCATGCGGTCGAGGCAGCCTATGGTAGCAGCGAGGGGTTGATCGAGATTTACTCCAATCCACTGCCACATGTCCTGATTCTGACAGCCATTGTGGTCGGGGTGGCAACCCTTGCCGTGGGACTTGCTCTGGTCGTCCGGATTCGCGAGAGCTACGGGTCAATCGAGAGTGATGAAGTGCGATTGCTGGATATTCAGGCGGCGGATGCGCAGGACGCAGATGATGTTGTGGAGGCGGTCGGCTAATGCTTGAAGCACTTGTTTCTCTTCTGCCGGATATGGTGGTGGACAATGCGGCCGCACTATTGGTTGTTATCCCCCTGATTTTTGCTGGCCTGTGTGTGTTTATGCCAAACGGGCGGTCCGCATGGGCGTTGACGGTCTTGGGATCGGTCGCCTCTGCAATGTGTGCTCTGGTTTTGCTCCAGCAGGTTCAGGCGCACGGCGTTGTCTCGTACCATTTGGGCGGTTTCGCGCCGCCGCTCGGTATCGAGTTCCGGGTTGATGCGCTGAACGTGCTGTTCCTGTTGCTGGTCGCAGCGATTGGTGTGTTGGCCGCGATCTTCTCATGGCCGACCGTGTCCGCAGAAATCCAGCGCGAAAAACACACACTGTTCTATGCGGCGCATCTGGTCTGCTACACCGGACTGGCCGGTGTCGCGATTACCGGTGACGCCTTCAACCTGTTCGTGTTTCTGGAGGTCAGCTCGATCTCGACTTATGTGCTGGTTGCGCTCGGCGGGACGCGGGACAGGCGGGCTTTTCCGGCAGCGTTCGATTATTTGCTGATGGGCACAATTGGCGCGACGTTTTTCGTCATCGGTGTCGGCTTCCTCTATGCGGCAACGGGCACGCTGAACATGGTTGATATGGGCAATCGGCTGGCACTCATCGAACCGGGGAATCGGGCTGTGGTGGCCGGGTTTGCCTTTATCGTTGTCGGGCTTGGCTTGAAGGCTGCGATGTGGCCATTGCACCAGTGGCTGCCAAACGCCTATGCCTATGCCCCAAGCTTTGTGACAATGTTCTTGTCGGCAACCGCGACGAAAGTGGCGATTTATGCGTTGATCCGGTTCATCTTCACAATCTTCACGCCCGAATACACGTTTGACGCCTTGACCCTGTCCTGGATCTTCGCGCCTTTGGCCATGATTGCGATGCTTGTGTGCTCGTTTCAGGCAGTGTTCCAGACCGATGTGCGCCGGATGCTGGCTTACTCCTCGGTGGCGCAGGTTGGCTATATGCTGCTCGGCATCTCGATTGGCACCAGTGCAGGCCTCTCCGCAGGCATGTTCCATCTGGTCAATCACGGTGTGATGAAGGGCGCTCTGTTTATGGCGGTCGCAGGCATCGTGCTGACCCATAAGGGGACGCGGATTAATGATTTTGCCGGACTGGGGCGGGTAGCGCCGTTGACGATGACGGCATTTGCGATTGCGGCGCTGTCGCTGATCGGCATGCCATTGACCGCTGGCTTCCAGTCGAAATGGACCTTGTTGCAGGCAACGCTTGATGGTGGATGGGAGCTTGCGGCCGTGGTGATCGTCGCGTCGAGTTTCCTTGCCGTGATCTATATGGGGCGCATCTTGCAGGCGATTTTCTTCCAGGCCCCTGTAAACCCACGCAAAGTCCGCCAGGAAGCGCCGCTCCTTTTATTGATACCGCTTTGGGTTTTGACGCTCGCGACGCTGTATATCGGCGTACAGGCTGATTGGTTGATTGCGTTGACAGAAGCGGCCGCTAAGGCAAGCTTTTTGTCGGGAGGCATATTATGAGTCCCGAAATGTTGATCCTGACAGTGCTTGCGATTCCGCTGGTGACGGCGATGGCCATCTTTGCGCTAAAGGCAGTGCCGGACCTACGCGAGGGGGCCACACTGATCGGCGCGTTCAGCCTGTTTGGCGCGGTTATCTGGCTGGTGGCCAGTATGGGAGGTGAGCCTCCATCCCTCGTGGTTGGACGTGCGGCGCCCGGGCTGGAATTTGCCTTCAAGCTCGAGCCTCTCGGGGCGCTGTTTGCTCTGGTGGCGAGCGGCTTGTGGATCGTCAATTCCTTTTATTCCATAGGCTATATGCGCGGCAATCGCGAGCGCAACCAGACACGTTTCTATATCTGTTTTGCCATTGCTCTGTTTGGCGCGATGGGCGTGGCAATGGCGGGCAATCTGTTCACCCTGTTTGTGTTCTATGAAGTGCTGACGCTTTCGACCTATCCGCTTGTCGCACACAAGGGCGACGCGAACGCACAACGCGGTGCGCAGATTTATCTGATGACCTTGCTGGGAACGTCGATCGGGCTGTTTCTGGTTGCGGTGGTCTGGACCTATACCCTTGGCGGAAGCCTTGATTTTGTGTCCGGCGGTTTGCTCGCCGGGAAGATCGGACCGGTCGAGGCCAGTGTGCTTTTGCTGCTGTTTGCCTTCGGGATTGGCAAGGCAGCATTGATGCCGTTTCATTTCTGGTTGCCCAACGCCATGGTCGCGCCGACGCCGGTGTCGGCCCTGCTGCATGCGGTGGCGGTTGTGAAAGCGGGTGTGTTTGCCATCATGAAAGTGGCGATCTACATATTTGGTGCGGATTTATTGTCTACAACGCCGGCAACAGACTGGGTGCTGGGCGTGGCGTGTTTCACGATCATTGTCTCGTCGCTGATTGCCTTGACCAAGGACAATCTGAAAGCGCGACTTGCCTATTCGACCATTGGTCAGCTGGCCTATGTGACCGCAGGGGCCATGCTGGCGACGGAAGCTGGGTTTCTTGGCGGCAGCTTGCAGATTGCCGCACACGCTGTTGGCAAGATCACGCTGTTTATGTGTGCAGGTGCGATTTATGTCGCCACCGGTCTGACAAATATTTCGGACATGCGCGGGCTGGGCAAGCGAATGCCTTGGGTCTTCGGCGCTTTCTTTGTGGCGTCGCTTTCGATCATCGGGATACCGCCGCTTGCAGGCGGCTGGCCGAAATTCCAGCTCTTGCTGGGGGCTGTTGAAGGCGGCCATGCTTATGTCGCCTGGGTGCTGCTGATTTCGTCGCTGCTGAACATTGCCTATTTGCTGCCGATCCCGATTTTGGGGCTGATGCCGCCCAAAGGCAGTCCGGAACCTGCCCCTTATAAACGCCCCGAGGGCGCGCCGCGTTTTGTCGTTGCTGCCCCTGTATTGACGGCGGCAGGGACCTTGATCCTGTTCTTTTTTATGGGCGAGATCGCAGCGTTTCTGGCGCCAGCGATGGGAGGAGCTTAGATGTCCAAACAGGAGAAACCTCTCATGGCCAAGACGGACGGTTCGGATATGCACCCGATTTCGAAAGCCCTGTTTGGCTGGGTCGGCCATAAATGGACCGGCCGGATTATCCTTTGGGGACTGCTCATCCTGTCCGCGATGCTGATCGGCATTGATGTCTTTTATCATCGGCACACCGTTCAGGATGTCGAGAAGCTTCAGGGGTTTTATGGCGTTTACGGTTTTGTTGCCTTTAGCTTCGTGGTGCTGATGGGACGGCCATTGGGCTGGTTGCTGCGGCGGCATGAGGACTATTATGGCGACGCGGACGAGACCGATGGAGGCGTGCCATGAGCGCTTTGCTTGCCAGTCTCAATCCGGGCCTGCTGCTGATCTTTGCAGGGGTAATCTGTGCGGTGATGCCCAATCAGAAGGTACGTCAGATCCTGACGAT
Organism: uncultured Hyphomonas sp.; assembly: GCA_964644755.1. Lineage (GTDB taxonomy): Bacteria > Pseudomonadota > Alphaproteobacteria > Caulobacterales > Hyphomonadaceae > CALLCD01. Next base: position 16,640 of record CAZXXY010000003.1, on the reverse strand, counting down.
TGCGACCCCGATTGCCGCGCTCTGGCTACTCTCCGGCGCGACACAGGAAACGGATTTGATGTCACTGTCCGTGATGGGCATCGACATGGTGCTCTATCGCGTTGATAGTTTGAGCTTTATTTTTGGTTTGGCCTTTCTGATCGCGGCGACGCTGAACGGAATTTATGCGCTGCATCAAGACGATCGGGTTCAGGATTCTTCGGCCATGATCTATGCGGGCGCAGCGGTGGCCGCGACCTTCGTCGGCGATTTTATGAGCCTGTTCGTGTTCTGGGAATTGACCGCCATTTCATCGGTCTTTCTGATCCTGAAGACGGGCACACGGGCCGCCTATGGCGCGGCCATGCGGTATTTGGGCATTCAGGTGCTCTCCGGTGTCTTGCTGCTTTATGGTGCCGCACAGCTCTTTGCTGTGACAGGGGATATGTCGATCCGCAGCCTGTCACTGGGCACGGATGCCGGCACATGGCTTCTGCTCTTTGCGTTCGGGATCAAAGCGGCCTTCCCGCTCATGCACAACTGGCTGCAGGATTCCTATCCACGTGCGACGGTCGTCGGTGCCGTCGTTCTCTCCGCTTTTACAACAAAGTTGGCGGTCTATGTACTCGCGCGCGTGTTTGCCGGTGAGGGCATTCTGATCTGGATCGGTGCGATCATGACGGTGTTCCCGGTCTTCTTCGCGGTGATCGAGAATGATCTGCGCAAAGTGCTGGCCTACAGTCTGAACAATCAGGTCGGCTTTATGGTCTGCGCAATCGGTGTCGGCACGCATTTGGCGCTCAACGGGGCCGCCGCGCACGCATTTGCCCATATTATCTATAAGGGGCTTCTGTTTATGAGCATGGGCGCTGTACTTTACCGGACCGGTACGACCAAGGCGAGTGAACTTGGCGGCTTGTACAAATCGATGCCGTGGACAGCCGTTTTCTGTTTGATCGGAGCCGCGTCGATTTCCGCATTCCCGTTCTTCTCGGGCTTTGTCGCAAAGTCACTGACGATGAGTGCGGTGCTGGTTGAAGGCCATATCGTGATCTGGGGCATGCTACTGTTTGCTTCTGCTGGCGTGCTTGAGCATTCGGGTATCAAAATTCCGTACTTTGCTTTCTTCGGTCACGATAGCGGCAAGCGCGTAAAGGAAGCGCCCTTCAACATGTTGCTGGCGATGGCGCTTGCGTCCTTTATCTGTATCGCGATTGCATTGCCTACGGTGACAGGGTTTGGCTATGGCATGCTCTATCGCATGCTGCCCTATCCCGAAATCGCACAAGGGTATGAGCCTTACACATTCGACCATATTCTGACGCAAATGCAGCTTCTGGTTCTGGCCGCTATGGCGTTCGTGCTCCTGCAGCGCTTCAATCTTTATCCGGAGGAGCGTCCCGGGACGGTTCTCGATGCAGATTGGGCCTACCGGCGCGCTGGATACGGGGTGGCTTTATGGTCCGGAGCGATCTGGAGAAAAGCCGGACCCGCTCTCATGGCTGTGTTCTTCGGCCTCTGGCAGCGTGCCTATGACCGCATTGAAGCGACGTTCAGCCCGCAAGGCGTGTTGTCGCGCGGGCCGCTGACAGGCGGTATGGCGGTTTGGTCCGCAGCATTGCTCTGCGCCGTGCTGTTGCTGTCCTTCCTTTCGCGGATCTGATAATCGCAAACAGGCGAACGGCCAGAACGATCTGATCTGTTCGGACGCAAACGGGCGGGGCGGGCCCTTGCGCTCCGGAAGAGTGTCGCGAAAAACGGGAATTGCCGTGAGGTAACCCGATATTGGTACCAACTTATTTTGAGAAATAGTTCGTTTTGGAACACAAGACGAGCGAAGGGCAGAACAGGAATATTCGCGCCGGATCGACTCTCCTTGTTTCTGATTCGAAATGTATTTTTTTGGGGGAAATGGTTAATTTTATCTTGCGTTCCGGCGTGAAATAGGAGGAACAATGATTCTCGAATCGGTTAGGAGGGCTGCTGGCGTGTTGCACGTAAACGCAAATCATTGCGAATTTAACCCTATGCAGGCGAAGATACTCGACCATTGGCACGAGCTGTCTTCCGAGGGAGGAATTCCCTATCGCTCCGAAATCGATCCGGGCAAGTTTGCCAGCGCACTCGGCCATATTTCACTGGTGGAACTGGCAGACTGCGGGTTCCGGTTCCGGCTTTCAGGATCGCTTCTTCAGGATATCTTCCAGAATGCCGGGAAAGGGCGCCTGTTAAGTGAGATGGATGCTGCTGTGGAAGAGGCAGGAAGCGCGTCAATGTCTATTGCTCTTGAAACGGAGCGTATCGTTTTCGGTGACCGCCAGTTCGACGAGCGTTGGCATTCCTGGTTGCGGCTGCCCTTGCGCGATGCGAACGGGGAGGCGCGTCTGGTTCTGTGCTTTGATGAAATTACCAATCATCCAAGCTGGAAAGAGTCCTCACAAATCCGACGCCAAGCCGAAGGTGATCCAGCAGTGATTGCTGCATAAAGCTAAAAATATATCGACGAAATAGGAATAATATCCTACACCATCTTCACCCGCATTAATCTGGCAGAGCTAGATGTAAGGGAGAAGCAGGTGAATAGGGTAACTATGCAATTGGATGAGCAACGTGCGCGGCTTGCGGTTGGCGTGGTTGAATATGCGCTCAAACTGACGCCCAATAGCGTTCTTGAACCCAAGCGCGGCAAAGCGGATATCGCCTATGCCCGCCAAATTGCAATGTATGCTGTCTATGTCGGATTTGGTATCTCGCTGGCCCGCGTGGCCAATGCGTTCGGGCGGGACCGGTCGACAGTGGCCTATGCGTGTCACCAGATCGAGGACAGACGCGATGATCCTGCGCTGGATCATTGGCTCGACCAATTGGACCGGGTGCTTAAGCAGGCAGCGTCATTGGTCGGACAGGTTGCGAAGTGACCCGACGGACCGATAGTCTTGTTCGGGTGTTGCGCTGCGGCGGGATGCTGGTGGCTGGCAAGGATGGCTATATGGTCTACCGGTCGCGCGATGCACGCCGCGCCCGTGCCGGGGTCTTGTCGATTGATGAGTTCGAGACATTGCATGCGGCTGGAGAGCTTTCAGCGCTCCCAGACAATGCTGAACGCTGGGTCTGGCGCAATTGCGATGAGGAGGCAGCGATCACACCGGTTCCTATTCCGGATGCAATGTCCTTCGCTGGCGCGCGCGCGAAACCTGATCGCCGCTCCATCTTCGAAATTGTGTTGACGCAGATCGCAGACCCCCATCAGCGCGAATGGCTGGCGCGGGCAGCGGTCCGCTTCATGCGGGATTACGAGCAGCAATCGGCGACGCAGTCCGTGACCATGAGATGGGAGTTTGACCGGGGCAGGGTCAACGGCAGGCGGCATGGCGCTTTGGGGATGTCCGAGATGAGTTTATCGGCGCAAAAAGCCCTGGGGCAAATTAGGGAAACGCTCGGCACAGAGGATTTCGAGTTGATTGAGCGCGTTCTGATTGGGCGGCACTCGAAACGGCGACTGTGTTACGATTTTGCATTGAAGGCGGACGCACTGATTGCACGACTGGCGAAACTCTTCGAACAGGTGGCCCGGCTCTATGATATGCGTATAGCGGCACCGACCTAGAGGGATTTCGAGCTTCTCTGCGGGCTTATGCGGACAAGGTCGCAGCATCGGTCTGGATGCGCTGGATCATGGAAGCGAGGCCGTTGGAGCGTTGGGCGGTCAGAGCGCCGCTGACACCGATTTCTTCGAGGAACGCCGCCGGGTCAAACGCGCTTATTGCTTTGACAGGCTGTCCGGAGAACAGACGGATCAACAAAGCGATCAGGCCGGAAACGATCATGGCATCGGATTCTGCGCGTAGATTTAGTCGGCCATCTTCGGTCGGTTCGCTAACGAGCCAGACTTGGGAGGCACAGCCGCGCACCCGATTGTGTTCGTTGCGTTCGGCCTCTTTTAAGGGGACGTTCGATTTGCCGAGATCTATCAGATGCGCGTATCGCTCCTCCCAATCGTCGAGAAAGGAGAATTCTTCGCGGATATCCTGAGCGGTTTCTTCAAGTGTCATAGCGACCATGTGGGATGTTTACGACAAAAAGAAAACCCCCAAAGCCTGACGCTTTGGAGGTTTTCTGTATTTTGCGGGAAGCGATATCGCTTGGCTAGCGCGCATTGTCGTTAAAGCAGGCGCTAACCTCGCCGATCGCGTGCTTTCCGATGCAATCAACCGTTTCAAACGGGAAGGCATTTGAGGCGATGCACTGGTTCACATTGAGCTGCGCACTGCGGATGCAAGGACTCATCGGGCCTTCGCCCATGGTGGCGCGAATTTGACCTGATAGCTCCGGCCCCGCTCCCATGATGCGAAACGCAGCGAGGGTCGCAATCAGATCAGCATTGGCATTGCGTCCGCGACGGGGCGTGTGGCTGCTGGTCCGCGTTGCGGTGGTCTGGCTGGGAAAGCGAATGCCAGTGCGGGCATCCACAGTTCCATCCCACATGCTCGGAGCGCCGGGGCGGCCAGCTTGCGCAAATGCCGCATTTGAAGCTGGCTGCTGAAGGGCGCTTACGATCTCGCCGCGGGGCGCGCGCTCGCTGCGGGAGGAGGCCATGAAAGAATTGATTTTGCTATCCATTTCGTTGCGGCGCATTTTGGTTTTCGCCCAGCTTGCTCCTTGAAGTGCAAAGGCTTGTTCGCGGAAGTAGCTGGCTGTCCGGTTGAGCCGGCGACTGTCTGCGCCAAGCGCGGAGAAGGCTAAAGAGACAGCTGCTTCACCCCCGTTAAGGTCGCGGCGGACATATTGGCGATCAGCGTGCAGGCCGCTGGCAATTGTTTGCGCGCCATAAGCGGAGACGACGTCGCGCACCGAAGTCCGCAATTCCGGAGATTGGGAAGCGATAAGCGCAGCGTAAGCGAGCCATCCACGTGAGAGCTGCGCCGAATTTTGACCGGCAAGCTTATCTAGCGCATTTGTGACATCAGCAGTAGAGTTCAGCCCTCGTCGATGGATGTCGCCGACATCGCTCTGGAAACTCCCATAGCTGGCAGCAGTTCTGGCGATAATGTCGGATTGCCCTATATTTTGGGCGCTTGCCGAAGCGATTTGTTGTCCAGTGCTCACAATCGGCACCGGATTTGCATCTTGGGCTTGAGTTGAGAACGCGAAAGTAGCTACCACAGTTGCAGAAATTAGGGCTTTTCTTATGATCTTCATGTGTTTGCTCCGCGCATTTGATAGAATAACCTTGGCCCATAAGTGCGGCTGGGGGAACCGTACTTTCTGCTTTTTGGGGTCCGCAGCTGTGAATTTGTGTAGGAGTGAACGATGATTGTATCGAATCCTTCAAGTTTAGTTAATAATTTGCGGCAAACTACGAAAAGTCGCGTTACAATTTCGCAACTTACATGGTTTGGCAGCATAAGCGTTGCGTGCATCGTGGGGGTTGTCCTTGGGGCACCTGTCTATTTGGCTCTGGCTTCAATATTTGTGGCTTTGGTTCCAATTGGCGGTTGGGCTCTGGGCAGAAGCGGTTTGGCGCTCTCCGAGCAGGCCCAAGGGAATATCACCATTTTTTGCTGGCTGGTTGTGACATTTGCCGCCTTGGCGATTGGCGGCGGTGTCCTGTCGCCCTTGATGATCGTGCTCTTATTGGGACCGTTTTCTGCCTTGGCGCAGGGACGCCATATAGTTGCGATTGAAGTTCTGGTCATAGGCGGTTTGGCGTTCGCTGCGTCTTTGAGTGCCGGGGCTATGGGGTGGTCTGAGACGGTTCCGGCGAGTTGGTCAGTCCTGATCGGGCCGCTTGCGGTCGCGACCCTATTTCAGCTGGGCGTAATGTTTTGGGTTTGCGCCGTTGTGAACCGGTCAAGCATCGGTGCGGCAAATGATCTGGGGGCTTCGAAAGACGGGGACACCAGACTGTCCGACATTCTGGATTTGAACCTTCCCGTCCTGTTGATCCGGACGAGTAGGGAAGGTCGCATCCGCATGGTCTATGGGCCAAAGGAATTGCGTTGGCCTGCTTTGGGAGTTGGACGCGAATTGGGTGTTTTGAACACTGTTGCCGATGGCGAAACCATCTCTGCGCCAAATGGGGACAGACTCCGCGTTTTGAGCACTCGAAATGCTGGCGGCGGGGGCTGGATAGGCCTGTTGCCTGAAACGTCTCTTGTGGGGCTGGGCAATCGCGAAAGCTTGCAATCTGCAGAAGCGCGCATTGCGGCAGCGGAGACGGCGCTTGGTGAGCGCACAGCATTCTTTGCAGGGCTTGGTCATGACCTGAAGACGCCCTTGAACGCAATTATCGGTTTTTCGGACCTGATGAAAGCGGAAGTCTATGGCGCTCTGCCTGAGCGTTATAAGGATTATCCGGGCCTTATTCATGAGAGCGGCCAGGACCTGATGTTGCTGGTGGATGATATTCTGGATCTGGCAAAATCCGAGGCAAAGGCTCAGCGCTTGGAGCCAGAGCCGGTCGATCTCGCAGCGAGTGGGCAATCGGTTGCCCAGCAATTGCAAGATCAGGCGCGCCGTGCGGGTGTCGATTTGAAAGGACCTGATGGTGGACCGGTATGGGCTGAAGCGGATGCGAGAGCTGTCCGGCAAATCTGGCAAAACCTCGTGTCCAATGCGATCAAATACTCCAAGCCTGATGGGACAGTGGTTCTGGCGGCGCATAGTTTGGGCAGTGCAGTGACCATTAGCGTGTCCGATGACGGCGCGGGCATGGATCAGGCCGATCTCGACCGCATCGCAAAGCCTTTTGCACAAGGGAGCAATTCGAAGGGGCGTGCAGGCACCGGACTGGGCCTTGCCGTTGTTCACCGGTTTGCCCAATTGCATGGCGGCAAAGTGATTATTGATACACAAGAAGGCAAAGGCACACGTGTCCGGGTGACATTGCCCTCTCTGGATCCGCAAAAGAAGGCGATGACCAAGGATATTGCGAAGTAAATGACGGATATGACGGCATGAGCGTTCGCCTTCCCACTGATCTCTGGGTGGATGCATTGATCCGGCGCGCGTCTGTGGCCGGGGCTTCCGGATTTGTGATCCAGCGCGGTGATGCCGAGCGCGGGGCCGTTTTGGTGAAAGTATCGAAGCTCAATGGTGAGGCGCAGGTTTTTGTGCCCCGTACAGACATGGACGGGACCCGGGTTTTTGTCGATATGGCATTGGAGGGGCTGGCCGCCGAGGAGCGGGAGATTGATGCTTATCTTGACCGTGCGAAAGCGCGCGACACCGACTTATGGGTGATCGAGATCGAAGACCGCGAGGGGCGGCATTTCCTAACCGAACCCGTTCGCACTGTACAAGACACTGATTGAGTTTTTGTATTAAACCAAGTGTTAACCTTGAATGTCGATGCTCCGTCCAAGACGATTTATGCGGGGACTATGGAATGCTATTTTTATTGAACAATCAGATCATTGAGATTGATGCACCTGAGCTTCACCTCTCGCGCTATTGGAAGCGGATTGGTTGCGGTGAGCCGATGAGCCTGCGAGCGAGCGATGCCGTCGACTTTGCTGTGAGGGTTGTCAATGCCCATACGAGCGAAGGCATCGATATGGAAGAGACTGTGCAGCAGGATCTTGCAGCCCTGATTGTTGCCAAAACTGGCGCCAATGCAGCCCTGTTTGATGGTAGCCGGACGGCGCGTTTGAACATCCTGCCCGAAGCTGTTCTGGCCGGCTTGGCCACCGAACGGGGCACTGGAAGCCGGTCTTCGGCAGACGATATCTGGTCTGGCGCTGCCTGATCAGCTCTTTTCCTTTGCCCGGGTTTGGGCTAGGCCGAGGGGCTATTAGGTTCGGACCCGTTATATGACCCAAACACCTGCCCAAGAAGCGGCTCGTCGGCGCACTTTCGCGATTATCTCACACCCAGATGCGGGCAAGACGACCCTGACCGAGAATCTGCTGCTTGCAGGCGGTGCCATCCGCGCTGCTGGTGCTGTTGCGGCTCGCGGGGAAAGACGCCGGACGCAATCTGACTGGATGAAGATCGAACGCGATCGCGGAATTTCCGTGTCGGCATCTGTGATGACGTTCGAATATGAAAACCTGTTGTTCAATCTGCTTGATACGCCCGGACACGAAGATTTTTCTGAAGACACATATCGGACCCTGACGGCGGCTGACAGTGCGGTGATGGTGCTTGATGCTGCGAAAGGGATCGAGCCGCAGACTTTGAAACTGTTTGAAGTCTGCCGGATGCGCGACATTCCAATCCTGACATTTATCAACAAAATGGACCGCGAAGCCCAAGATCCGTTGGCGTTGCTCGACGAGGTTTCCGACAAGCTACAATTGGAAACAGCGCCACTGTATTGGCCCGCTGCGAGCGGGAACCGTTTTGGCGGGATGAAGGATTTGCGGACGAACGAATTTTGCGTGTTCGAGAAACATTCGGCAGATGAGGGGCCCAGGGTTGGTCCGGCGGAACGTGTTTCGATGAGCGGGAATTCGGTTGCCGGAATCATGGATGAGAGTGTTCTTGAAGAGTTGACCGATGGCGCTGAACTCGCCGCTGGCGCAATGCCGGAAATGGACCGGCAAGCCTATCTTGACGGGCATTTGACGCCGGTCGTGTTCGGGTCCGCGCTACGCCACTTCGGCGTGTCCGAATTGCTCAATGCGCTCAAAGAGTTTGCGCCCGGTCCGCGTCCGCAGGCGGCGACCCGCAAGGGGCAGCCTGTCACCTTGCATGCCGAAGACAAGACGGTTTCCGGTTTCGTGTTCAAAATTCAGGCGAATATGGACCCGAATCATCGTGACCGCGTTGCATTTTTGCGCCTGTGTTCGGGCGAGTTCAAACGCGGCATGCGGCTCAAGACGGCGGGCGGTAAACAGATCAACATCCATAACCCGCTCATGTTTCTGGCGCAGGATCGGGAGATTGCCGAAACGGCCTATGCAGGTGATGTGATTGGTGTTCCCAATCATGGCCAATTGCGGGTTGGCGATGGCTTGTCGGAAGCGGGTGATTTGCAATTTGCCGGTATACCGAACTTTGCGCCGGAAATTCTCAGGCGCGCGCGCGTGAGTGATCCGATGAAGCAGAAGCATTTGCGCAAGGCGCTTGAAAGTCTGGCTGAAGAAGGGGTGACGCAATTGTTCCGCCCGTCCATCGGGTCCGACATGATTGTCGGGGCAGTGGGGGCGTTGCAGATTGATGTGATGGCAGAACGGGTGGCGGCTGAATATGGTCTTGAGGTGACTTTTGAGCCAGCGCCATACAATGTGGCGCGGTGGCTGGCGAGTGACGATCCGGCCAAGATTGACGCCTTTATTGATATGAACAAGTCGGCCACCGGAACTGATCTTGACGGAGCGCCTGTGTATCTGGGCAAGAATGCGTGGGATGCGTCCTATGCAGCCGAGAAACATCCCGATATCCGGTTCACAAATACAAAAGAGCGGGCTGTTTAAAACAACCCGCTCTCAAGTTTTTCAGTTGGGGTCCGCCTCTGGCGTTAGCTGCCAGCGCCGCCGCCATTGTCGACGAAGATGTCTTCGACAATTGTGTCGCCTTCGAAAGCGGTATCCTCCTGAACGGAGTAACGCGGAAATTCGCGATTGCGCAGATTGTCATATGGGCGCTCTTGGGCGACCGGCTGTTGAGGCGCGGCTTGTTGAACCGGTACCCGCGGGGGCGGTGGTAACGCGGTGGCACTTGGCGCCGCGACCGGTGCTGGCACAGCATTCCCGCTTATGCCCTGGCGCACGATCGCCGGGTCATTTGCACTCAGGACACGACCTGATGGACGGCTCGGCGCGGCGGTAAATGTGGTCGTTGACTGGATGGGTGCCGGGCTAAAATCGTGCGACACTACCTGCGTGTGCTCGACGGGATCTGGCGCTGCAGAATGTTGCACTTCAAACTCACCGCCCAGAAGATCGTCTGTCGACTCTGGTCGCGGTGCGGCCTGATGCTGGCTCGCGAACCGCGGCGAAACACCCGATGTCATTAGCGGGTTTTCTTCGGCCGTCCCGAGGGTTTGCTTCAATTCGCATGTGGATGACCCAATGCCTGTATCCGGTTTCAGGAAACTCCATGCCAGACACTTCGTATCTGCTCGGCAGGTCTCGGCGCAAGATTGTTCGCTATGGGCTTGAGTTGTGGAATATGTTCCGCCATGGCGATATGTGTTTGGCTCATTCGAGTAGGACTGAGCACTGGCACCTAAGGCGCAAACCAGAACAAAGGCGGATGGGACGAGGAAACGCATGTTTTAATCTCCAGATTTCGTGGGAGATTAGCAAACGGGTCTTAACGAACTGTTGTCAGGGTTGTCCCGCAGCTCAGCCAGGGTTTTTCTCTATTTGCTCGCGCTTTTCCTCAAGGGCCAACCATTCCAGCTCGGCCTCTTCGAGTTCCGTGCGAGCGGTCGCCAATCGCGCCGATTTCGTGTCAAAGCCCGCCCGATCAGCGGCATAGAGCTTGGGGTCAGCGAGGGCCGTCTCCAAAGCCTGTATCTCAGCCGCGAGGGCGGGCATTTCCTTATCCAGCTCGTCTAACCGGTGCTTGTCTTTGAAGGAAAGCTTGGCTTGCGGCTTATTGGAGGGCTTGACGTTAAGCTTGGAGTGTTTTGTATTTTTGGTTGTTTTTGCTGGTTTGGGGTTTGTGTTTTGACCCAATTGTTCCTGGGCGTCCGTCCAACCGCCTGCGGTCTGAATCCACTTGCCATCTCCAAGGGGGCAAAGGCAGGAGGTGACTGTGTGATCGAGAAAGGCGCGATCATGGCTGACAATGAGCAATGTCCCGGCATATTGTTCGAGCATATCTTCGAGCAGATCGAGTGTTTGCATGTCGAGATCATTGGTCGGCTCATCAAGGACAAGAAGGTCGCATTTTTTGGCGAGTGCGACGGCGAGGGTCAACCGGTTGCGCTCGCCGCCTGAGAGTGCCCTGACAGGTTGGCGCAATTGTTCGCGGCCAAACAGAAAATCACTGGCATAGGCGCCGACATGGCGCGAAGCGCCCTGAACCATGATGCTATCTCCACCATTTGGCGCAAGCGTCTCCCAGATTGTGTCTTTCGGGTTCAGGGTTTCGCGGGTCTGGTCGAGGAAAATTGTCTCGATGGTCTTGGCGAGTTTGACTGATCCCTGATCCGGCGCGAGTTCTTTGAGCATGAGTTTGAGCAGGGTCGTCTTACCAACCCCATTCGGACCGATAATGCCAATCCGGTCGCCGCGCAGGACGCGGATTGAGAAGTCGTTGGCAATGACCAGCGGGCCTTGCGGCGTCTCGAACGTTTTGGAGATGCCGCGCACATCGATGATTTTCCGACTTGCTGTCTCGGCGCTTTCCGCATTGAGCGCTGCGGCGGCACGAGCATCACCTAATGCCGAGCGCCGGCGTGCATGTTCGGCGCGCATGGATTTGAGTCGGTCAAGGCGGCCCATATTCCGTTTGCGGCGCCCTGTAACGCCGCGCGCGAGCCAGCGCTGTTCGTCTTTGAGCTGCGTTTTCATACGCTGGAGCGTCCGCGTTTCCTCTGCTTCGACTTCTGTGGCCCAGCTTTCGAAATGGGCATAGCCGCGCGGGCTTTTGCGGACCGTGCCCTGACGCAGCCAGAGCGTGTTGGTCGAGACACCTTCGAGGAATTTCCGGTCGTGGGACACGAGCAGGACGGCCCCGCGAAAAGCTTTCAGGCGCGCTTCTGTCAGATCGATCATCGGCACATCAAGATGATTGGTTGGCTCATCTAGCAAGAGCATATCGGGGTCGGTCGCAAAGGCCCGGGCCAGTGCGGCACGTCGCTGCTGGCCGCCGGACAGCGTGGCGGGTTTTGATGCGGGATCGAGCATCATATTCATGAGTTCCGCTTCGCCGCGATGACGGTCGGTAATGATGTCGACCCGTCCGGCCGCTGCGTGAGGTTTGATCGGATGATCGAGAACATAATCGAGCAGCGTGTCATAAGGCGACAGGTCGGGCTCTTGTTCTACGGTGATGATGCGGGTGCCCGGCTGGACCCAGACATCCCCCGAGTCCGGCTCGATCTGACCGGAGACGATTTTCATCAGAGTGGATTTTCCAGCACCATTGCGCCCAACAAGCGCAGCCCGTTCGCCTTTCGAAATCGACAGGTCGACCCCCTCAAACAGAGGTTTTCCACCAAAAGACAGGCGGACTTCGGCGAGGGTAAGCAGGGGAGTTTGAGCCATGGGTGCTGGTTTGGCCGCGTCTTTGGGAGAATGCAAGTGCAGGACGCGCCCGGAGCCGGTGATTTCGTCGCGAATAGGTGCGATTTATAGCGCTAGCGCTGGAGTTCTGTCTCGCCTGTACCGGCATCGGCGAGGGTCCGTTGTTCGACGGCACCGAACGCGCCTGAAAGGCTGCGGTAGAAGGTGATGCGTTCTTCTGCCCGCGGAGATGGAATAAAGATGCCCTCAGCTCCGGCAAGTGGTGCTGCAGGCGTCTCGGAAAGAGCGGCTGTCATGACTTCGGCCCAAAGCGTGGCGGGGAGACCGCCTCCGGTGACTTTGTTCATTGCCGTATCATCATCATTTCCAACCCAGACGCCACCAATCATTTCGGATGTGAAGCCGATGAACCAGCCATCACGCCAATCCTGTGATGTTCCGGTTTTTCCGGCGACGGTCCAGCCCGGAATGGCGGCATTTCCGCCGGTTCCATTCTGGACAACACGCGCCAGCATGGCGTTCATGTTTTCGGCAAGCTCGGATGGATAGATTTGAACGGGATCGTATTCCGGGCGTTCGAAGATGACTTGCCCGCGCGAGTCCTCGATGCGCAAGATAAGATACGGATCAAGCCGTTCGCCGGATTTGGCAAACGTGCCATAAGCGCGGGTCAACTCGTAAAGCGTGACTTCCTGACTGCCGAGCGCGATGGAGGGCAGAGGGCGCAAATCGGAGTTGATGCCAAAGCTCTTGGCGAGTGCGATGATGCGCGGCTCCCCGATGTCATTGCCGATGCTGGCCGCGACCGTATTGAGCGATTTGGCAAAGGCTTCGGACATGGTGACGGGACCGAAATAGCCCGGAGAGTAGTTCTTGGGTTCCCATTCTCCGAATTTGACCGGCTCGTCTTGATAGACGCTATAGGGATCAAGGCCCGCTTGCAGGGCTGCGGCGTAGACGAAGGGTTTGAAACTTGATCCGGGTTGACGTCTGGCTTGGGTGACGCGATTGAACTTGCTGGTTGCATAGTCGAGCCCACCAATCATGGTCAGGATCGCACCGTCGGGTTTGACCAGCATGGCGGACGCTTGACTGGCCGCCAAGACGTCACCTTCTTCAGCGATGCGCCTTGTGAGCGCCTCATGGGTAGTCTTCTGGAGGGATGGATCAATCGTTAGCGTAATCACCAGATCACCCGGGGCATCAGGCAACATTTGGCCGAGCCGTTCTGTCACCGTGTCGAGAACATAGCCGAACACAGCCGTTGAGGTTCCGGCCTCGGCCAGCGTGATCGGGGCGGCTTGGGCGGCGTCTTTTTCCGGCGGAGTGATAAAGCCTTCTTCGACCATCTGGGTCAGCACATAGAGCTGGCGTTCTCGTGCGGCGTCGAGGTTCGAGTTCAGTGCCAGACGCGAAGGGGCTTTTGGCAGCGTTGCAAGAAGGGCGGCCTCGGCGAGGCTTAGCTCGGTTGCCGGCTTTCCGAAATAGCTCTCGGCCGCCGCATCGATGCCATAGGCCCCTGCGCCGAAATAGATGCGGTTGAGATAGAGTGTGAGGATCTCATCTTTGCTGAGGCGTTTTTCAAGCTGGCGCGCCAGGCGGACTTCCTGCACTTTCCTGCGAATCGTTTGGCGGGGGTCGAGAATGAGGTTCTTGACGAGTTGCTGGGTGATTGTGCTGGCCCCTGACACAGTCCGGCCCGAACGCCAGTTGAGCCATGCCGCGCGCGCAATGGCTGTGGTGTCTGCGCCATCGTGTTCGTAGAAGCGTTTGTCCTCGGCGCTAATGAAAGCATGAATGACATAGGCGGGCAGTTCGGACACTTGCACGACGCGGCCATATCGCGGCCCCCTGATGGCAATCAGGTCGCCATCTGCTGTCCGGAATTCATAGGCCTGTTCGCGGCCCTTGGCCCAAAGGGTTTCTGTCTCGGGCAGTTCGGGCATGTCCGAATACAGGCTGCGCCAACCAAGAAATCCGGCAAAGAGGCCGATAAGGCAACACAAGGCGATCGCAATGAGTCCATAGCGGAGCCATTTTCTGCTCGGTCTGGACGTGTCCGTATGTGTCATGAGGCGATCTTCCCGACTCCGTTGTCGATGTGTGCATGCATAGGAACATGAGCGTCTTAATAGGGCGATAATCATGGCGAGGTGAAGGCGGATTGTTAGCGCGGCCTGCTTAAATACGTGTCGTTCTGCCAGACATTTGTGGAGTTCAGTGCGTCAATCAAACAGGATTTAGGAATAATGTCCTATAAAGGGGGCAGTTTTCCGCGAACAATCCGACCGAAGATCAAGCGGGGCTAAAACAGGGCATGGTCGGAAAAGACGGATCAAGGAGCGACGAGCTATGAACCGAAAAAGTGAAATGGCGCGCCAGCGTATCACGTCAATGAGTGATGAGGAGCTGTGCAATGAAATCAGACGCTTGGCGGGCCTGGAAACCAAAGACATGGCGCGGCGTACTGGATCAATCTCTGACAAGTCTGGAGATGCAGCATTTGGCGATGAACCCGTTTCTGATGATTGCGAGCGAGGCACAGCGGCCACCAATGGATCGGGTTTGGAGGACCTGGCTGTTCATGGGCGGTCGCGGCGCGGGCAAGACAAGAGCGGGCGCTGAATGGCTGCGCTATGCAATGGTGCATGGGGGATGTAGGCGTGCGGCGCTGGTTGGGCCGACATTGCTCGATGTACGCGAAGTGATGATTGAAGGCCCGTCAGGATTACGGGCCATCACGCCGGATTCGGAGGTTGCGCCGGTCTATGAAGTGTCGCGGCGACGGGTGATCTGGCCAAACGGAGCCGAAGCGCATGTGTTTTCGGCTGAAGATGCGGACAGTTTGCGGGGGCCGCAATTCGATGTGGCCTGGTGTGACGAGATTGCCGCCTGGGCAAATGCACAAAGTGTCTGGGATATGTTGCAGATGGCACTGCGGCTCGGAGATGATCCGCGCGCGGTGGCAACGACAACGCCGCGTCCTGTGCCATTGATCAAGCGGCTTGTTGCGGACAGCCATTGCGTTCTGACGCGGGCGGGCACGGCCGACAATGCCGTTAATCTGGCGCCGGGATTTCTGGAGGAGATCCAGCGGGCCTATGGCGGAACGCGACTGGGACGACAGGAGCTGAACGGTGAATTGATCGAAGATATGCAAGGGGCCTTGTGGACCCGCAGCGTGTTGGAGGTGGCGAGGCTCGCCGAGCGGCCAGAAATGGATGATCTGGTGATCGCAGTTGATCCGCCAGCAACCAGTGGTCCGAATGCGGATGCGTGCGGGATTGTGGCGGTTGGACGGGTTGATGCAGTCGGGCAGCCCCCGTTCGCGGTGGTTCTTGCCGATGCTTCCGAGCGCGGGCTTTCCCCGCTTGATTGGGCCAGCCGGGCGAGCGCTTTGGCGAGCAGGCTTGGCGCAGGGTGCGTGATTGCAGAGGCCAATCAGGGGGGCGAAATGGTGCGTCACGCCTTGGAGACGGCGGGGTGTCCGGTGCCGGTGCGGCTGGTGACGGCGCGGGCTGGCAAGCGCGCACGGGCAAGCCCTGTGGCCGCGCTTTATGAGGCAGGACGGGTGCGCCATGTCGGGCAATTGACGGCGCTTGAAGATGAGATGTGCAGCTTCGGAGCGGACGGGTTTGCCGGTTCTCCGGACCGTGTGGATGCGCTGGTTTGGGGCGTCTGGGCATTGCTGCTGGACAGGCGCGAGGCCCCAAGGGTGCGCGGAGTTTAAACAGGATAGGATGGAGTGACGAGATGAAACTGCCTTGGATAAAGGGGGAGGAGACGAAGTCTGTCTCTTCGATGATGGTGGCCCTGTCGCAGCTTGGGTCGGCCCGTTGGGGGGCGCGCTCGAGCGAAGCCCTGATGCGGGACGGGTATTTGCGAAATGCGGTTGTGTATCGCTGCATAAGGATGGTGGCAGAAGCGGCCGCCTCGGTGCCATTGGTCAGCGCCCATGCAGCGACGGCGGACCTGCTCGCGCGGCCTATGCCGGACGAGGCCGGACCGAGCCTTCTTGAGACGCTGTATTCGCAATTGCAGATGACGGGCAATGCCTATGTCGAGGCGATCCGGCTGGAGGAGGAAATTGCGCCCAAGGGGTTGCAAATGTTGCGCCCCGAAAGAGTGAAGCCGCTGGTGGACGGGCGCGGCTGGATTTTGGGTTGGACTTATACAGTCGACAGACGCGAACGCCGGATCATGCGCGACGAGGAAGGCTGGTCACCTGTTCTTCAATTGAAGTGTTACCATCCGGCAAGTGATGTTTCTGGGCTGGCTCCGCTGGCAGCTGCGCGCCAGGCGCTCGATCTGCACAATGCGAGCGCGGACTGGGCCAAATCGCTGATCGATAATTCAGCCAAGCCATCTGGCGCACTGGTGTATGGACGCGACGGTGCCCGATTGACCGACGAGCAATTCGACCGGTTGAAGACGGAGCTTGAGACGGCCCATGCGGGCGCGGAAAATGCCGGACGGCCATTGCTTCTAGAAGGCGGGCTTGACTGGAAACCGATGAGC
>CAZXXY010000002.1:43687-50980 GCA_964644755.1 uncultured Hyphomonas sp. | reverse complement strand
TCACGACGCCAGAGAGGGCCAGGATCGCAATCAGGTTCGGGAAGGCCATCGAGGCATTGGCCAGATCGCCAAACTTCCAGACAAATTCGACCTGAGCGAGTGCGCCGAGGAAGATGACGAGAACCCAGACATAGCGGAATGGCTTGGTTGCCCATTCTCCAATCAGATATGTCATGGCCTGCTCGGCATAATAGGACCAGCCGATAATGGTGGTGAAGGCGAACAGGGTCAGACAGATTGTCACGATCCAACCGCCGCCTTTAAATGCAGTCTCGTAGGCTGCATTGGTAATCGCGGAGGCCTCAAGATCGGCCGCCAGCCAGATATATTCGGTCGTGCTGCCGTCAGCTGCAGTCCAGGAACCGGTTGTGGTTAGAATAACCAGTGCGGTCATTGTGCAAATCACCAGCGTATCAATGAACACACCGATCATGGCGATTTCGCCTTGCTTGACGGGATTGCGCGTTTGCGCTGCGGCGTGGGCAATCGGGGCGGACCCTTGTCCCGCTTCGTTGGAGAACAATCCGCGTGCAACCCCGGCTCTTACCGCGGCAGCCATACCGTAGCCTGCCAAACCGCCAGCAGCTTGCTCAAGCCCGAATGCTGATTTGACGATGAGGGCCAGCGCGCCAGGAATCTCCGAGGCGTTGATGACAAGAACCAGAGCCGCGGCGAGGACGTAGAACATGGCCATGAATGGGACGACTTTACCGGCCACATTGCCGATCGATTTAATGCCGCCAATGATCACTGCGAATGTTAATACGGCAAGAATGGCCCCGATGGTCCATGCCGGTACCCCGACCCCCAGATCAGCGCCGCTGCGGACAATGGTTTGGGTGATTGAGTTGGCCTGAACCATGCCGCCCGTGGCTGTCGCGGAGAACAGTGTGCCGATACAGAAGAAGACTGCAAGCCAAGTCCATTTCGGTCCGAGTGCATTCTTGATGTAATACATCGGGCCACCATTGATGCGGCCATTTGAGTCTGTCTCGCGATATTTGATCGCCAGCGAGCTTTCTGCAAAGGCGAGGGCCATGCCGAACAGAGCAGTGAGCCACATCCAGAAAATCGCGCCCGGGCCGCCGAGTGTAATCGCCGTAGCAACACCAGCGAGATTACCTGTGCCGACTTGGCCCGACAGGGCGGTCGAGAGCGCTTGCCAGGCTGTGATTGTGTTCGGATCACCGTCACCTTTGCGGCCAGCCCAGACTTCGCGCAAGGCCGGAATAAAGCGGCGTAGGGGACGAAACCCCAGCCGGACCATGAAATAAAGGCCGGATCCAAGCAGGAAAATGGCCAGCGGAGCAAATGGCAGGATTTGCGCGTCTCCCCAGCTTCCGCCCCAAATAAATCCGCTTAGATTGTCGATAAATCCGTAAAACGCTTCCATGCTTTCCCAGCCTGTCTTGTTATATTTGCACTGGGCGCGACCTTAAGGACTTCACGGAATATGTGAAGACCTGATTGCGTGTAATGCCCTGAAAGCGGGCATTCTATTGCGCTGTCGGGCCCAAATAAGGTCGATTGTCCGATTATGAGAAGTTTTTGAAAATATCGTCGGCCGACATGTTCTGTCCGGCCTCTTCGGGCTCTGGTGCGGCTTCGCCGGCAAAAGGCGCTGGCTCGTCGACAGGCGCAAGACCCGGACCTTCTTCGTTTTCGGCGCGTTCGGCTTCGATTTTGCGGCGTTTGTCAGCCGATTTGGCGATAATCGCGTCAAGTTCGATCTGTGTGCACAGGCCGAGGGTCACCGGATCAACCGGCTTGATATTCTGCGCATTCCAATGGCTGCGGTCGCGGACATTGGTGATGGTTGATTTTGTGGTGCCGATCAGCTTGCCGATCTGGGCGTCGGTCACTTCGGGGTGGTTGCGGATAAACCATGCAATCGCATCGGGCTTGTCCGCGCGGCGGGCGACGGGCGTATAACGGGCGCCTTTACGCTTTGGCTGCGGAATGTGGGCGATTTTCGACGGGGCGACTTTCATGCGGTAATCGCTGTCTGCCTCGCCGGATTTGATTTCGTCGCGGCTCAGCTCACCGCCAGCAATCGGATCAACGCCGCGCATGTTTTCGGCAACATCGCCATCGGCAATGCCTTTGACTTCGAGATGGTGAAGCCCGCAAAAATCGGCAATCTGGTCAAAAGTAAGCGTTGTATTGTCGATCAACCACACGGCTGTGGCTTTGGGCATCAAAATATTGGCCATGGTCTCAAATCCTCTCGAAAATCCATCCCCAGAACGACCTCGCCCGGCTCTAGGGGCCGGGCGGTCAGGGCGGTATGCAGGTTTGCACTAACTGAACACAGTATATAACGCGCTGGCGGTTTTGCATAGGGCTTGGGGCCGCGTTCGCTCGAAAACCTGCTTTTTGACATTCGACCTTGGCTTGACGATGGGCGGCGTCCAAGGCACGGCTGGGCGCATGACTTTGCTCTCTAGATTGTCACAGGGCTGGAAAGCCTATGTCTTGCTTGCTCTGCTGACCTTTGCCGCAGCGGTTCCGGGTGTGGTGTCCATGCCGGCGCTCGACCGTGACGAAAGTCGGTTTGCCCAAGCCTCCAAACAAATGCTCGAAACGGGGGATTTCATCCAGATCCGCTATCAGGATGAGGGTCGCAATAAGAAACCGGCGGGCATTCACTGGTTGCAAGCGGCGTCCACCAAAGTGTTGGCAGGCGACAATCAGGCACAGATCTGGACGTATCGCTTGCCCTCTTTGCTGGGCGCAATGCTCGCAACCCTGGCGGTATTTTGGGGCGGGGTCGTTTTGATCGGCAGGCGCGGGGCTTTTCTGGGCGCGGCGCTGTTCGGGTCCGGTATCTTGCTGACCTCGGAGGCACATATCGCCAAAACCGATGCTGTGCTGGTGTTTCTGACGGCGCTGACCATGGGGGCTTTGGCACGGATTTTTATGCGCGCAGAGGGAGGCGAGGGGATGTCGTTCCGGCGGCTTTCGCTCCTGTTCTGGGGGGCGATGGGACTGGCTTTTCTGATCAAGGGGCCGGTGACGATGCTGGTGGCCGGACTGGCCGTGCTGGTTTTGTCGGTGGCACAAAGAAATGCGCGCTGGGCGGCAAGCCTGCTCGATTGGCGCGGTCTGGCTTTGTTTGCAGTCCTGGTTTTGCCATGGTTCGTCTGGGTTCAGTTGGCCACATCCGGCGAGTTTCTCGAGGGGGCGGTTGGTAAAGATCTCAAAGATAAATTTGTTGGCGCGTCGGAGGGGCATGGCGGTTGGCCGGGCTATCATCTGCTCTATGTTTTGACGCACTTCTTTCCGGCGACGCTTTTTCTTGTTCCTGCTCTGGTGTTGTTTGTCAGAACTCTGCGCGGCAAGGCCCTTGATGTGATCGCTTCCGAGCGGTCGGGCTTGTTGTTTCTCGCCGCTTGGCTGGTGCCGACATGGATATTCTTTGAACTTCTTCCGACCAAGCTCTCGCATTATATTTTGCCAGCCTATCCCGCTTTGGCGCTGATTTGCGGTTGGGCGGCGGTGCAATTGATCGGCGGGGTAAAGGCGCCTGTGTCGCGGGGGATTTCGCTGGTGCTGTTTGTTCTTGGCGGTCTGGCATTGTCTCTGGCGTCGTCGCCTTTGGGGACAAATCTGCTTCAGGCGGATGCGGCGGGTGGTTTTACCCAAGCGACAAGCGGGGAGGTGCTGGCAGCGTGGACGAGACTGCCGGTTATGGAGCTTCATTGGTTGCTGCTTGGCGGGGCGGCTTTGTTTGCTGCGACCGGGTTCGGCATGGCGCGGAGATATGGTGCAAGCCTGACCTTTGCCATTGCTGCAAGCTTCTTTCTGGGATGGCATATACGCGGTGTCTTTTTGCCGTCCGCGGTGTGGCTGCAGCCGACGACGGCAGCGCGAGCGGCCCTGACGGAACATTGCTCGCTGAAAACCGCAGATTTTCTATATCTGAAAACTTGCCGGCCGCCATTCCCCGAACGTGTGCAGGCGGTTGGCTATGCCGAGCCGAGCCTTGTCTTCACCACGGGAACAAATACCAGCATTCCGCCGCAGACCGATATTGTGCTGCCAGAGGACGAGGCGGGCTATCCGGTGGTCTATTTGCTCAATCTGGAAGACGAGGCTGCCCGCGCGGCCGATGCTGAATTGGCAGAGCTGGCTCAAGCTGCAGATCGGCAAGTGCGCCGATCCGAGCGGCATTATGCGCTCAACTATTCCAATGGTGATCCGGTTGCCTTCGTCGCTGTGCGGATCGACTAGGCTTCGCCCAAAACCTCTGGCTTCTTGTAATAGACGTGCAGGCCCATTGCCGTGGACATGCTGTCGGACTGGGTGTTGAGCGCCGTGCGCAAACGGTCGAGGATCAGCGTATCAACGGTGATGATCAGTCCGGTGACATAGGTTGCGTATTCGGCCGAGACGCCTTGGGAGGTGAGGATATCGCCCAGCAGGACGACCGAAGCTGACGGCACACCTGCTGCCGAGACGGAATAGATCAGCGATTGCAGGGCGACGATGATGCGGTCGGCCATGGTTACGTCCAAGCCATAAGCGCTCATCGAATAGAGTGAGAGCAGGGTCAGGCCCATAAGTGTGCCGACCATATTGATCGTCGCGCCAATGGTGAAAAACGGGGTGGCCTCGTCGCCATTTGCCCCAAGTTGGCTGGTCGCAACTTTTGTGGCGGGCAGGGTGGCAATCGAGCTTGAGGTCGACAGGGCGACCACAGCTTGCGGGAAAACACCGCGAAAGACAAAGCCGATAGATTTTTTGAGCACGATGGAGGTCACGACCATCATAATGATCCACACGGCAATAAAGGTCAGAAGGTAGACGCCGACAAAAGGGATCAGATTGCTCAAGGTCTCAACACCGCCTGGTCTGCTCAAGGCCAGTGTGACCGAGCCAAACACGGCGAGCGGAATGGTGAACTGAAGGAATTTGCGGAAGCCGTTCTGGAACAGGTCACTGGCCTGATCGGCTTTGTCGCCAAGGTCCAGTCTTTTCAAGGCCTGCCCGAAGATAATACCGGCATAGATGGACACCATCAATTCGGACGTGACCACGCTGTAGATTTTCGCGGCAAACGGTATTTGCTGAACGCTGGCCCCGCTGCCCAGATCCAGTGTGGCTGGATCAGCCAGAACGGTCAGATGGGAGAAAAGCGAATAGCCAGCGATACAGATGATGGCCCCGATGGTCGAAAACGTAATGAAGAAGGCAAAGACACGGACAAATTTTGCGCCAAGCCCCCCACGTGAAATGGCAAGCGAGGACCCGATCGACATTATAATCAGCGCATACATGAGCGGCTTTAGCGGTGCAAACAGGGAGGCTTTTGCAAGGCTGGCAATCGATTGACCAAGGCTGAACTGTCCTGCGCCGATATTGGCAACGAAAAAACCGGTTGCGCCGGTCTTGTAAACAAGGGTCGCAAGGCCTGCCGCAATAATGACCAATAATAGAAGCGGAATACGGTGGAATTTCTCTAACATGGTCAGGTCCTGTGTGTTGCCGCATACGCGCAATCGGCATTGTGTTCGTTTGTAGATGCCCAGTTAGCGCGAGCGGGTGCGAACATGCAAGTTGCGCGGCACGAAATTCTTGGCCCGTTAAATCAGCGGACTAGCATGCCCGGGGGGTGAGCAGATTCTTGATAATCGCGCCGATCAGACGCGCATTTTCAGCGCTTGCCGATCCTTTGCGCCAGGCGATTCCGATCGTTCGGCTCGGCACTGCGGTTGTGAATGGGCGCACAATGGTGCCGGTTCCTTCCGCTATTCCGGCGTTTACGGCCAGTTCGGGGATGAGTGAAACCCCCAAGCCGCCACCGACCATTTGCACCATGGTTTGCAGCGATGTGGCGGCAAAACCCTTGCTTTCCTCGGCTTGCGGCAGAGAACACGCATTTAGCGCATGTCCGCGCAGGCAGTGTCCTTCTTCAAGCAAAAGAAGCGTTTCGCCTTCGAGCGATTTTGGCGTGATTGATTTGGCGTTTTCCAATTTGTGCCCGCTTGGGCAGGCGAGCAGAAAGGCATCGGGCGCAATCTCCATCGATTCCGTACCGGGCATTGGCCATGGCAAAGCTATGAGTGCAGCGTCAATTGTCTGGCTTTTCAGCGCGGCCAGAAGATCGGCCGTTTTTTCTTCGCGCAGATATAAAGCCAGTGCGGGATAGTCCTGCCGCAGTTTTTTGAGCGTCTGAGGCAAAATGAACGGCGCTATTGTCGGTATCGCGCCAAGCCTGAACTCCCCCGACAGCGGCGCGCTTGCTTCGCGTGCGGTTGTGACGAGGTCTTGCGTATCGGCCAGAATGCGCCGCGCACGCTCAACCGCGAGGGCTCCGGCTTGTGTCAGGCGTGCGCCACGTGCTGCGCGTTCAAAAAGGCGCGCACCTAGCAGCGTCTCGATATCCTTGATTGCGGCGGACAATGTCGGTTGTGTGACAAGCGTTGCCTCCGCAGCACGCGAAAATGACCCATAGTCGGCGAGCGCACATAAGAACTGCAATTGGCGCAAAGTCGGTAAGTGCATTGTGAAGCCTTCATTTTTGCCAGCATCCATACATTAGCAGAGAATGCATGATCTGTTACCTCGAAATCGAAGCGAGTTTGCAGTTGTATAAAGGCATGGGCGCGTTATTGTTAGCCATGCGTTTAGATGCCCCGAAGACTGAAAACCCATGGCTTGTTCTAAAGCCGGTTGGGCCGCCCGACTTGCCTTTTGATGATGCCTATCTGGCACGTGTGCGCAGTGCGGGTTCGGTTGATGCGATGTGGCGATGGCTGCCACGTATCTCTGGCGGCGGCTCAAGCTTCGAGGCTTACTATGCGCACATTGGAAAACTGACAAAGCAAGGGAAGTTCTCTCCAATGGCCGCATTTCGCAAGTCGGATGACGCCTTTATAGGCGGCGCGTCCTTCCTGCGGGCAAGTCGCACCCACCGTAGTGTCGAGATCGGTTTTATCTGGTTGATGGAAGGGTCTCAGGATTGGGCCTGTTTTGCGGCCCTGCAGCATGTGATGCTCAAGAGTGCAGTGGTGGGGCGCGCAAAGCGGGTCGTCTGGAATGTTGCGACAAAGAATGTGGCGATGTGTCGGGCGATGGATAGGCTGGGTGTAAAACAAGAAGGTGTATTGCGGGCGGCCGTGCGGATGAATGATGGCAGCTGGAGCGACAGGGCAATCTATGCGCTTGTGCAAGACGAAATTTCCGAGATGATCGACTATCTCGACACAGAGTTGGAGCAGTTCTTTTGAGAGCGGGTGTTCTTGGCGGCGGCGCATGGGGGACGGCTTTGGCAAACCTTCTGGCGGGCAA
>CAZXXY010000002.1:32161-43587 GCA_964644755.1 uncultured Hyphomonas sp. | reverse complement strand
GTGTTCTTGGCGGCGGCGCATGGGGGACGGCTTTGGCAAACCTTCTGGCGGGCAATGGTCATGACACCGTGTTGTGGACATTCGAGCCGGACTGCGCCGAAGGGATCAATCATGAGCATATCAATGCGTCCTATCTGCCCGGCATCGGGCTGGACCCGGCTTTGCGGGCGAGCTCGAATATGGCTGATCTTGCTGATGCCGAGATCGTGCTTGCGGTTGTACCGGCGCAGCATATGCGCGCGGCTCTGAAGCAGTTCAGGCAATATGCGGGCGATGGCTTGCCGATTGTTCTGTGCTCGAAGGGGATTGAGCAGGCCTCGCTCAGCTTGATGACAGATGTGCTGGCTGAAGAGATTCCGGCCAGTGTGCGTGCGGTGTTGTCCGGTCCCAGTTTCGCCGCTGATGTCGCGCATGGCTTGCCGACGGCTGTGACGCTTGCCTGCGCTGATGCGAAGATGGGCGAGATGCTGGCCAAAGCGATCAGCAGTCCGACGTTCCGGCTTTATACAAGCGACGATCTGATTGGTGCCGAGATTGGCGGCGCGGTTAAAAATGTCCTCGCCATTGCTTGTGGCATTACTTTGGGTCTCGACCTTGGACGGTCGGCTCATGCGGCGCTGATTGCGCGCGGATTTGCCGAAATGACGCGGCTCGGCGTGGTCATGGGCGGGCAGGCCCAAACGCTGACAGGGCTTTGCGGGTTAGGCGATTTGATCCTGACCTGTAGTTCGGAAATGTCGCGCAATATGTCTTGCGGTCTGGCGCTCGGGCGGGGCACGCCGCTCGCCGAAATTATGAGCGCACGGGCAGAGGTGACCGAAGGGGTGAGCTCTGCGCCCGCTGTTTGTGCTTTGGGCGAAAAGCACGGGATTGAACTGCCCATTTGCAATGCGGTTGCCGATATTCTGGCGGGCAAGATTGAAACAGCTGACGCGGCTGCATTGCTGCTCAACCGCCCCTTGCGTTCCGAAAGTGCCCTTTAAGATGGCCGGACCGCTTGGGCCTTATCTTGCTATCGCTTCCGAGGCGGCGCTTAAGGCTGGAGACTTTCTCGCCAGCCGTTCGGATGAGACGCTCGGCGTTGATCACGAGGCCGGACGCGACATCAAGCTCGCTGCCGACCGCAAAGCTGAAGCCCTGATTTTGACGTGTTTGAGCCAAGGAAGCGATCTTCCGGTTCTGGCGGAGGAGAGCGGGCAATCCGGGACGCTTGAAGGACTCTATTGGGTTGTCGATCCGCTGGACGGCTCTGCGAATTATCAGCGGCAAATGCCGTTATGTGCCGTCTCGATTGCTCTGATGCGCGACGAGACCCCTATTCTTGGTGTGATCTATGACATTGGCACGGGCGAGCTTCTGACCGGCGGGGAAGGGGTGGCTGCAACCCTTGGCGGTGTGCCTGTTTCGGTCAGCAATATTACGGAGAAATCGCGCGCGGTTCTGGCCACGGGTCTGCCGGTGATGGCGGACTATAGCGCCGAAGCTTTGCAGGCGATGGCGGCGGGTTTTGCCGATTGGAAAAAGATCCGCATGTTTGGCACGGCGACGCTGGCGGGAGCCTATGTTGCGAGCGGGAAAGTCGACCGTTATGCCGAAAACGGTGCGCGATTGTGGGACGTGGCCGCTGCAATGGCGATCGCCCGCGCCGCCGGAGGTCGTGCTGAAATCTCGGAAGGTGCGCCCGATGCTCCCCGTAAAATCCTGATCGACAATGGAAAACTGCCTTATTGAGCTGGCCGAGCCCTGTTTTATGCCCGACCGGAGACAAAGTAAAACAATTGCCTTTTGCTTCTGTCTATGCTTTTACACGCTGAAATTCTGCGCAAAACCAAGAAGCGCGCTTTGACCGGTACAGGTTCGGACCCCCGAATTGGAGACTGGCGAGGCCCCCCGCCCGGCGATGTTTCGCTCAGCGGGGCAAAATCGGTTTGTGTTTGGATCATGCGCGCCCCATCTTGAGGTTTCAGGGTGAGGTAACCTAGAGGAGACGAACAATGTTCGACGCACTGACAGACCGCTTGGGCGGAATATTTGACGGGCTGACCGGACGCGGGGCGCTCTCCGAGAAGGATGTTGGCGCTGCATTGCGCGAGATCCGCGTTGCCCTGCTCGAAGCTGATGTCGCCTTGCCTGTGGTCAAAGACTTTATCGGGTCGATCAAGGAAAAGGCCGTCGGTGAAGATGTCATCCGCTCGGTCAAGCCCGGTCAGCAGGTGATCAAAATCGTCCATGACGGCCTGATCGAAATGCTTGGCGGTGAAGAGATTGATACCAGTCTCCGGATTGATAGCCCGCCGGCTGTGATCATGATGGCCGGTTTGCAAGGCTCGGGTAAGACGACGACGACCGGTAAGCTCGCCAAACGTCTGTCCGAGCGCGAAAAGAAGCGCGTCTTGCTGGCCAGCCTCGATGTCCGGCGTCCGGCAGCGATGGAGCAGCTTGCTATTCTGGCCGGACAGCTTGGCGATAATGTCAAAGCACTGCCGATCATTGCGGGCCAGTTGCCTGCCGATATTGCCCGCCGTGCGATGAAAGCTGCCGAAATTGGCGGACATGACGTTTTGATCCTTGATACAGCAGGCCGGACCACGCTTGACGAACAGATGATGGGCGAGGCGGCGGAGATTGCTACGATAGCCAATCCGTCCGAAACGCTGCTGGTGGCCGATGCGCTGACAGGTCAGGATGCGGTCGAGACGGCCAAACGCTTTGACGAGCGCCTCAAGCTGACGGGTCTTGTGCTTACGCGTATGGATGGTGACGGGCGCGGCGGCGCGGCGCTCTCGATGCGCGCGGTCACAGGTCTGCCGATCAAATTCCTCGGTGTGGGCGAAAAGCTTGACGGGCTTGATGCGTTCGATGCCAAGCGTCTTGCAGGTCGCATTCTCGGGCAGGGGGATATTGTCTCCCTCGTCGAGAAAGCCGGCGAGCAGATGGATGCTGAAAAAGCCGAACGCATGGCCAAGAAAATGTCCAAGGGTCAGTTCGACCTTGATGACATGGCCGAGCAGTTCCGCCAGATGCAACGTATGGGCGGCCTTGGCGGGATTATGGGCATGTTGCCCGGCGCCAAGAAAGCCAAGCAGGCAATGGATGCGTCCGGCCTCGACGACAAAGTGCTCAAGCGGCAAGAGGCGATCATAAGCTCGATGACGAAGAAAGAACGCGCCAAGCCTGCGCTTCTCAATGCGTCACGTCGCAAGCGCATCGCGGCAGGTTCTGGCACCAGCGTGCAAGACGTCAACAAGGTGCTGAAAATGCACAAGCAGATGGCGGGCATGATGAAGAAGATGGCCAAGAAGGGCGGGCTTAAAGGCATGATGGGCGCGATGGGCGCGGCAGGTGTCTCGCCGCAGGATTTGGCGAAAATGGGCGGCGCACCGGGTGGCCAGATGCCTGGTCTTGGTGGTCCTGTCCAGCCTAATGGACTGCCGGGGCTCGGCGGCGGCTCCCTTCCGGGTTTGGGAGGGGATAAGAAGTGACCGCCCAAGCCCAACTCGATGCCTTTCGTGCCAGCATTGATAATCTCGATGCCATTTTGCTGCATACGCTGGCGGAGCGCTTTAAAGTCACCCAAGCCGTTGGCCGCCTGAAGGCAGAGCATGATATGCCGCCTGCGGACAAAGTCCGCGAGGCGCGCCAGATCGAACGGCTGCAGCGTCTTGCCGAAGACAGCGCGCTTGACCCCGAGTTCGCCGAAAAATTCCTCAATTTCATTGTGGCTGAAGTGATCCGCCACCACGAAAAAATACGGGACGATCAATGAGGATCGAACCGCTCATCTTTCTACTGAACATTTGACTATATTGGAGTAATACAAATGGCCCTTAAAATCAGACTCGCCCGTGGCGGCTCAAAGAAACGTCCATTCTATAGCGTGGTTGTGGCAGACAGCCGCTTCCCGCGTGATGGTCGCTTTATCGAAAAAATCGGCACCTATGATCCGCGTCTTCCCAAAGACTCTGAAAAGCGGGTCCAGATCAATGGCCAGAAAGCGGTTGACTGGATTGCCAAAGGCGCAAAGCCGTCTGACCGCGTTGCACGCTTTTTGAGCCAGATGACGCTTGAAGGCGCTTCTGCTCCGATCTGGGCTTGGGAGCATGGCAATAACCCGCAAAAAGGCGAGCCGGGCGCAAAAGCCAAGGAACGTGCCGAGGAGCGGGCTGAAAAAGCCAAAGCGGCTGAAGAAGCGGCCAAAGCGCCTGCGCCAGAGCCTGAAGCTCCGGCTGAAGAAGCTGCTGCCGAGGAAGCCCCTGCTGAAGCCGCCGCTGAAGAAGCACCCGCAGAAGAGCCTGCTGCGGAATAACCAAATTGTAATGCGCGGATCATCGCGCGTTCAGGTGGAAAATACGAGTGTGTTCGCTGAACTAGAAGGAGACTTCACATGCAGCGGACACACTTTTTTCTTGCTTTGGGCCTGGCGCTTGGCAGCCTGTTTGCCTCTCCAACGGCCGAAGCGCAATTCGATCGCGGCGTCCAGCGTGGCGGCGGCAATGCGCAGATCATCCTTTACTCGCAGACCAATTTCCGTGGACAAGCGCGTGCCTATCAAGGTGATGTGGACACGCTGGTGCGCGATGGCTTTAACGATGTCGCCCGTAGCGTCGAGATTCGCGGTGGTGCGTGGACCTTGTGCAAAGATCGCGGCGGGCAGGGCAGATGCCGCACGATTGACCGTTCGGTGGCCGATCTTGACCGGTTGGGCCTCGACCGCAAGCTGACCTCGTTTTACCAGTCCGGTTTCTCCGAGGCTGGCCTGAGAGGCGGGCGCAATGACAATCGCAGTTTTGGCTTCAATGGCGGCAATAGCTTCGATGGCCGGACCGAGCGTCGCGCTAGAGGCAATGATCGCCGTCAGTCTTTCCGTCAATCCGCCCCTGTCACCTTGTTTACCAAGGATGATTTCCGTGGCCGCTCGATCAATATTTCAGGGCCGGTGAACCTGCGTGATGTCGGATTTAACAATAAGGCGGATTCGATCGCCATCTCTCAGGGGCGCTGGATCGTCTGCACCGGACGCGACCTTGGAGGGCGCTGCGATGTGCTGGCACGCTCAGTTTATGACCTCGATGATATTGACCTTGACGACAACATCTCGTCCATAGCGCCTTATACCAATGCACGCAGGCGATATTAGAGGGCCCTTTGACACAGAACCAAAACGAATTGATAGCCGTGGCGGTTCTGCTTGGGGCACATGGTGTGCGCGGGGATTGCCGGATCAAAAGCTTCACCGAGGATCCGGCCAGCGTGCTGACCCTTGGTCCTCTTGTCGGCGAAGACGGGCAGGTTCTGCTCACGCCGAAAACCGCGCGCACAACAAAAGACCAGTTCATTGTCTCGCCTGAACAGTCCGAGCAGAAAGAATATTGGGATGGGCTGAAAGGCACATTGCTGCATATCCGGCGCAGCGATTTGCCTGAGCCGGACGAAGATGACTTTTATGTCGAAGACCTTGTTGGCCTTGTCGCTATCTCGCCGGATGGAGACAAGCTCGGCCAGATCAAAGCGGTGCATAATTTTGGCGCAGGTGACCTGCTCGAGATCATGCCGGACAAAGGCGTCACCTTGACCGGCAAAAGCGTGATGGTGCCGTTTAGCCTGATTGATGTGCCCGAGGTCGATCTGGGCGCGGGGCAGGTGCAGATTGCTACGCTCGATCTATGGGCCGATGAAAGCGGCGCGCCGGAGCAGGATTGATCTTCTAGTCCGGCTCGTGGCCTTGGGCTTCGAGCCATTCTTGTGCCACGCCGTGCTGCCCGCGCCGGACCAGCCAGAACACGCCGATCAGATCGAAGATGCCGGCACCCAGCCGTCCGAAGAAGCCGTATTTCGATTGTCCATGCTGGCGTGGCCTGTCGGTGACCGGTTCTTCAATCACAGCCCAGCCTGCGCGTTTGACCAAAGCAGGCAAGAACCGGTGCATGGCGGCAAAATAGGGCAGTTCGCGGAAGGCCTCGGCGCGGATGAGCTTCCAGCCGCAGCCGCTATCGCTTGCATTGTCGTTCAATAGGAGCTTCCGGACCCCGTTGGCGAGGCGCGACTGGACCCATTTGAACCCGCTATCATTGCGCGAGGTCCGCTTGCCGGCGATCAGTCCAAGCCTGATGGGCATATCGCCAATGTTCAGGGCATCAAATTCGCTTTTGGTGAAATGGGCGTCCCAGACGCGGCGTGTGTCGGCCGGATCGTTCTGTCCGTCGCCATCGAGCAATTGCACCCAAGTCCCCTGAACATATTTCAGGCCGGTGAAAAGCGCTGCCGATTTACCGGCCCGCTCCATATGTGTCTTGACGGTCAACAGGTCGGGCCAGCGGGTTTTCGCTTCGGCCAGTTCGGCGGCGGTGGCGTCGGTCGACGCATCGTTGATGGCGATGATTTCGAAGGCCAGCCCGTCGAGTGTGCGCGTCACCTCTTCAATCACTGGCAAGACATTTCCAGCTTCATTGAAAAAAGGGATCAGGATAGAAAGATCGGGCTTTGCTTGCGTCACGGGTCGGTTTGTCCTCGGTTTCGTGTTCACAGGCTTGCCGGTAGCTGGCAAAGGATGTCAAGCATGTGCAAGTTGCGTTATGGAGCCTGTTATGGACGTTTATCAGATATGGTTTGAATTGAAGCCGGACGCGGATGAGGGCAAGTTTTCCGAGGCTTTGTCCTTGTTTCTTGACCATTTAGAGGGCGAACGCATGATTGAGACGTGGCGGATGCTGCGGTGTAAGCTTGGTCTGAAACCGGAGGCGTTTCCGGAGTTTTTGGTCCAGATCGAGACTCTTGATCTGGCGCAATTGGACAAGGCGTTCAAGGCCGCTGCCGCCCGCGAAGGGCTGACCGACACGCTGCATTTTTCGGCCAATGCCATGGTTCAGAACGTTAAATTCGGCCTCTATCGCGATTGGCCGGATGTGTAGGCCGATCGCGCGATAAGCAGCTTAGCTGAAGGCATCCTGAGGTGGCGCGCCATACGGATCTTCGCCAAACCGGTTTGGCCCTTTTGTGCCACTTATGCAGAAGAAAACCAATAAAAGGAGTGATGCGAGAGGAATAAACGTAATGAGATACCACCAGCCGCTCCGGTCTGTATCATGCAGTCGTCGCACGCCGACTGATATCGATGGTATGATGGCGGCAAAATACAGAATAAGCAGAATAATTGCTCCGATTTCGCCAAGGCCCGAAAGCACTAATACTAGCATAACACTTAGGATAATTAGCATGAGCATGGCAAACCAGTATTCCGATGCAGACGACCGTCCCTGAAAATCAAACGCGCGTGTAAAGAAACGCTTTGAAGCTTCTGCAAATCCAATCATTATAACCTCTCCCATTTAAATCGCCCAAAGGTTGACAATGTTCCTATTCGGACGAGTTGGCAAGAACGCTTTTCTAGCGCCCATATGACGAAATATGCGTGACTCCGAGAGCATTCTGGAATTTAAGTCGGTCCATGTTTAACGCCACCATTATTACGCTCTATCCCGAGGCTTTCCCGGGGGCGCTGGATGTGTCCATTCTGGCCCGTGCCCGAAAAGAGGGGCTTTGGGGGCTGGAAACCGTTGATTTGCGTGAATTTGGCCAGGGCAAGCATCGTAAAGTCGATGATACGCCTGCTGGCGGCGGCGCGGGGCTTGTTTTGCGTGCAGATGTGGCGGCGGCTGCCATTGATGCGGTCGAGGCACAGGGCCGTCCTGTGATCTATCCCAGCCCGCGCGGGAAACCGTTTTCCCAGACCCGCGCCCATGAATTGGCAGACGGGCCCGGCGTGGTTATTCTGTGCGGCCGGTTTGAAGGGCTCGACGAGCGGGTGATTGAAGCACGGGGTCTTGAAGAAGTGTCGCTGGGAGATTTTGTTTTGGCCGGCGGGGAAGTTGCCGCGCAGGCCATGATCGAAGCGGCTGTGCGGCTGTTGCCCGGTGTGGCCGGTAATGCTGCGTCGATTGCCGATGAAAGCTTCGAAACGGGGCTTCTGGAGTACCCTTTGTACACAGCTCCAAGGGTCTGGGAGGGGCGCGAAATCCCTCCAGAATTGCTGTCGGGCAATCATGCGGCGATCGAACAATGGCGTCTTAACCGAAGTAAAGCGTTGACACGGGCGCGTAGACCCGATTTATGGGCCGCTTACCCTTCAGGGACAGAAATACGAGCGTCGGAGACGGACGATGAATGTGATTGAACAAATAGAAGCCGAAGAAGTCGCCCGGGTTACCGGCGGCAAGGCTATCCCGGACTTCTCTCCGGGTGATACGCTGGCAGTGAATGTCCGCATTAAAGAAGGTGAGCGCGAGCGCGTTCAGCGTTATGAGGGTGTTTGCATTGCACGCTCGGGCGGCGGCTTGAACGAAAGCTTCACGGTGCGCAAGATTTCCTTCGGCGAAGGCGTCGAGCGGGTTTTCCCGGTCGTATCCCCCATGATTGAAAGCATCGAAGTCAAGCGTAAGGGCCGCGTCCGTCGCGCCAAGCTTTACTATCTGCGTGATCGCCGCGGCAAATCTGCTCGCATCGCCGAGCGGACCTCCGGTCACGGGATCGAGCAAACGGTTATCGCCGTATCGAAGACCGAGCGGAAACGTCAAAAAGCTGCTGACAAGCTTGCCCGCAAAGAAGCTGCTGCTGCCGAGCGCGAAGCGGCTGCAAAAGCCAAGGCTGAGGCGGCTGCTGCTGCAGAAGCAGAGGCCAAAGCGGCTGAGGAAGCTGCTGCAGCGGCCGAAGCTGAGAGCGCAGCCCCTGAAGGCGGCGCCGAAGACTAGGCTTTCGCAAAGTCGATATTTGAACAAGTTTAAAGCCCTGCGCATCTTGCGTGGGGCTTTTGCGTTTAGGGCCTGGCTTAGGTCGGCTTCTCCACATGCTGGTCGATCATGACCATGTTGCCATCTGGATCGGTGACCATAAAGCTTGCGGGCCCGGTGCTCGTTTCGTCGGCTTCCTGGGCGATTTCGACCCCAGCGGATTTGAGCCGCTTTTGAATGCTGCGAACATCTTCGAACGGTGTCACAGGCTGGCCATCTGCATCCCAACCGGGATTGAAGGTGAGGATATTGCCCTCAAACATGCCCTGAAACAGCCCAATGGTCGCTGTTGGGCTTTTCAGGATCATCCAATTATGGGCGGATTGATCATGAAAGACGGCAAATCCCAGCGTTTCATAAAATTCGCGGGACGCCTTGAGGTCTTTTACCGCAAGGCTCACTGAAAAATTTCCCAGACTCATAGTTTCTTCCTCCCATAGCGTTTGGAAGACGTTGCCACATTTTCGGCCCGCGCTGAAATAACATGGCGATCAAGCAGTTTGTTATGGTTCGGTTCAGACTCATATTTGCGAATGAGTTGCAATCAGTAACCGATCAATGAAAGCCTGGCTTGCAATGCAAGTGCGGGTGCTGGAAGCATGGCGCGAAGAAGTCGCTATGCGAGCAGATATTGATCTTGGCATGGCTTTGCGGCTTGAGCAGCACTATCAATGGCTGACTGCCGAGTTGGCAATGTTGGATCGGACTGTGGAGCATCGGGGCAGCGCCTAGAAATGGTTCTGCTTGCAAAAGCACGTTGTGTCTTTCATTACTCCACTCGGTAATTTGACGTGAATGGAGCGCTGCAAGCGGATGTCGGGTAAAACACTTTACGATAAGATTTGGGACTCGCACCTTGTTGATATGGATGCGGGAACTGGCGAAGCGCTGCTTTATATCGATCTGCACCTGATCCATGAAGTGACAACGCCTCAGGCGTTTGATGGATTGGCACTTGCCGGGCGCAAAGTCCGTCGGCCGGATTTGACGCTTGCTGTGGCAGACCACAACACGCCAACGGAAAATCAGGCTGCGGGACTGGCCGGTGTGAAGGACGCGGCTGCGCGGGCCCAGCTTGAAATGCTGAGCAAAAATGTTGCCGAGCATGACATTCCTTTTTTTCCGATGGGTGACATCAATAATGGCATTGTGCATGTCGTTGGCCCCGAGCAGGGACGGAGCCAGCCGGGCATGACAATTGTCTGCGGCGACAGCCATACGTCGACCCATGGTGCGTTCGGTGCGCTGGCTCATGGGATTGGCACAAGCGAGGTTGAGCATGTGCTCGCGACGCAAACGCTGCGGGCGCGCAAAATGAAGAATATGGCGGTCGAGGTGTCGGGCGCGTTGAGGCCGGGCGTAACGGCCAAAGATCTGGCGCTGCATCTGATCGCGCAAATTGGTACGGCGGGCGGTACTGGCTATGTCATGGAGTATCGCGGCGAGGCTGTGCGGGCGCTGTCGATGGAAGGGCGGATGACGCTGTGCAATCTGTCCATCGAAGGTGGCGCAAGGGCGGGCCTGATTGCGCCTGATGAGGTCACGTTCGATTATATAAGCGGGCGTCCATCTGCTCCGAAAGCGGGTGCCTGGGAGATCGCGTTGCAATATTGGCAAACCCTGTTTTCGGATGAGGATGCCCAATGGGACGAGATCGTGCATATTCGCGGTGAGGATGTTGAACCAACAGTGACTTGGGGGACAAGTCCCGAGCAAGCGATTGCTTTGTCGGCCACCGTGCCATCGCCGCAGGATGTCAGTGATCCGGTCAAACAGGCTGCGATCCGGCGTGCCTTGGAGTATATGGATCTTGAGGCCGGAGCGCCCATCGCGGGCACGCCTGTCCAGCGCGTATTTATCGGTTCGTGCACAAATTCGCGGATTGAGGATTTGCGCGCGGCGGCCGAGATTGCGCGGGGCGCAAGAGTGGCCGATGGTGTGCGGGCGATGGTTGTGCCTGGCTCCGGTCTGGTGCGGGCTCAGGCCGAGGCGGAAGGGCTTGATGACGTTTTTCTCGCGGCAGGCTTTGAATGGCGTGAGCCGGGCTGTTCCATGTGTCTTGGTATGAATCCGGACATTTTATCACCGGGCGAACGATGCGCCTCGACATCGAACCGTAATTTTGAGGGTCGCCAAGGGCGCGGTGGCCGGACCCATTTGATGAGCCCTGCGCTCGCGGCAAAAGCGGCGGTGAACGGGGTGATCGGGTGAGCCTTGCCAATTGGGCTCCAAGGGAACGCCCTGAGCCGGAATTTTTGCAAGGCGCATATGTACGTCTAGAGCGGTTCGGGTTTCAATTCGAAGGTGTCTTCCGGAATGATATGGTCGTGAAGGGCAAAGCCCGGGATACGGCATGGTTGGCTATCACCGATGAAGATTGGCCTGCGCTCAAAGCGGCATATGAGGCTTGGCTCGCACCGGACAATTTTGACTCAGCGGGGCAACAGGCCCGTTCGCTGGAGACTTTGCGTATCTGATTTATATCTGTTTGGACCCGTTTTTCATCTGGCATGGCAAATCGTCAGAGGGATTCGAATAATGTGTAATTTCTCACTTGCAAACCTCCTTGGTAACTGGCTAAAAATACGCCATGGTTCGTATTGTAGCTTGGCTTTTCGTATTGTCTTTTCTGGCGCCTTTGTC
>CAZXXY010000002.1:3922-32061 GCA_964644755.1 uncultured Hyphomonas sp. | reverse complement strand
CCATGGTTCGTATTGTAGCTTGGCTTTTCGTATTGTCTTTTCTGGCGCCTTTGTCGGCCAATGCCGATGAAGCGGATGTGCTATCGGTCGAGTTGAAAGAGACAGCGCCCGGTACTTTCACAATCAATGTTGAAGTTGAACATGCCGATGATGGCTGGGACCATTATGCTGATGCGTGGGAAGTGTTGTTGCCGGACGGAACGGTGTTGGCCACGCGGGAGCTTGCTCATCCGCACGTGAACGAGCAACCCTTTGTTCGCTCGCTTTCCGGCGTCAAGATTCCTGCTGGGGTCAGCGAGGTCACGGTACGCGCACGCGATCTGGTACATGGTTTTGGCGGGAAAACGGTGACCGTTGCGATCTCCTCTGCTAGATAGCGTGGATGATCACACGGCTAGACCATTTCGTTCTCATTTGTCCTGATATTGACGCTGGCATTGCAGCCTATGAGACCCTGCTGGGCGCCCCCCCGGTTTGGCGGGCTGAGGATGCGGGCGTTGGCAGCGCAACGGCTTTGTTTAGGGTGGCCAACACGGCGCTCGAACTGATGGCACCAAAAGGAGAAGGCGCGGTTGGGCTGCGCTTGCGCGAGATGTTGGCGCAGTCTGGTCCGCAAATAACAAGCCTCGCCTATGAAGTGCCGGATATTGGCATGGCCCATCATGCTTTTGGGCGGCGCGGGCTCTCACCGTCCGATGTGTCCGACGGCGAGAGTACTGATTTGGAAACGGGCAATGCGCGCAAATGGAAGCGGTTTCGTTGCGCCGATGCTGCATGTGGCGGTGTGAAGACATTTGTGTTGCAACACACGGACGGGGCTTTGCCTGCGCAGCAAATTGGAAATGCGGCAGCCACACGTCTTGATCATCTGGTGATCAATACCCCCAATCCTGATCGTGCGGCGGCGCTATATGGGGCAAGGCTGGGCTTGAGGTTTGCGCTCGACCGGACCGCTGAGGAATGGAAAACACGGTTTTTGTTCTTCCGGCTGGGCGGGCTGACTTTGGAAGTGATCCATCGGCTTGGCGAGACGCAGGAGAGAGATGCTGCCGATTCCGTCTGGGGCCTGACATGGGCCGTGGATGATCTCGAAGCAACGCACACAAGGCTTGAAGGGGAGGGTTTGATTGTGTCGGAGATCCGCAAAGGGCGCAAACCAGGTAGCCGCGTGTTCACAGTGAAAAACGGTACGCTCGAAGTGCCGACGCTGTTCATTGCGCATGAGGAGGCGTAAGGGAGACCATGAAAGCATTTACCACTCTAACCGGAACCGCCGCTCCATTGCTGGAGAAGGGACGGCCTATGGCCAATGTCGATACCGACATGATCATTCCAAAACAGTTCTTGAAGACGGTCACGCGTACTGGATTGGCCGAGGGCTTGTTCTTCGATCTGAAGACCAATGCGGATGGATCTCCCGATCCTGATTTTGTGTTGAACCGACCGGCCTTCCAGCAGGCAAACATTCTGATTGCCGGTGAAAATTTTGGCTGCGGATCGTCACGTGAACATGCGCCCTGGGCTTTGCTCGATCAAGGGATAACGTGTGTAATTGCGCCCGGCTTTGCTGATATTTTTCATAATAATTGCTACAAGAATGGCATCTTGCCGATCGCCTTGCCGATAGAGGTGATCGAGCAACTGGCGGCCCAGGCTGGTGGGGGCAATCATGTGTTTACTATCGATCTTGAGAGTCAGACGGTCATCGCGCCAGACGGACATGTGCATGCTTTTGATATCGATCAAGGGCGCAAAGCCAATCTGATGGCTGGCCTGGATGAGATTGGGCAAAGCCTGACACGCTCGGAACGGATTTCCGGATTTGAAGAGGCGCGGAAATTGTCACAACCTTGGCTCGGATAGGGGGAAGAAAATGGTGATTGTTGAAGGCTTTGTCCGTATGCAAAACGCTGGTGATTTCGAGACGGTGCGCGCGGCTGCAGAAGCGCAGATCGCTGCGAGTCGGGCTGAAAGCGGATGTATTGACTACACCTATGCTGTTGATGTCCTTGATCCGGCGATCATGCGTGTTTTGGAGCGCTGGGAAAGTTGGGATGCGTTAGAGGCTCATTTCAAAGAGCCGCACATGTCGGTTTGGCGCGACGCTCTTGCTGGTGTGACATTCCTTGAGCGGACTATACGTGCGCATGAAGTTGCTGAGACGCGTGAGGTTTAGACAACCGGTCTCAGACTAAAGGCTACGTATGCGGCGACGAATATCGATCAGTCGCCCAACCTGCTGAACCGTTTCGGGTACTCGATCGAGTGCTTGTTCGATGCGCAACACATAGGCCAGACTGGCAAATATGTCTCCGGCTAACACGCCCGGAATGCCCGCCACTCGCACCAGTACGAGAATGGTCGCGCCAAGGGTCAGCACGCCTGTCGAGGTCCAGCTGACAACTTCGATGTCCGACAAACGGATTTTCCATTGCGCCAATCGGCCAAAGTGAACACGGGTGCGGCGCGGGTGCGCTTGACGAACAATGTCTACTTCTTCTTCCCATTGCGTGTTGTAGGCCTCGTTCATTTTCAACGCGCGCCGTCCGGTGATGAAGTTAATGACTGCAATTGGTACGAAGAGGCCAGCAATGATCAGGCCCGACCAGACATCATAGAAGAATAAGAGGACAAGACTTCCAATCAGGCTGATTATTGTTGCGAAGATGACCGGCATTTCCGTTTCAAAAAAATCGATGAACTCTTCTGCCATATCGACACGAGCCGAAACTTGGCTGACTTCTGTGCTATCTTCGCGCTGTAGGGCAATAACATCCCCAGCCATGGCCGAGTAGATGCGTGTGAAGAGACGCGTATCGTAGAGCTGACGCAACCCGCCGATCACGATGTGCAAAACCCAGATCACAATCAACGGGATCACCAGCTGCCATTTATCCATCAGCAAGCCATTGATCGCGATACCGATCGCCCACGGATACATCAGTTCAAATATATTCTCGATCAGGGTAAGCAGATAGGTGAACGAAATTTGTTTGCGGCGGGATTTGATCCGCCCGAGAACAAGTTTGGTCCGGTCCGTTTCTGGGGTGCCGGTTGGCATACATCACCTGATGGTTTTCTAGCGGTTCACTTGGCTCATCTTTTGTGGAGAGGCAAATCAAGCTCGCGTGATCCGTGTCGGACCATAATCACCAAATCGGCACGGGCTCGGCAAAATTTCGTCGCGTTTGGTCACTAGGTCCATACCATCAACAAAACAGGGAAACCCGTCATGCGTAGATTTTGGCTCGCGACCAGTGCTGTTCTATTTCTGTCAATCGGTGCCGCATTTGGGGCACCCGCAAAGGAGGACCTTACTTTGGCCCAACCTGAAAATACATCCGTACATTCCTATATTTTGCTAGACCGCACCGGCTCCATGTCGGGCATCTGGGACGAGGCGCTGACTTCGGTCAATACCTATGCCAAATCGGTCGGCGAAGAAGAGGTTGGTGAGGCCGATCTCGACACGAAAGTGAGCCTTGCTGTTTTTGACGCACAGGATGGCCTGCAGTTCGACGTTCTGCGCAGAAGTGTTGCCGCTGAACAATGGACCGAGGTGACCAATGATGAAGCAAGTCCACGTGGCATGACGCCTCTTTATGATGCTATCGGGCAAATGGTTTCACTCGCCGAGGCGGACTCGCCCGAAAAGGCTGTTCTGGTGATTATGACTGATGGTGCCGAGAATGCCTCGCGCGAAATGACAGGAGCCGGGGCCAAAGCCGCGCTTGACCGTGCCCGTGCACGGGGATGGGAGGTCGTTTTCCTTGGAGCAGAGTTTGCAAGTTTCCAGGATGCGGACAGTGTTGGTGTGAATTCATCAAGACAGCTTGCCGTTGGAGCGGGACAGTTGAGCGCTACGATGCAGCGGCTTGGCAAAAAGTCACGCGGATATGCGCAAGATGCCGAAGCCGCCATTGTGTTCGATGAAGAAGATCGCGAGGTTGCGGGGGAAGAAGAGGTCAAACAGCGTAAAGGCCAATAAAGCTTCGTCTAAATGACTCTGTCGCATTGAGGCGCATCCTGTTTCGCTCTAGAACGGCTTGCGAAATAGGAGTGCGCTTCAATGACAACCACTATTCTATTGCTCGCCGGCGACGGTATTGGACCTGAAGTCGTGGCTCAGGCACGCCGTGTGGCTGAAATCCTGGTTCCGGATCTAGCGTTCGAAGAGGCCTTGGTCGGCGGCATCGCCTATGATCAGGAAGGGGACGCGATCAGCGATGAGACGCTGGCCCGCGCAAAGGCGAGCGATGCGGTTCTTCTGGGCGCTGTGGGCGGAGCCCAATGGGCGGATGTCCCAAGAGACAAGCGGCCGGAAATGGGGTTGCTCAGGCTCCGCAAAGAACTTGATGTGTTTGCGAATTTGCGCCCTGCCTATTGTTTTGCGCCTCTGGTGGATGCGTCGAGCCTGAAGCGTGACCTGATCGAAGATCTGGACCTTATGTTTGTTCGTGAGCTGACGAGCGGTGTCTATTTTGGAGAGCCTCGCGGGATCGAAACGATGGCGAGTGGTGAACGGTTTGGTTATGAGACATCGCGCTATACTGCTTCGGAGGTTCAACGGGTCGCACGTGTGGCGTTTGAGATTGCGCGTGGGCGGGGCGGCCGAGTGGCGTCGGCTGAAAAATCGAACGTCATGGAGAGCGGTTTGTTCTGGCGGCAGGAAGTCACTGCCCTGCACGAGCGTGAAGGCGAGGGCGTCGAGTTGACCCACATATTGGCGGATGCCTGCGCGATGGAGCTGGTGCGCGCACCAAAACAATTCGATGTGATTTTGTGCGGCAATCTGTTTGGCGATATCTTGTCGGATGCGGCTGCGATGCTGACGGGATCAATCGGGATGCTGCCCTCTGCGAGCCTGGGGCGGGCGGGCACTCCGGGTCTGTATGAGCCGGTGCATGGATCGGCACCCGATATTGCAGGTCAGGGCGTGGCCAATCCCTGCGCGACAATTTTGTCGCTGGAGATGGCTTTGCGTTGGTCGCTTGGCAAGACCGAAGCGGCGGATCAACTCAATGCAGCTGTTGGCAGTGCCTTGAGACAGGGCGCGCGTACCCGCGATATTGGCGGCACACTCTCGACAATACAAATGACGGACGCGATTATCAGCGCGCTATGAGGCCTTCGTCTCAGGCCCTGGAAGCTTTGGCGTTGCCTGCTTCATTTCTGTCGGCTTGGCCGAAGATGTCTGTCCTTTGGGCGCGCGCCGCAATAGTCCGCTGGCCTGAAGGGTCTCTGCTGTCTGCGGACGGGAGAAATAGAACCCTTGAAGCTCGGAGCAGCCTTCATTCATGACGCTTTCGATCTGGGCGCTGGTCTCCACGCCCTCGGCAGTTGACCGGATGCCCAGATTTGTCGCGAGCCCGACGAGCGCGCGTACAATGGCGCGGCACTCATGACTTTCGTCGATTGACTGGATGAAAGATTTGTCGATTTTGATTTTGTCGAAGGGGAAGGCGCGCAAATAGGTGAGCGAAGAGTAACCGGTTCCAAAATCATCAAGCGAGATACGCACACCCAGTTTGTGCAGGTCGGCAAGTGTTTTCATGGAGTGTTCGGAATCGTCGAGCAGAACCGTCTCCGTGACTTCGAATTCCAGGCGGCCTGGCTCTAATCCGGAGCTTGCCAGGGAGCTGATAATCGTCTGGAGAATATTTGGGTCTTTGACCTGTACGGGCGACAAATTGATTGAGACGCTTTGTTTGTCGGACCAACAGGCTGCTTCATTGGTGGCCTGACGGATGACCCAATCTCCAATAGGGCCGATCAGTCCGGTTTGTTCGGCAATATTGATGAATTGCTCGGGAGGTATAGGACCTTTTGTCGGGTGGTCCCAACGCAGGAGGGCTTCGAAACCTGTCGCTTTGCGAGACTGGCTGTCGATGAGCGGTTGATAGACCAGTCTGAACTCGCCATTGGCCAAAGCTGATCGCAGGTCCGCTTCTATGGACCGTCGCCGGCTGACTTCGTCGTCCATTGCCCGATTGTAGATTGTGGCGCGGGCACGGCCGGCATTTTTCGCGCGATACAAGGCCAGGTCAGCCGCTTTGATAAGTGCCCCGCCCGAGCTGGCATGTTCTGGATAAACTGCAAGGCCTATGCTGGCACTGAGTTGTACCTGTATTTCACCGATCTGGATTGGTGCTTCGATGCTTTGTATGAGACGGTCCGCCAAGACTTTCAGATCTTCGTGCGTATGGGGCGATTGGATCAGGAGCATGAACTCGTCACCGCCTGCGCGGCTCGCGAGATCTCCCTCAGGCAGGCAGGCGCGCATACGGTCTGCGCAAGCGCACAGCACATTGTCACCGATGTAATGCCCGTGAAGATCATTTATGGTTTTGAACTTATCGAGATCAAGACACAACAGGGCGAAACTCTTTGCGTTTTCATCCGCTTGCTTGACAGCGCTGTCGAGCTGACGGTTCAATTGATCGCGGTTTGCCAATGTTGTTAAAGAATCATGATGGGCCATAAAGCTGATTTGTTGCTCAGCTATGTGGGCGGCTGTTATGTCGGCAACAACGCCGCGATATCCGCCACCGGATTTGCGTTTTCCGGTAAAGCAAAGCCAGCGTTCGGTGCCATTTTTATTCAGTTTGATCCGTTCGTCCGAAAAAGATGTATTGTTCAGGACCTTGATATGGAGCCGCTGTACGTCCAATTCGTTGGCGCCGCCTTCAATCAGTAGATCAGGCATTTTGCGGCCGATGACCTGGTCGGTTGAGGCATTGAGGCGTTCGGCGAAGGCATTGGATGTGTGGGTAATTCTGCCTTCGGCATCCGCTTCCCAGAGGCAATCTGAAGCGGATTCCTCGAAATCTTTCAGAAGCATGTTGATCACTTCATTTTGACGGACCAATTCATCGGTTTGGGTATTCATCTGGATTTGTTGCAACCAGTTGCGGACATGGCTTGCATAGTTCCAATAGGCCGCTTTCCACATTGTCAGCATGTAGCATACGACAACTGCAATAAAGGGCCATTTGAGGGACCCAAAATCAGACATGATAAGACCAAGTGTTACGCCACCGCCAATCAGGAAAACAAAATATGTGGCGGCGCGGGGAACGGTCGAGAAGATGTAGGCTCCGCCGCACATCATGCCGGCGCTAACTGTGAGAGCCAGTGAGATTTGCGATGTTGACCCTGTTGGAATAATGAACAGGGGCGCGCACGCCCACACAAAGCCCATCGCCAAAGCGCTATAGCCCGGACGTTTGAGATCTCGGGCAGGGCGCGGTCTGACAGTATTTCTGGATCTGCTTATGCGGATAGTTTGCGGAATACTAATGGTCAGTATGATTGCGCAAATGGCTGCCCACACTGCCATCCCGGTGGTCCA
Source organism: uncultured Hyphomonas sp. (assembly GCA_964644755.1). Taxonomy (GTDB): domain Bacteria; phylum Pseudomonadota; class Alphaproteobacteria; order Caulobacterales; family Hyphomonadaceae; genus CALLCD01. The sequence continues at coordinate 24,710 of CAZXXY010000002.1, read as the reverse complement.
GCCCGACAAGAATGTAAAAAATACGACGGCCGCAGCGTTTGTGGCGGTTGCGCCAATGCCGAAAGGGAGGAGTGTTTTGAAAGTTGCAATTTGCTCGCCGCGAACACGGGCAGCGTGTTCGTCTGGTATCTCAGGCAGTGCCAGGAAACGCTCTATCATTGATATTGGCAAAATTTGCATTGGACCTGAGGACCTGACTCATCAAACGTTATGAGGCAAACATTACGATATCAGTGCAAATAAATAGATAATACAAAGCTTAAGGTTCAAAGTAACCATTAACGTTTAACTGTAATCAGCGATCCTGCAAAGCAAACCACCATTTAGTTCGAAGAAACTGGCGCCAACGAATGTCAGCATTTCACCGGCCTTTGTGCCATCAGGTAAATCGACAGCAGCCTTGCCCTCAAATTGCACTTCAGCGCTCACCTTGTCTCCGCCGTCGACAAAATTGATGATCTTTTGCCGCCGATAAGAAAATGCGTTTGTTGACAGCCTTGCAACTTCTTCCATCGCGTCACGGCCTTCTAGCCGCATATTTTGCCCCGAATTCGAGATGCTTTCGAAGATCACGTCTTCGGTCACACACGCAAGTAAGCCCTCAATGTCGCGTTCATTGTAGCATTTGATGTAACGGCTGATAATGTGATCTTGCAGGCGCATAATTGTTGGTTGTTTCCTATCGTCACTATAACACATTTGCGTCGGGTTTTGTATTGGATTTGCAGTTATTTGATAAAGAAGATATGCCGTGCTTCGCTGTGATCAGTCCAGATCACATGCGGGTAAATTTGGAGATTTGGTCATGGCGACGCGGATTGCGATTGTTGGTGCGACAGGGAATGTCGGACATGAGTTGTTAAATGTACTTGCAGAGCGCGCCTTTCCTGCGGACGATGTTTTTGCGCTTGCGTCCCGTCGCTCGGTTGGCCGGGAGGTCAGCTATGGTGATCGCACGCTAAAATGTCAGGATCTCGAACAGTTTGATTTTTCCGAGGCGGATATTTGTCTGATGTCGGCCGGCGGCTCCGTGTCAAAGGAATGGGCTCCCAAGATCGCGGCAGCTGGCTGTATCGTTATTGATAATTCGTCTGCCTGGCGGATGGACCCGGATGTGCCGCTGATCGTTCCCGAAGTGAACGGGGACGCTGTATTGGGCTATGCCAAGAAGAATATCATTGCCAATCCAAATTGTTCGACAGCGCAATTGATGGTCGCTCTGAAGCCTTTGCATGATGCGGCGAAAATCAAGCGGGTTGTGGTTGCGACATATCAGTCGGTGTCTGGAACTGGCAAAGATGCAATGGACGAATTGTGGAACCAGACGCGCGGCATTTTCGTAAATGATGAAGTGACGCCGGAGATATATCCCAAGCAGATCGCGTTCAATGTGATCCCGCATGGCGGCGACTTCTTGCCTGATGGCTATACGACAGAGGAAGAGAAACTGGTTCGGGAAACCAACAAGATCCTTGATCCGGACATCAAACTGACGGCCACTGTTGTACGTGTGCCGGTCTTTGTCGGACATTCCGAAGCTGTACATGTCGAGTTTGAAAACCCGATCACGCCCGGGTCTGCGCGGAAAATTCTCAGGGAAAGCCCGGGCATCATGCTCGTGGATGACCCGTCCGAAGAGCAATACATGACGCCGATCGAATGCGTAGGTGACTGGGCGACTTTCGTTTCGCGCGTGCGTGGAGACAAGACGGTTGAAAATGGTCTGGCATTTTGGTGCGTTTCGGACAATTTACGCAAAGGGGCGGCCTTGAACGCGGTCCAGATTGCGGAAGAGCTGCTCAATCGCGGGATTGTCAAAGTTGATAGTCTTCCGGCGCCGATTGGTTCGGCCTGAGCGGCGGTACTGTAAAACTTGCATGGATTTCGATCAGGTTTTCGTGTTCAAAAAGAGCTAGAGAAGTATGAGCAGCATGTTAGGCTGATGCAGCAACTAGATTCGGAATCGGATATTGGAAAAGAATGTGTCCCTCGCAGCCGCTGCCTCAGGCGGAGACGGTAATACTGTGAAAAAATCCCGCCCCAAACGTGTCTGGGCGGCAAAACTGGCCCCTTACAGGCAGGCGGACGACAAGCGTGCATTTGCGGAATTGGCGCTTACGATGGGTCTGTTCGTCAGTTTTTGGGTCTTAACACTTGTTTTGTTTCAAATGAGCGTCTGGTTGATGCCGCTTGGGTTGATCCCGTCTGCGGGTCTTTTGGTGCGTGTGTTTATCATTCAGCATGATTGTGGCCACGGCGCGATGTTTTCGACCAAACGCCTGAATAACTGGGTTGGCCGGATATTGGGTGTCGTGACGTTCACGCCCTATTATTACTGGCAACATACGCATGCAATCCACCATGCCCATTCGGGCAATTTGGACCGTCGCGGGGTCGGGGATGTCCAGACTTTGACCATCGAGGAGTATCGCGCGCGGAGTTCATTTGGACGCTGGGCCTATCGGGCATTGCGGCACCCGTCGGTTATGTTCTTTATCGGCCCTGCCTATGTTTTCCTTTTGCAGCATCGTTGGCCGTCCCAGCTTGAACGGGCCGGGTGGCGACCATGGGTGAGCGTTATGGGGACCAATTTGGTGATCGGGATGGCTGCCTTTGGCATCATTTCGCAAATTGGCTGGCTGGCTTTTCTGGCGGTTCATGTCGCGATCATTGCGACAACGGCATCAATCGGGGTCTGGCTGTTCTTTGTTCAGCACCAATATGAAGCGGCCCAATGGGACCGGACAGATGAGTGGTCGCATGAAGCGGCAGCTTTGGCCGGCAGCTCGTATTATGTGCTGCCAAAGCCGCTGATGTGGATTACGGGGAATATTGGCATCCATCATGTTCATCATGTCGCGAGCAATATTCCTTTCTACCGTTTGCCAGATGTTCTGAGAGATCATCCCGAACTTGCCCAGATGAGCCGGCTGACCTTTCGCGAAAGCCTGCGTTGCGCGCGCCTGAAACTTTGGGATGAAGGTGAGCGTCGCCTTGTGACCTTTGGCGAAGCCAAGCGCAGACAGCTGGTTGGCACCTAGGGGCGCCGGTGTGAGCGCAACATATGATTATATTGTCATTGGGGCCGGATCAGCCGGTTGTGTGCTCGCAAACAGATTAAGTGCCAGTGGCAAATACAGTGTCGCGCTGATTGAAGCTGGCGGTAGCGACAAGAGTATATTTGTCCAGATGCCGACTGCACTGTCTTACCCGATGGCATCAAAGCGGTTTAACTGGGGGTACAGTTCTGATCCCGAGCCTGCGATAAATGATCGACAGATTACTTGTCCGCGCGGCAAGGGCCTCGGCGGCACATCTTCAATCAATGGCATGGTTTATGTGCGCGGGGCGGCTGCCGACTTTGACGATTGGGCCGAGGCGGGCGCGCAGGGCTGGAGTTATGCTGACTGTTTGCCGTATTTCAAGCGGGCGGAGACATGGCAGGGCGGCCAGGACACCTATCGGGGTGGTGAGGGACCATTGGGAGTTGGCGGCGGCAATAATATGGCCGGCAATCCGCTTTATCAGGCCTTTATCGATGCAGGGGTCGAGGCCGGATATCCTCGAACCGAGGACTATAATGGTTTCCGTCAGGAAGGTTTTGGCCCGATGCATATGACCGTGGAGAGCGGGATCCGGTCATCAACGTCGCGTGCCTATCTTGATCCGATCAAGACGCGGTCCAATCTCAGCATCTTTACGAATACGATGGTGGACAGGTTGCTCCTGGAAGGCAAGCGTGTTTGCGGCTTTGTCGGGCGCAGGGGTAAGGCGGGCGGCGACACTGTCGAGCTTAAAGCGCGCCACGAAGTGATCTTGTCGGCTGGCTCTATTGCTTCCCCTATGATTTTGCAGCGCTCGGGCATTGGCGGTGAGGAGATTTTGTCCAAGGCGGGCATTGCACCCGTGCACGTTCTGGATGGGGTTGGCCAAAACTTACAGGATCATCTGGAAGTCTATTTCCAGTATTATTGCACACAGCCTGTGAGCTTAAATGCAAAGCTTGATCCGTTTAGCAAGTTTCTGATTGGCGCGCGCTGGTTTTTCTTCAAGACGGGATTGGGGGCAACCAATCATTTTGAATCGTGTGCCTTCATTCGGTCGAAACCGGGACTGAAAGCGCCAGACATCCAGTATCATTTTCTGCCAGCGGCTATGCGTTATGATGGCACGGCATCAATCAAGGGTCACGGGTTTCAGGTCCATGTCGGGCCAAACAAACCCAAGGCGAGAGGGCGGGTTTCGATCCAGTCTGCCGATATAGATGCTCCGCCCCGTCTTCAGTTCAATTACTTGCAGCATCCAGATGATGTGGAGGCTTGGCGGCAGTGTATCCGTCTCACCAGAGAAATCATTGCGCAACCGGCTATGGATCCGTTCCGGGGGGATGAAATTCAGCCCGGGATCGAGATTGCAAGCGATGACGAGATTGATGCATGGGTGCGTGAAAATGTTGAAAGCGCTTACCATCCATGCGGGACATGCCGGATGGGGGCGCCTGATGCGGCGACCAGTGTTGTCGATCCCGAGTGCCGTGTCATTGGTCTTGAGGGGTTGCGCGTGGTTGACGCTTCCGTTTTCCCAAGTGTGACCAATGGCAACATCAATGCCCCGACGATTATGTTGGCAGAAAGAGCTTCGGATCTTATTTTGGGGGACCTGCCGCTGCCGCCAAGTGACGCGCCGTCCTGGTTGCCGGAAAATTGGAGCCAGACACAAAGAGAGCGTGCGCCGATGCGCCCATTTTTATCTGAAGCCTAACCAAGTCTGGTATCGAAAATACTGCTTCTGCTTAGGGCAGAGTTTACCCTTGGGATTCTGATGGGATGGGATAAGGTCTGTTTGGACGGGCGGCTGTTCCGAGGCCAATGATTTGGAGAATATGATGCGGTGTATTTCAGGTTTCAGAGCTTTTTTGGTGTGCAGTGCGTTGGTGCTTTCGGGGTGTGGGCCTACACAAGTATCCGAGACGGCGACGCCAGAACAGGTAACACAAGACACGGCGAGATTGGCCGAGCGCGCGCAAGGCGTGACGATCATTCGCGACGATTTTGGTGTGCCCCATATTTACGCCAAGACCGATGCCGACGCCGTTTTCGGTCTGCTCTATGCACAAGCCGAAGATGACTTCCCCCGTGTTGAGCGTAACTATATCTGGGCGACTGGAAGGCTGGCCGAGGTCGAAGGCGAGGAGGCGCTCTACAGCGATCTGCGTGCGCGGCTTTACATGACGGTAGATGAAGCCAAGGCGGCCTATGAGGGCGCACCGCAATGGCTCAAGGATTTATGTGATGCTTATGCGGACGGGCTCAATTATTATCTTGAAACCCATCCCGATGTGACGCCTGCTTTGTTGACACGGTTCGAGCCATGGATGCCGATGTTCTTCTCCGAAGGCTCGATTGGCGGTGATATTGAACAGATACCGCTTGGCGGCATTACAGCCTTTTATGGTGATGGAACACCGCGTAATGCGCCGCGTATTTTAGAAGACAATAGTGAGCCGGGCGGCTCCAATGGGATTGCCGTTTCCGGGGAACATACTGCATCCGGTGATGCAATGCTTCTGATCAATCCGCATACGAGCTTTTATTTTCGTGGGGAGGTGCACGTTGTTTCGGAAGAGGGGCTGAATGCCTATGGCGCCGTTACTTGGGGGCAGTTTTTTGTCTATCAAGGCTTCAATGAGAATACGGGCTGGATGCATACGTCGACCTATGCCGATTTCATCGACCAGTTTGTCGAGGACGTTTTCGAAGAAAATGGCACACTTTATTACACGTATGGAAACGAGAAGCGCCCTGTCGAAGTGTCTGACGTTACGCTGAAATATGCAGATGGTTCGGGCGGCTTTGGTGAGCGGACATTCGAGATGTATCACACCCATCATGGTCCGATTACACATATGCAGGATGGAAAATGGGTTGCGACCAAGATCAACTGGGACCCCGTCAATGCCTTGCGCCAGTCGTTTACGCGGACCAAACTTGAAGACCATGATGCGTTCCGCCAGATGATGGATATCCGAACGAACTCTTCGAACAATACGGTCTTCGCTGATAGTAGCGGCAATATCGCTTATTATCATGGCAACTTCATGCCACGTCGTGATCCGCAGTTTGACTATTCCAAACCCGTCGATGGCAGCAATCCTGCGACAGACTGGAATGGTCTGCATGAGGTCGACGAGATCGTCACCGTGTTCAATCCGGAAAATGGCTGGATACAGAACGCCAATTCGACACCATTTACGTCAGCAGGAGCGTTTAGTCCCAAGCGCGAGAACTATCCAGCCTATATGGCACCCGATGATGAGAATTTCCGTGCAGTACATGCAATTGGTCTGCTTGAAGAGATGGAGGCAGGCGCAGAAAAGCTCACTCTGGATGGGCTGATCGAGCTTGCCTATGACGATTATTTGCCCGCGATGGATGTCTTGATTGATGGCCTGGTGGCCGGATTTGCAGAGACGGAAGGAAATGCATCAGGCTTGGGCGAAGCGATCGACGTTCTGAAGGCATGGGACCGCAATGTGTCGGCAGACTCCGTGGCGATGACGATTGGGCATTTTTATGCTGAGAAATTGGCCAGCGAGGGCGCACGCTATAGCGATCTTTCGCGGATGGAGCGGCTAATCTATATGAGTGAGACAGAAGCTGCGGCCGTGCGGATGCGGGTTTTGTCGGAGACGCTGGCCGAGTTGGACGAGGATTTCGGCACATGGCAGATACCATGGGGCGAGGTAAACCGTTTCCAGCGCTTGTCAGGTGATATTGATCTCGAATTTGATGATGACCAGCCAAGTATTCCGATTGGCTTGGCGTCTGGCCGCTGGGGCGCATTGGCTGCTTATGGTGCCCGTGCCGCGGAAAACACGAACCGTTTGTACGGCTATCGCGGGAACAGTTTTGTGGCGGCGGTCGAGTTTGGGGACCGGTTGAGCGCCAAGACACTGCTGGCAGGTGGGCAGAGCGGTGATCCGGCTTCGCCACACTTTACCGATCAGGCGCAGCTATATGCTGACCGCCAGTTCAAGACAGTGGCGTATTATCGCGAGGATGTTGAAGCGCGGGCGCAGCGCACATATCATCCGGGCGAGTAGCTTAGACGCCCACGATTTCGCTATTGGCGGCTTCGGATTTGACCCATTTGATAAAGGCGCGGACATCTGGCGTCAGGTGACGGCCTTTGGGGTAGACGATCCAATAGCCAAAATCGATGGCCGTTGACCCATCGGCAAAGGGGGCAACCAGACGTCCTGCTGCAAGATCGGCAGCGGCAACAGCGCGTTTGGCCAAAGCAACGCCTTGACCGGAAATTGCCGCTTCAATCACCAGCACGGCTTGATTGAAGCGTGGTCCGCGCCGGGCATTTGCCCCGAGGACTTTTCGCGCGGCAAGCCAGCTTGGCCAGTCAGGGCAGGAGGGGTCGTTTTCCGGGCTCTCATCGTGCAGCAATGTATGGCTTGCGAGGTCTTTGGGTGTGCGGATTGGCGCGTCGCCTTCGAGCAGGCTAGGCGAGCAGACTGGCAGAACGGTTTCATCAAGCAAGGCTTCGGCTTTGAGACCTTCATAGACGCCGCGACCATAGCGGATTGCGATATCGGCATCAGCGCCATTAAAGTCCGTCAGCCCCATATCAGCTGAAACCCATGCCTCGACACCGTCATGGTGACGATGGAAGGCTTCCAATCTGGGGGCGAGCCATTTCGAGGCGAAAGACGGTGCGCACGTGACCATCACGCGACCTTTTCGTGCTGGCGCCTGCATCACCCGTCCGGCTTCGCCAATTTTCTCGAACGCCTCGCGGACCATTGGCAGACAAGCCTGCGCGCTGTCGGTCAAGAGGACGGATCGACCGGTGCGTTTGAACAGCGGTGTGCCGGCATATTCCTCGAGCTGGCGTATCTGTTGACTGATTGCGCCCGGGGTGACGTTGAGTTCTTCTGCTGCCTTGGTAAAAGACAGGCGTCTGGCAGCCGCTTCAAAGGCGCGAAGGGCATTGAGGGGCGGCAGTCGGTCGGTCGTATCGGTCATCTGGAATAGTTTCTCTAAAGGATGGTCTTAGGCATCCACGCTTGCGTGATAGACGTCAACACCCATTTATGGACTTCTGATGAATTTAGGTATCCTATAGGAGTGCTTACTTGCAGGTTTTTCCCACCTTTTTCCGCATGGACGGTGCACAAATCGTCGTTTTCGGCGGTGGCGAAGAAGCGCGGCGCAAGGTACGGCTGCTCGCGAAAACACCCGCAAAGATAACGGTCTTTACTGGCGCAGACATTGAACCGGGCTTTGCTCAGGAGTTTGCGGGACGGATTACGATTTCACCGTTCGAGAATATCGGACCTGCGCTGGATGTGGCCAAATTCGTGATTATTGCCTGCCGGTTCGACGAGAATATGCAGAAAGCCTATGATCTGGTGCGCCAGTACGGGTTGCCGGTCAATGTCGTCGACCGGCCCGATTTGTGCGATTTTACGGTCCCGAGCATTCTTGAGCGCGGCGATATTGTTGCCGGGATTGCGACCGGTGGGGCTGCGCCTGTGCTGGCAAAATCGGTGCGGATGAAACTCGAAGGCTTGGTGCCGCAGCGGATGGGCGATCTGGCGCGGTTTGCCAGAGATTTGCGGCCTGCTGTTTATGAGGCGCTTGAGGACTTCGATGCGCGGCGCCGGTTTTGGGAAGATGCGCTGAATGGAGCGGTGGCTGAACGGGTTCTGGCGGGCGACGAAGAGAGTGCGTTGGTATTGGCTAAGGAGATGCTAGCGGGGGCCCGGCCTGATGGTGTTGTGCATATTGTTGGTGCAGGGCCGGGAGACGCGGATTTGCTCACTCTCAAGGCGCTGCGATTGATACAGCAAGCCGATATTGTCTTTTATGACCGGCTGGTCAGCGCGGAAATTCTCGATTTGATCCGGCGAGATGCGACGCGCGTTCCGGTGGGCAAATCCAAAGGCGATCATCTTGTGCCGCAGAGCCAGATACATGACTTGCTGGTTGCGGCAGCTCATGAAGGCAAACGGGTTGTGCGGCTTAAGGGCGGCGATCCCTTTGTGTTCGGACGCGGCGGCGAGGAGCTGCAAGCGCTGCAAGCGGCAGGTGTTGACGCGCACATTGTGCCTGGGATTTCTTCGGCTTTTGGATGCGCTGCTTCTGCGGGGTTGCCGCTGACCCATCGCGATCACGCCCAAGTGCTGACCTTCGTAACAGGACATGCGAAAGTAACGCCTGAAGGCAATAAGGTGCCCGACCTTGATTGGCCCATGCTGGCAAGCGCGAACCAGACACTTGTCGTGTTCATGGGCGTGGGCACTTCGGCCCAGATTGGCGAACAATTGATTGCGGCGGGGCGTGCGCCGGAGACGCCCGTTGCGATTATCGAAAACGGGACGCGGGACAATGAAATCCGTGTTTACGGTTCGCTGGCAGGCCTTGGCGGCTTGATTGAAGGCGCGGGTATCAAAGGGCCAGCGCTTTTGATTATTGGCGAAACAGCGGGATTACCGCTAGAAGCATTGGCACAACAAGCAACCACCGGAAAAGCATTGGAGCGTGCGGTATGAGTTCTGTTCGACCGAAATTGAAAGCCGAGCAACCCAAAGGCATCACGGCATGGGAAACCACAACTGGCGACACGATCTGGATGCGCGCAGATGGTAGCTGGTCCAAAGACGCTGGCGAGCTGGGCGCTTTTACGGGCGATGCTGCTGATGCTGCGTTAGCGGCGGCGCAGGCCGACGAGGCAAATGTGACCGGCGCTTACTTTATGCAGGTCACAGCAGACGGCAAGATTGATGGACGCGAGACCCTGCGCGAGTCGATCCGGGCAAACGGCCCGACGTGCCATCCGGAATTTGCGAAGAGACGCTGATGCCAACTCGCGAGATAAATAAGCCAACGCTTTATGGGTTTTCGGACTCGGGCAATTGCATGAAGCCGAAATGGACCGCGGACCTGCTCGGCGTAAAATATGATTGGATCGAGCTTGATATTATGGCAGGCGAGAGCCGGACGCCGGAGTTTCTGTCTATCAATCCAGCCGGTCAGGTTCCAGTTTTACGTGTGCCCGGGCGCGGCGCCGTTGATCAATCCAATGCTATTATGCTGTTTATCGCAGAGGGCGAAGATTCTGATTTGATCCCGAACAATCGGTTCAAGCGCGCAGAAATGATGAGCTGGTTGTTCTGGGAGCAATACTCGCACGAGACGGCGATCGCGGTGCGGCGCTTTAAAAAAGCCTATCAGAACTTATCCGATGACGAGATTGATCCGGCACTGCTGACCAAGGGGTATGCCGCTTTGCAGCGCATGGAAGACCAGCTTGAGGGGCAGGACTGGATTTGCGGCGGCGCTTTGACGCTGGCTGACATCGCGCTTGTTGCCTATACGCGTGTTGCGCATGAGGGCGGGTTCGAGCTGTCGTCCTATCCGCGTGTCGTCAAATGGATTGAGCAAACCGAAGATGCACTAAGCATCCCACATGCCAGAGAAGGACTGTAAGATGAGCAGTGCCTTGAAACCTCCCTTTACTGAAGAAACGGCGCGCGCGAAAGTGCAGGCGGCTGAAGACCTTTGGAACACGCGCGATGCTGACCGCGTTGTGCTCGCTTATACCGAGGACACGATCTGGCGGAACCGGTCGGAATTTCTTGAAGGGCGCGAGGCCATTTTGGCGTTTCTAAAACGCAAATGGACGGTCGAGCTAGACTACCGTCTCAAGAAAGAAATGTTCGCGTTTGCCGAAGATCGCATTGCGGTCCAGTTCCAATATGAATACCGCACAGATTCTGGCGGCACATTTCGCTCCCATGGCCTTGAGCACTGGGTGTTTGCCGAAGATGGCCGTATGCAAACGCGCACTGCAAGTATCAATGATGTGCCGATCAAGGCAGATGAGCGGACCTTACCCTTTACCCTAGGAGCGACGAGCTAATGTATCGTTATGATGAATTCGACCACCAGATGGTGACAGACCGTGTGGCCCAGTTTCGCGGTCAGGTCGAGCGCCGCTTGTCTGGCGAGATTACAGAAAACCAGTTCAAGCCTCTGCGCCTTATGAATGGCGTCTATTTGCAACTACATGCTTACATGCTGCGAATTTGTATCCCTTACGGACAATTATCTTCGCGTCAAATGCATGCATTGGCAGATGTCGCGCGTGACTATGATAAAGGCTATGGTCATTTCACGACGCGTCAGAACATCCAGTTCAACTGGGTCGCGCTGAAAGATATTCCCGATGTGCTGGCCAAGCTTGCCACGTTCGAAATGCACGCCAACCAAACCTCTGGAAATTGCATCCGCAACACGACGTCGGATCAGTTTGCAGGGGCAGCCGCAGACGAGCTTGAAGACCCGCGGCCATGGTGCGAGATCATTCGCCAATGGTCTACTTTTCACCCGGAATTCACCTATCTGCCGCGTAAGTTCAAGATTGCGGTCACCGCTGCTGCAAGCGACAGGGCGGCGATAAGGCTGCACGATATCGGCCTGATCATGAAGGCGAATGATGCTGGCGAGACAGGTTTCGAAGTGTTTGCTGGCGGGGGGCAGGGGCGTACTCCGCATGTTGCGCCGAGCATTCGCGACTGGGTCTCGAAGGGGGACCTGCTGTCTTATCTTGAAGCGGTGATGCGCGTTTACAATCGCTATGGCCGACGTGACAACAAGTATAAGGCGCGGATCAAAATTCTTGTTGCCGAGACCGGCGTCGAGACGTTCCGCGAAGAGGTTGAAGCCGAATTTGCCGCGCAAGGCGAGCATGAGAAAGTGGCGTTACCGCAAGCCGAGATTGACCGGATCAGCGCCTATTTTGCACCGCCTGAATTTGCTGCTCCCAATGAAGAGGAGGCGTCTGCGTTAGAAGAGGCCAAATCCGAAGATGTGGGCTTTGCGCGTTGGTGCCGTGTAAATCTGCATCCACATAAGCAGGCTGGATATTCTTCCGTGACGATCAGTCTGAAGCCGGAAGGGGTTCCGCCGGGCGACGCGACAGAAGCGCAAATGAGGTTGGTTGCCGACTTGGCAAGAGATTACAGTCTTGATGATGTGCGTGTGACCCATGAGCAAAACCTCGTTTTGCCGCATGTCCGGACAAGTGACCTATATTCTGTGTACCTGGCTTTGAAGGCGGGCGGCTTGGCTGCTGCCAATGCTGGCCTGATTACGGATATGATCTGCTGTCCGGGGCTCGACTATTGTGATCTTGCCAATGCTCGCTCTATTCCTCTGGCTGCGGACATCCAGCATGCCTTTACCGACATTGAACGGCAGGAGGATATTGGCGAGCTGAAAGTGAAAATCTCGGGCTGCATCAATGCGTGCGGGCATCACCATGTTGGTCATATTGGTATTCTTGGCGTCGATAAGAAGGGAGAAGAATACTACCAGATTACCCTTGGCGGCCGGGCTGATGAGAAGGCGCAGATTGGCGAGATTGCTGGGAGAGGACTTAAGCAGGAGGAAGTGCCCGCAGCCCTCGAGCGTGTCGTCGAACAGTATCGTGCTTTACGTGAAAGCAAGGATGAGCGCTTTGTTGACGCTGTTGAACGTCTTGGCACGGAGCCATTCAAGGAGGCGCTTTATGCCGCTGATTAAAAACGGAAGACTTGCCGAGGAAGATTGGGCTTTCATCGAAGGCGATGCGGACCTGCCGGACGGCAAAGTCACAGTAACTTTGGCGCGTTTCAAGGCGGAGCGCGAAGCGTTGCTAGGACGGAACCTGCCGCTTGGTGTACGTTTATCCCCTGAAGATGATCCACGGGATTTAGCGAATGATCTGGACCGGCTGGAACTGGTTGAAGTGACGTTCCCGAAATATGTCGATGGTCGCGGTTACTCGCAAGCGCAATTATTGCGGCGCCGGCTTGGCTATGAAGGCGAGTTGCGCGCGGTTGGGGATGTGCTGCGTGATCAGGCATTGCTGATGGTGCGTTCGGGCTTTGATGCCTTGGTTTTGACGAATACGGATGAGGCCGGCTTTGAGGCTGCGATTGCCGAGTTTTCGGAGATATACCAGGCTGATGCGCGGAGCGGGACAACCGTCTTCTCCAAGCGGCATCGAGGAGAAACCTGATGACTGCTTCGAGCATCAAGACACGCGTGAATGAAACTGTCGACCAGCAGCTTACCCGGCTGAATGGGGAGCTGCGCGATGCGTCTGCGCAGACGGTTTTGCGCGCGGCTTTGGTGCGCGAATGGGTTGGCAAGGTGACTTATGTGTCAAGCTTCGGAGCAGAAAGCGCATGTATGCTTGCATTGATCGCGGACGTTGATCCGGCGATGCCGATTGTCTTTTTCGATACCGGAATGCACTTCCCTCAAACGATTGATTACCGCGATACGCTGATCGAAAAGTTGGGTCTAACAGGCGTGCGAACCTTCACACCTGATGAGGCAGAGCGCGAGCGCGTCGATCCCGACAATAAACTTTGGAAAACGGATACGGATGCGTGTTGCGCTCTTCGTAAAGTGCAACCGCTGACACCTGCGCTCGAAGGCTTTGACGCTTGGGTGACGGGCCGCAAACGGTTCCACGGCGGCGCACGCTTGTCGTTGCCTGTTTTCGAGTACGCTGATGGCCGGTTCAAAATCAATCCTTTGGCCAATTGGAGCCAGGATGATGTGGACCTTCTGTTCGAGCAATATCAATTGCCTCGCCATCCGCTTGTGGCACAAGGCTACCCGTCAATCGGCTGCTGGCCGTGCACTGCGCCCGCAGCAGACCCGAATGATGTCCGGTCTGGCCGTTGGGTTGGACAGGACAAATCAGAGTGCGGCTTGCATGTAGAAAAAAAAGAACGCCCTCGTGCATTCTAGCGCGGGGCGTTCTTAATTCAGGCTTTGATGTCTTCGTTAGGGACGGTTCGCCGTGCTTGGCTCATCCGCGAAAATCCGGGCTTGTCCGACCCAATTGTCGCGTTCGATCCGGCCATTGAATCCGTCGAGCATATTGTCGACCCATTCAATTTCTTCTGGCCCCCATTCGGCAATCTGCCAAAAATAGTAGACCCCGATACCGGTTAGCAAGTCATGCAACATAGGGCCGACACCGCTGATCCGCTCGAGCTCATCGGCGGTGCCAAAAGCTGCATTGGTCAGAAGGTTGGCCTTGTCTCCGGGGCGTCTGGCGGCGCTAATGGTATCGCGCTCCCGTGACCGGTTACGCGATGATCTCGAGGAATAGTCCCGGCGTGAATATGTGCGCTCGGAACGCGATTCTCTATTCCCGCGATTATAGGGCTCTCTGTCCTCGCGGTCGCGGCGCGAGGTCCGTTCACGACGGGATGAATCGCGACCGGACGAGGATTTGCGTTCCGTTCGGGAGTAGTCTGTTTCGTCTCGGTTATAGTCGCGATCGTCCGTATCGGGTGTTTCCCATATCGGCGGCGGAGGTGCTGCAGCCGTGCTGTGTGTTACCGTTACGTCTGTGGCGCCATCAATCCGTGTGCGTAATGTATGGTGTAAGGCTGCTAGTCCATATTCGATCGAGGTCATGCGGTTTTCCAGAGCACCCAGATCGAGCCGGCCTTCTATGGCGTGAACCGAACTGATGACGGGGGACAAGTCAGGTTCAGGCATGTTTCTGACGGCTTCGTGGAGTCCTACAATCCGTTGTTCAAGAGGCGCGAAATTCGGGCCCGATTGGACAGATGTGCGGATTGTAGACAGGTTTGCATCCAACGTATCCATCCGGTGATAAAGGCTTCCCAGATCGATTGCGCTTACGATATTTTCTATACCGGCCAGTCTTGCGTGTAAGCCGTCGAGCGCCTGATCAGGCGTGTTGACTTCCGACCGTAGAATATCCAGGCGCTGGTTTATTGTGCCAAAATCAACGGGTTCTGGCATTAGGCTTTCCAGGCTGCGCTCGAGTCGATCAATCCGATCATGTATTGGCCCGAAGTCGGTCGCACCAGCAGCTGAAACGGATGTGGTCAAAGAGGCCAGGGATGTATGCATTCCGGAGAGCTCGCTTGAGAGCGCTTCGGTTTCGGCAGAGCGCCCTTCGTTAATGCGTTGTTGAAGCGCGCTGATCCGCGACTCCAGACCGGCAATATCATCGCGTATTGGACGTATATCTGTTTCCGGCAGGTTGATTCCCGAAATCGACATTTCGAGTTGAGCCAACCCGCTATGGATTGGTCCGAGATCGGTCTCCCTTGCTTGCAGGGCTCCGATGGCTTCTTCAATATGTTGCAGCCTATAGGCGATGGGGCTGAGGTCTGGGCTACCCTGCGTTTCGACAAGGTGTGACAGCGATGCCAGTTTGTTTTCCATTGGATCGAGGTCAGCATTGCGCAACTCGCTGATCGACAGTTTGAGCATCGCCAGGGATCCGTCGATATCATTCATGCGCTGGGTCAGTCCGCGTATCTCGTTAACGGGTTCATTCAACCGGTTTTCGATCACCCCGAGGCGCGCATGCACAGGTTTGATGTCGGGCATCTGGATGGTTGCCACCGACGATTTCAGCGAGGTCAGGCTCGCATTCAGGTCTTCTCTCGTCAGCCCGCTTGCGCTTGTTTGTGCCTGGCTGAGCGTGCTCTCATAATAGGTTGTGACATCTTCGTAACGACGTTTGATCCACCAATAGCTGAAAAGCGCACCGACAATCGCGGCGGCGAGGAGAGACAGTAGAATTTGTAACCAGAGATAAAACATAGCGATACTTTCAGTTGAGACGACCAGAAAGGACAATCAAATGGGGGAGCGGGATGATGCGTTGCGTGATCATTGCGGGCGCACCACCCGGAACTGGATGCGACGATTGCGCGAGCGTCCGAGTTCTGTGTCATTGGAGGCCAAAGGTACCGATGGTCCGAAACCTTCCGCGATGAGCTGGTCGGCGATCAATCCTCGTGAAATGAGGGCGATACGTACAGCATTTGCTCGCCGGAGACTGAGATCAGCATTGAGTTCTGCCGAGCCTTGATTGTCAGTGTGTCCCTCAATGCGTAGAACCCCGGGGCATGCTTTCGCCTCTTGGGCAATTGAGGTCAGAAGAGCAGCACTTTGTGCATTGATCACATCGCTGCCTGTCGCAAACTCTATGCGGGCGCTCGCCAGCAATGTGTTCAATTGACTTTCGCAATTGATGATTTCTTCCGTCGCCAGAATGTTGATGGTGCTAACAGTGCCGAATGCGAGCGGGGCACCAGCGAGGCTTCGCAACCCTATTGCGTCGGCTTGTGCTGCCTCGCAGTTGATCGCCAATGCCGCATTTTCGAATGTGGCAGACCCGCTTGAGCACCTTCCCAGCACTTGAGTGCCTCGTAATGCGGTCGTCGAATATCCCCTTGCGGCTACGCGATTTGTTACCGTCAATCTGTCATCGACGCGGGCTCCGTTTGCCGCAAATTGGGCGCTTTCGACGATGCTTTGCCGTGCCGCTTCATCCGGCACCTCTCCCGTCAAGGTCAAGACACCCTCTCTACGTTCGAACCGCCACGAATGGTCGGTGACCGGACCTGTGCTTGTTACCGCAGGATCAGCTGCGGTTATCGCACTTGGTATGGGCGTATCATAAGCTTCAATTACGCGTGTCGCTTGAATCCCGCTGCCAAACCAGGTCTTCGATACGGCATTTTCGACGGCCTGATAGGCTGCAGATGCGCTGGCGGTGTCGGGTGGCGCACCGCGTAGCGTGACATAGCGACCGTCAATGTCTGGCCGGACCCAGTTTGCGTTTATTCTCTCCAAGGCTTCATTTGTTGTCTTGCGCGTCGTCGAGTGAACGCAAGATGTTGCAAAAAGTGACAAAAAGCCAAGGCATAAGATCGGCAATAACCAATAGGGGAAGAAGGGGAAACTAGGATTAGACAACCGGCGCAGTTTTCGCCGCACGTCGACTCTGCGACGCCCCTGTGTCTCTTGTAGTATTGACATTGAAACCCCTATTCCTTGTGCCAGAAACAGGCACTCAGTACGACAACTAACCCTTTGTTAACACATCAAGAATGGCCGCTGAACCGGATTCTCTTGAAAATGGAGTTTCTAAAGCAGTTGGAAAACGGCATTGCCTCGTGCGGTGCGCTCGCACACGCAATAGTGTCTGACACTATGCTTTTCCAAAATTGGCTCTAGCTGCTATAAGGTGTTAACAGGATCTTAACGAGATTTTTGACAGAGGAATTCAAAATGGGGCTTATCTGGTGGATTTTGCCAGCCGTTTCGGGTGTGCTGGGATTGATGCTAACTTTTGCCGGACTTGGCCGGTTGGCAAAGCTGCGGCTTTTTTCCGGCGTACCGCGCGTGGCCTTTGGGGGAGCGTTTTTGGGGTTGGCGGGTGTCGTTGCGCTCGCCGGGCTCAACTTGCAGACTTATAGCCGGCTTACCTTTGAACGCCCTGTCGCCACGATCAGCTTTATCGAGACCCAAACGCCCGGCACTTATGCCGCTAGCCTGGTTTATCCGGGCGGAGAACGAGCGAATTTTACGCTCAATGGCGATGAGTGGGAACTCAATGCCCGTGTCATAAAATTCAAGGCGTTTTCGAACCTTTTAGGTTTTGATAGTGCCTATAAGCTCGACCGGCTCTATGGCCGGTATGAAGATGTCGCCCGCGCAGGCGAGACGAATGGTGTCGCGCTGGCAACCAATCCCGGATTGGATGTTGTTGAGATGGCCAAAAGCAATGGTGGCCGGTTTGGCGTACAGGATGCGAAATATGGCTCCGCGGTTTACAACCCTATGAGCGATGGTCTGTCCTATGATGTGTTCATGACACAGACGGCGCTGATCGCCCGTCCGGCGAATGATCTCACCAAGAAACTGATGGGGGGCGAGATTAGCGGTCTTGCACTTGAACAGCGTTAGCATGGGGCTTTGGGAGCGATATGTTGTCCCGGGGCTGATTTCCAAGGCCTGTAGCGCAAAACCGATCATGAAGCAGCGTGAGAAGATCGTGCCATTGGCATCGGGCCGCGTGCTGGAAATCGGGTCTGGCTCCGGGACAAATTTTGATCTCTATGATCCGCACAAGGTTGAGCAACTGTTCGCGCTTGAACCTGCGCCGGGCATGGTGTCCCGCGCGCGCAAGACGGCAGCCAAGCTGGGCATGGACCAAAATATCACCTTCCTTGAAACCGGAGCGGAAGCGATCGAGCTGGACGATAACAGCGTCGATACTGCTGTGCTGACCTTCGTGCTGTGTACGATCCCTGATTGGCAAGCCAGTCTGGCTGAAATCCGGCGGGTGTTGAAGCCTGGCGGGCGTGTGCTTTTTTCCGAACATGGCCTGGCGCCAGATGCCAACGTGGCCAAATGGCAAAAGCGCGTAGAACCTTTCTGGAAACCGCTTGCCGGAGGCTGTCATTTGACACGCGATATTCCGGCGTTGTTGGCGCAGGGCGGGTTTAAAATCGATCGCGTCGAGAGAATGTATCTGCCATCAACCCCGAAGATTGCGGGCTTTGTCAGCTGGGGCTCGGCACAGAGTGCCTGACCTTGTTGGTATTGGGGGCACCGGCAATTCAAACATTACTTTATAAAGGAACACTATCATGATGGAACAAATTTTGGCGGAACCTCTATGGCTGGTGATTTGGGTGTTCATCCTGATGACGGTCAATACGGCGTCGCTGCTCTTTATCAAGCGTGTTGAGGCCCGCTACGTCTTGGTGGCATGGTTGATCAATTTACCGCTGATGACTTATCTTTTCGAGACGTTCGGATATGTACGCCTTTTAGGGCTCAGCCACGTTGTGGTCTGGACACCGCTTTTGATCTATCTGTGGCTGAAGCGCAAAAACTGGATGCCGCCCCAAAGTTTAACGGATAAGTGGATTACCCTCCTGTTCAGCGTCAACCTATTATCCTTGGTGATCGACTATATAGATGTTGCACGGTGGTTGCTCGGTGAGCGCGGCGTGCTCTAGGAATGCAGGTGGCTGGCATTCTGAAAACCGGGGGCGCAGACCGACACAAGGGGAAGAAGATGATTGATTTCGAAAAGATGCTGGCAGATCTGAAAGATGAAGCTGTGAAGATTGCCGAACAGGTTGAGCTGGAGGCCAAGCTGGAGCAAGGCAAGGACGCTGTTGGAGATCTGCGGGACCGGCTTGAAACGGATCCCAAGGCGCGGATGGCCGCGGCTGGCGCGGGCGGATTGCTTCTGGCTGGATTGCTGGGAACGCGCGGTGGCCGAGGTCTTGTTGGCGGTGTCGCTAAAACCGGCGCAGTGGCCGCGTTGGGGGCTCTGGCCTATCATGCATGGCAGAAGCGCAATGGTGCAGATGCCAGTACACCTGAGGACGCCGACGTGGGTGCAGCAGGTTACATTACCGACGGGAGCAGCAACCCCGAATTTGCCGAGGCCCTGATCCGCGTCATGGTCGCTGCCGCGCACGTTGATGGCCAGCTTGATGCGTCCGAGCAGGCGGCGATTGCTGATGCCTTGTCCGGGGCTGGTGTCTCAGATGCTGCGCGAACCTTGCTTTTGTCTGGCGGGTCAGAGGTCGATGCTTTCGACGCAGCAGTTCTCGCAGCGCAATCACCGAACCATGCTGCACAAATCTATGCGGCGGCAAGCGCTGTTGCAGGAGGCAATGATCCGAAGGAACGCGCATTCTTGAAACGATTGGCTGAACGGCTTGGGCTGAGCGCGCAATATGCGGGATCTATTGACAGTATGGCGCAATAAGCGGTGCTTCTGCCCTGTTGTCTCTGGACCTTTGGCGGCGGCGTGCCTAAACCCTTGCGTTCAATGATCGCAGATGAGGAGGCCTGTTGATGGCTTACTGGCTATTTAAATCCGAGCCGAACAAATGGTCTTGGGACCAGCAGGTTGCCAAGGGCAAAGCTGGCGAGGAATGGGATGGTATTCGGAATTATCAGGCGCGGAATTTTATGCGTGAGATGAAGGTCGGAGATCGCGGCTTCTTCTACCATTCGAATATCGGACTTGAGATTGT
Organism: uncultured Hyphomonas sp.; assembly: GCA_964644755.1. Lineage (GTDB taxonomy): Bacteria > Pseudomonadota > Alphaproteobacteria > Caulobacterales > Hyphomonadaceae > CALLCD01. The sequence goes on along the minus strand of CAZXXY010000002.1, from coordinate 4,795 downwards.
CGGCATTGTCGAAGTTTCCAAGACCATCCACCCTGACTCGACAACGGATGATCCACGCTGGGAATGTGTTGATATCCGCGCTGTGTGTCCGGTGCCAAAGCCGGTGACACTCAAGCAGGTCAAAGCGAATCCGAAGCTTGCCGATATGTCATTGGTGACATCGATGCGCTTGTCGGTCCAACCGGTCAAAGATGCCGAGTGGGCTGAAGTGTGCAAAATGGCAGGCCTCGATCCGAAATCCATCTAAGCTTTTTGAATTTACCGCGCGCCTTGTTCAAAGTCGGCCAGCGCCCATTCTGAAAATTGCGCCAGGTTGCCGCCTTTGAACAGGAAGCCGCCAATGTTTGCGGCATGGGCCGCTTCAATATCGGTGGTTTTATCGCCGATTAGAAAACTGGCTTCACGCTTGACGGGAAACTCGGCCATAGCTTGCAGCAACATGCCGGGTTTGGGTTTGCGGTCAAAGCTGTCTTTACGGTATCGCGCGATCTCGCCGTCGGCGTGATAGGGGCAGAAGTAGAGCTTATCTATCTGTGCATTCTGGCTGGCCAGTTCCCCGAGCATCCAGTCGTGCAGATTTTGCATTTGGTCTTGTGTGTAGAGTCCGCGGGCGATGCCGGATTGATTGGTCACGATAAAAATCAACCAGTTTCGGGCGTTAAAATTACGAATGCACTCGGCCGCGCCTTCTATCCATTCGAAATTTTCTCGCTCGCAAACATATCCCCTATCAACATTGATCACGCCATCGCGGTCGAGAAAAAGTGCAGGTCGGGCCGAACTCATATCGGGATTATAAACCAGTGGAGTGGCGCGGGCCAGCGATTTTGCCCACAGCTAAAATGCCTTGCGGTTAGGCTGGAAACTCGTTTC
>CAZXXY010000002.1:0-3822 GCA_964644755.1 uncultured Hyphomonas sp. | reverse complement strand
GTTTCGCCCCTTTATGTATCTGGCGCTTTGAGCGCGATGCGGTTGGCTTTGACGCCGCGCCAGAACACAAGGCTCGACAGGCCGGTTAGCAGGGCAGCGAGCAAAAAGGCTGCGCCAGCGAAACTTATAACAGCGTCGTCCTTTGAGAATGTATGCAAGGTCTGGGTCATCACGATCGGTCCGATGATCATGCCTAAAGACTGGATGCTGGACACAGCGCCTTGCAGTTCTCCTTGCGCATTTGCAGGAGTTTGCTTCGACATGATCGCGTTGACCGCCGGTCCCGCCATGCCGCCAAAAGCTGACAGAGGAATGATCACATAGGCCATCCAGGGGGCCGACGAGAAAGCAAACCCAATGAGGGAAAGTGTGCCCATGGCGAGAGCGAACAGGGCTGTGCGGACTTCGCCAATCCGTTTGATGAACTGGCCCAGCAGTCCGGCTTGGACCACCGCCGCCCCTATGCCGACAAGCGCAAGGGACGCACCTATCTGGCTGCTGGTCCAGTTATACCGGATCTCGCCGTGGAAATTCCAAGTCGCCGGATACACCACATGCGCAAAACCGAATACGCCGACAGCAAGGAGAAACCATGAGACTTTCGGCAATTTCGAAAAATGCTTGAAGGCGCCAAACGGATTTGCGCGGGCCATATCGAGTTTGCGGCGTTTGTCCGGGGTGAGAGATTCGGGCAGAACGAACATGCCATAGAGGAAGTTGATGCCGCCGAGTGCGGCAGCCGCAAAGAATGGCAAGCGGGTGTTGATATCGCCAAGCAGCCCCCCGATGGCCGGTCCTAGAATAAACCCGACACCGAAGGCAGCTCCGATCATGCCGAACGCCTTGCCGCGATCTTCCGGTGCTGTCACATCTGCAACATAGGCATTGGCTGTTGAAAATGTTGCCGAGGACAGTCCTGCGAGCGCGCGCCCGACAAATAAAATTGCCAGAGATGTTGCAAAGCCCATGATGAGAAAATCAATCACCAGGGTTGCGATCGAGGCGAGTAGGATAGGTCTGCGGCCATATTGGTCCGATAAGGCGCCCAGAGTGGGGCCGGCCAGAAAATTCATCAAGGCATATGTGGCCGTGAGCGCGCCGCCCCAGACAATGGCTTCTTCGGGGCCATAGCCTGTCAGTTCTTCAAGAAATTGCGGGATGACCGGAATGATCAAGCCGAAGCCGATCATGTTGAGGGTCACAGTGACCAGCACGAACAGAAAAGCGTTTTTGTTTGCAGGTGCCGTCATGGGGCAGGTGTGGGCGTGATCGGCGTTTAGGTCAATTTGTTTTGTTTGCTTTGCCCGTCATGGTCGCGATGCCAACGCCAGCGAGGATCAGTACGCTCGCAAGTACGAACCGGATGCTTATTGGCTCGTAGAGAAACAAGATGCCGCCGAGCGCCGCGATGGCTGGCACGGTGAGTTGGGCAATGCCTGCTTTGGTCGCGGCCAAATCGCGCAAAGCCATATACCATATCACGTATCCAAGTCCGGAGGTGACGGCGCCAGAGAGAATGGCAAGCAGGATGCCTTTTGTATGAGGCACGGGCTCGGGGTATGCGAGCAGTGCCACGGGCAAACAAAGCGCGGCTAAGACGCTCGCTCGCAGGAAATTGCCTGCTGTGCGTTGGGTTGGGTCATTCTCGCTCCCTGTGCCCGCGCGTCCCATAAGTGAATAAAGGCCCCAGCCAATGCCGGAGATTGCCATGGCGCTTGCGGCCAGAAGTGGCGGTGTGTCGAGCCCGGGTGACAAGAGCCAGATCAGGGCCAAGCCAGCCACTGCCATACCGCTCCATTGCAATGTGCCCAGCCGCTCTCCTGCGACCAGTCCGGCACCGACCATTGTGATCTGGACCATAGCGAAAAGGATCAGGGCGCCCGTACCAGCGGGGAGGGCGAGATAGGCATAAGAGAAGAAGGCCGCATAGGCCAGAAGAGCCAGCGCCGCTCGCCAAGAGCCAGCGGCCAAGCTGCGAACCGGACCAACAATCAAAGCGAGAACCAAAGCGCCAGAGGCGAGACGGATCATGGCGAAGCTGCCCGCGCCTATGCCGCCTTCGACCAAGCCTAGCCTGCCAATGACGGAGTTTGCGGCAAAGGCGATCATTGCCAAAGCTGTCAGGAAGAAAATCCGGGTCGACATGCCCACCTCTATCCGCGCCAGAAGCGGGGTGTGAGCACGACGAAGACGGCGACAAATTCCAGCCGCCCCAAGAGCATCGCGCTCGCACAAATCCACTTGGCTATGTCTGGAAGCGACTGAAAGGTGCCGCTCGGACCAATCACCGAGCCAAGCCCGGGGCCAACATTTGAAACGCTGGTTGCCGCGCCTGATATTGCGGTTACAGGATCAAGTCCCGTCAATCCAAGCAATGCGGCTGTGATGACAAATGTTGCAAGATATAGAAAAACGAACACCAGCACGGACTGGATCGTATGCTCGTCGACGGATTTGCCATTGTAGCGCACGGGCACCAGCCGGTTCGGACTGGTCATGCGTTGGGTGTGGGCAAAGATCGCGCGCACGGCAATTTCGAGGCGGAAGACTTTCAGCCCGCATGCGGCCGACCCAGCGCATCCGCCAAGAAACATCAGAACAAGAAAGATTGATGTCGCGCCGGGGCCCCATGCTGCATAATTTGTATTGGCATATCCTGTCCCCGTCATCACCGAAACGACGCTGAAGGCGGTCGTGCGCAGGGCATCGCCGGAATCCTCGAACACGGCTGCGCCGTTGCCAACACTGTTGTGAATGAGCAGCAGGATGATCGCGGCTGACATCAATGCGAGATAGACGCGCGGCTGGGAGCTTTTGAGTAAGGGGCGCGGATTGCCTCGTGCCAGCATAACGAAGGAGGCAAAGGGTAGACCTGCAAGGATCATGAACAGGATTGCAACGCTGGAAACGCCGTGCCCGAAATATCCAAGCGAGGCGTCATGGGTGGAGTAGCCCCCGGCTGACATTGTGGTCATGGCATGTGTCACACTGTCGAACGTGTTCATGCCATTGATGCTGTAAAGGACCGCGCAGGCGATAGACAGAACAAGATAGACAATGCCGGTTTGAGCGGCAATTTCTGTGACCCTTGGCAGGAATTTGCCCGAGACATCCGAGCTTTCAATCTGGAAGAGCTGCATCCCCCCAACCCGCAGGCTCGGCAAAATAGCAATCGCGGTCACGATGATGCCAATCCCGCCAATCCACTGCAAAATGGCCCGCCAGAGCAAAAGTCCGCGAGGCATGGCATCAAGCCCTGTCAAAATGGTGGCCCCTGTTGTGGTCAGTCCTGACACGCTTTCAAAGACAGCATCGGTAAGGGTCTGTCCTGCAAACACAAAGGGGATCGCTGCCACTGCCGGTAGCATCACCCAGATCAGGACGGTCAGAAAGAAGGCCTCGCGTGGGCCTGTGTGGCTTTCTTCTTGTCCAACGAGCAAGGCCAGACAGACGCCAATGAAGATCGTCCCGAAAGCGGATATGGCAAACACGCCCCAGTCTTCGTGTCCATCGGCGATGTCGATCAGGGCTGAAGGCACCATAGCTAGCCCGACAAGGGCGGTCATGATGCCTGTCGCAAGAAGAACGGGGCGAAGTTGCATGGGCGGGGTTTACACCAGCTTTGTTGGTAAAGTCTTTATCGTGTTCCCGTCTAAAATCTGTCTTTGCGGCCACGGATTTCGGCAAAGGTCGCCACGGGGTCTCCGGTGTGGCCCATGGCGGTTTGTAGGGCCGGGTTGTCGGCGCGCAGGAACGGGTTGGTGTCAAGCTCGCGGGCAAGCGGCATGGGGACGGTGGGTTCATTACGCGCACGCTTTTCGG
>CAZXXY010000001.1:0-74107 GCA_964644755.1 uncultured Hyphomonas sp. | reverse complement strand
GGAAGGCGCTGTCCTCGGCCTGTCGGCGCAAGTTAAGCTGGCCCAGCAAGATTATCTGGGGGCCGCTGTTGATCTGCGGACATCGCTCAATAAGGGGTATATTCCAGCGGTTGATCGTCCAAAGACCTTCAAGGCTTTGTCTCAGATTTATTTTGCTGAGAACCAGTATGCTGATGGCTTGAAATTCATGAATGACTGGATTGCCGCAGGTGGTGTGCCAAACCGTGATGAGAAGTGGACGCTTGCGACGGTCTATTCAATTCAGGACCAATATCGTCAAGCTGTGCCGTGGGCTGAGCAGGTTTTGGCGGCTGATGGCCCGAATGCCGACCGCCAAGTTTATGATATGCTGATTTATCTCTACAGCCAGACCAATCAGCTTGGAAAGAAGGCGGCTTTGCTTGAGCGTTTGATCGAGCGAGACCCAACTGACAAGACACTTTGGCAGGCCATTGCCGGGGACTATTTTCAGGCCAATAACCAGCGCCGGGCCTTTGAAGTCCAAAAGACAATGTATCTTGGTGGGATCCTGACGGAAGAAACCGAAATCATGCAGGTTGTAAACTTCTACAACTCTTTTGATGTCCCTTATTCTGCTGCGCGCATTCTTGAAAAAGAGATGAATGCTGGCCGGATTACCAGATCATTTGAGCGGCTGGAACTTCTAGCGCAACTCTATCAGGTCGCACGTGAGCATGAGAAAGCCATTCCGGTTCTTACAGAAGCGGCGCGTCTCAACAATTCGAGCGACATGTATTTGCGTCTTGGCCGGTCCTATCTCGACCTTAAGAAGTGGGAAGAAGCTGAAACGGCGCTGACCAATGCGCTGAATGCTGGTGGGTTACGCGACCGTGGTTTGGCTTGGACCCAAATTGGTCAGACCCGCTATGAGCGTGATGACCGCGCCGGAGCCCGTGAAGCATTTGCCAAAGCGAATGACCGGACTGGACGCAGCTGGTTGAGCTTTATGGACTCAGAGGAGCGAACTGCGAAAGCCCGGATTGTCGAAGTGGCTGACAATGAGCGGCGTGAACTTGTGAGCGAGAGTGAGGCGTGTGAGACGCTGCAAATTCTCGGCCAGGAAAATATACCTGAAGGGTGTACGACGGTTGAAGAGCGCCTTGAAGCAGCCACTGCAAAAGTCCTTGAATTGCAAGCCACTCTTTAAGGTTATTAACCTCCCTAATTAGCGAAAGCCCCGACAGTCATATGTCGGGGCTTTTGTTTTTTGAATATGAAATAGTGTTCCCTAAACCTCTGCCAGCCCCGTCACGCGCAGCGCAAAGGCGTATTCCAGTGCTGTCTCCGAGAGCCCTTCGAACCTGCCGGTTGCGCCGCCATGGCCAGCATCCATATTGATCCGCAGGTAAAAGGGACCTGCATTAGGCGCTTCATGACGCAGTTTCGCTGCCCATTTGGCAGGCTCCCAATAAGTCACGCGCGGGTCCGACAGACCGCCCGTGATCAACATTGGAGGATAGTCGCGCGCTTCGACCTGATCATAGGGCGACCAGCTGAGAATACGGTCATAAGCCGCTGCGTCGATTTTCGGATTTCCCCATTCGGGCCATTCGGGCGGCGTCAGCGGCAGCGTTTCATCCGACATTGTGTTGAGGACATCAACGAACGGAACTGCTGCGATAATTCCCGCAAACAGGTCTGGAGCGAGATTCGAGGCGGCCCCCATGAGCAGACCACCAGCCGAGCCGCCCATGCCAACAATTTGGCCGGCGCGCGTATATGAGGCATCAATCAGGAATTCAGCTGCTGCAATATAGTCGGTAAATGTATTGATCTTCTTTTCGAGTTTGCCGTCTAGATACCACTGATAACCTTTGGCTGTGGATCCTCGAATATGTGCGATCGCGTAAATGAAACCGCGATCAACTAGAGACAGGCGTGAGGTGGAAAACCCTGCGGGAATCGTAATGCCATAGGAGCCGTATCCATACAGAAGCAGAGGTGCGCTGCCATCAATTGGCGTATCTTTGTGGCGCAGCAAGGTTACGGGTATCTGGGCCCCGTCTTTTGCGGGCGCCATGCAGCGGTCCACGATATAATCTGACGCTTCGTGGCCGGAGGGGACTTGCCGTGTCTTCCGCAAGGACCGCGTCTCGTCCTGAATGTCATAGTCGAAAATCTGATCGGGTGTGGACGGGGAGGCGTAGCTGAAACGGAAAACGGTGGTGTCGAACATATAACCGCCCGAGATTCCAAGCGAATATGCAGCTTCATCAAAGTCGATTTGGCGTGTCTGCCCATCAGCCCTATTGCGGATTGTAATGGTCGGGAGGCCGTCGACGCGGGCAAGCCAGATGAGATGGTCTTGCAGTGCAAGCATATCTATAAGGAGTGTACCAGCGGAATGGGGGATGACATCAACCCAGTCGTCCGGCCCGTTCGCATCCAGAGCGGCCCGCATGATTTTGAAATCTACGGCGCCGTCCTTATTGGTCTGAATGAAAAATGCATCATCGTGATGGACGACGCTATATTCATGACCGGTTTCCCGCTTCGCAATGCAGTTGATAGCTGTGTCTCGGGTTTCGTCAGCGCGGATCCAGTGGAACTCGGATGTTGTGTGATCATTGGCTGTGATGAAAATCAGATCGCCGGACTGGCTTTCCGAAATGCTGACGAAGAACCCTTCATCGGCCTCGCGATAGATCAGCGTGTCTTTGCCTGTTGCCAGATCGTGCCGGTAGACTATTTCGGAGCGCCCGTTTTCATTCTTGTGGACCCAGTAGAAGGCGTCTGATCCGCTGGTCCAAATGACGCTGCCGGTTGCCGTTCCAATTTTGACGCCGAGGTCTTCTCCGCTTGCTATATCGCGGACACGCAATGTTCCATACTCGCTGCCTTGCTCATCAATCGAATATGCCAGCTTCTTGTGGTCCGGCGAGTGGGCAACATCGCCAATATCGAAATAGGCTTTGTCTTTGCCTTCGAATGCGCCGTCAAACAGGATTGTCTCTGCGGCCTCCGGGTTGAAGGCGTCAGCTGCGGCGCGTCTTGCAAAGACGGGATATTCTTCGCCCGTCCGGTAGCGCGCATAATAGGCATAAGGACCATCAATTTCGGGAACCGAGCTTGCATCTTCTTGAATCCGGCCACGCATCTCCGCAACGAGTTGATCGCACAGATCGGCATGCGGTTCTTCGAGATGGGATTTGGTGTAGGCGTTTTCCGCGTCGAGATAGGTCTTGATTGTCTCTTGAAGACTGGACGGATCGCGCATTACCCGCTGCCAGTTATCATCCTTCATCCAGTGATAAGGATCAGTGCGCGTGCGTCCAATTTGCTCGATGGTCACAGGAATGCGCGCCGCTTCTGGCGGGGAGGGTTTCTTGGTCATGTCTGATGTCTCGCTGGAAAAATATCTGGACTATTGGTAGGTCAGGCGCCGCTGGCTTCTTTTTCTTCAAAATCGAGGACAACCCCATTGATACACCAGCGTTCGTGCGTTGGAGCTGGTCCATCTTTGAACAAATGTCCCATATGCAGGCCGCATTTGGCGCAGTGGCATTCGGTGCGAGGGTAGACAAGCTTGAAATCGGTCTTGGTTTCAACAGGCCCTATAGGCGCAAAAAAGCTAGGCCAACCGGTGCCACTGTCAAACTTGTGTTTGGAAGACCATAAAGGAGTGCCGCATCCGACACATTTGTAGATGCCAGCCCGTTTCTCGTCATTAAAATTGCCAGGGCTGAACGCGCGTTCGGTGCCTTCTTTAACGCCAACGCGAAACTGTTCTTCGGTCAGCAATTCGCGCCACTCTTTGGCACTTCTTTTGATACGTTCTTGATCGGCCATGGTTGAACCCTTTCATTGCTCTTATCTTATCGTGCTGACGCATATAGGGCTATCCCTGAAAACGGCTCCGGCGTGGGTTGATGTGAAAACGGCGGACCTTCAGAGAGAAGGTCCGCCGCCGGAAATATCAGGTTTGCCGGAGGCTTATTCCGACAAAGTCACGTCGCCGCTCTGGAAAGCTGCCAGGCAATCACTGGCATCATGACCGCGATTGGCCTCTTGCGGGTTGATTGCAGCGCTTCTTCCTTCAAACCGTGGATCATCGCATTCGCCATCATTCGCGAATGCACTCCTGTCATCTCCAAAGTCGATGCCGGAAACCGTGATGCTTTGTTTGACAGGAATAACCGGCGCAAGTTTCAAAGACCCGCTTTGAAAGGCAGTCAGGCAATCAGTCCGGTCGTGTCCGTGATGCTCTTGCGAGCCGCCGCCATTGGCCATGCTAACGCCGATAAATTGCGAGTCATCGCATTCGCCGTCATTGGCAAATTGACTGGCATCATCGCCAAAAAGGATGCCGCCCAAAATCATGATGCCATTCCTGTCACGCTCGGCAACGGCGGAGATGCGCTCGGCGCGCCACGCTGCCATGCAATCTGTCCCATCGTGACCAATGGCGGAGAGTGCGGGCTTTTTCGCTCCGCCTCTGCCATCAAATCGGGGATCATCACACTCGCCATCATTGGCATAAAGACTTGTATCATCGCCGAAGAAGAATCCGCCAAGAACAGAGCGTTCTTTCAATTTGACTGTGCCTTCTTTGAATGCCGCGAGGCAATCGAGGCGGTCGCCCGAAACATTTGTATTGTCGAGAGTATTTGTTGCCATGCCGCGGCCGAAGAAGCGTGGATCATCGCACTCCTGATCGTTTACATATGTTCCCTTGTCATTGCCAAAATCGATGCCGTCATAGCTGGTTTCGACGGGGTCAGGTAAACTGTCGGCGAGAGTCAGTGTGCCCAACTGAACGCCGTAAGAGCAGTCGTTCCTGTCATGCAGGATGTCTTTTCGCATCGGGCTGACAGACATATCTTCGCCGATAAAGCGCGGATCATCACAGACATTGTCATTGGCCCAGTCACTGGAATTATCACCAAGCTCAATTCCGTTGAAAGTGGTCAGGTCCGGGTCGAACTGCACGGATGAGTAAGCAATTCTGCCTTCCTCCAGCAATGTCCGGCAGTCTGTCGCGTCTTTGCCGATTGTATCCCGATCCAGGGATGAGGCCATGCCGCTCCCTTCAAACCGCGGGTCATCGCACTCGCCATCATTGGACCAGCTCGAATCGTCATTGCCAAAATCGATCCCGTCCTGTGAATGCGCCACACCGCCACTCGCCAGAATTAGGGCAGCTAAAGCTGTTGCAAACACGTATTGCTTTGTCATGGTTCTATCCTTCCCAACTTAAACTATAACCCGCTTGGGGTGCTGATCTCCAATATGTTTTCAAAAGGCGACGGCATTGCGGCCTTAACAAGATGAATTCGGCTTAAACGTCATCCGTAGAGCACAGTAATGCCCTCGACAACGCAGGCAGGACGTTCCTGACCTTCGATTTCGATCGTGCTCTCCACATTCATTTGCTTGCCACCCGCTTTGGGGACGACGGAAACACACTTTTGACTAAGACGGACTTTTGATCCTACGGGCACCATATTCGTAAACCGCATCCTGTTTGATCCGTAATTGATTCCGCGCGATACGCCGGAGACGTTGAGCACTTCGGCTGAGAGCATTGGCAGAAGAGACAATGTCAGAAATCCGTGGGCAATCGTGCTGCCGAGCATTTGGGTGGCGCGTTCGACGTCGACATGAATCCATTGATGGTCGCCGGTGGCTTCGGCAAACATGTTGACGCGATCCTGATCGATGGTGTGCCAGTCGGATGTCCCGATATGCTCGCCTACAAGTGATTCAAGATCGTCGAATGAGACTGTGCGTGGATCTGCCATGAATTATTCTCCCAGTTTTCTGTTTTATTTTTATGAGTGTTGCCTCTGTCGAGCAGAACTTCAAGGCATAACTCTAAGGTAAGCAAGTTTGGCGGTTTAGAGATGTGACTTAACCGCCTCAATGAAACGGTCCATATCGTCTGGTGTGTTGTACAGATGCGGTGTGATCCGTAGCGTATTGCCGCGCCTCGAGACGTAGATATTTTCTGCACTTAGTTTGGCCGTCAAATTGTCGTCCACGCCACTTGGTAAACAGGCACCAAGATAGTGTGACCCCCGATCTGCTTCGTCGGGACATATCAGGCCTATGGCGTTGAGCCTCTCGGCAAGGCGTTGATTGACGTCTCTCAATGTCTGTTCGATGCGGCTCACACCCCATTCGAGCAGAAGGTCCAATGCCGCTTCCGCGGCAGGAAGAAGGGCGAAATTCGAGCGCTCCCCCATATCGAAACGCTGTGCGTTCCGTTCGATATTGTCGGTGTAATTGGTCAGCTGGGTGAAGTCCCGCGAGCCTTCCCGGTTGATCCAGTTAAACTCTAATGGACGTCCATTGCGATGGCGTGGCGCGACATACATGAAGCCTGTGGCGTAGGGGCCGAGCATCCATTTATATCCGGCGGCCACCATAAAATCAGGTTTGACCCTATCGGCATCAAATGGCATGGCCCCGCAACTCTGGGTGAGATCGAGAACCAATGCCGCTCCAACGCGCCGGCATTTGGCACTGATGGCATCCAGGTCGAGCTTGATTCCGTCCGTCCAGCGTATTTGCGGGCAGGCGACAAGACCTGTCTCCGGCCCGATCGCTTCAAGCATGGCCTCCGATACTGACATGTTTTCGCCTGAGGCAGAGACGGTCTTGATGCTCGCCCCCGATCTTTCGGCCAGATCACGCCAGACGTAAACGTTCGAGGGGAACTGGTCTGCCATAAGAACAATGCTCTGGCCGCGCTCCAAGGTAATGTTTTGCGCGGCGGTCGCCATGGCGTAACTGGCTGAAGGAACGAAGGCGATACCATCCGTGTCTGCGTGGATCAATCTGGCGAGCTTAGGCCGAAGACTGTCAGTGTCTTTGAAGAAGTCGTCCGTCGTTATCGCCCAAGGTTGCGCTTTCCGAGAGAGGCCCGTATTGCCTGCCAAGACGGCTGCACGCGGCATCGGGCCCATCGTGGCGCAGTTGAGATAGGCCACGTCATCGGGGATGTCGAAGAGGTGGCGCTGATTGGGAAGAAGTTCAGTCATGCGCAAGAAGTAAGCCGCAAGGCCAGTCTTGTCATCGAAATTCTGGCCCGCCCTATCGCATTATACGATCCGGCTATCCATTTTTCCCCAATAGCGATCACGGATCAGGCGTTTGTATAGCTTGCCCGTTGGGTGGCGCGGCAATTCCGGATCAAAATCTATGCTTTTGGGACATTTTAGTTTTGACAGATTGTCCTGACAGAATTGCATGAGTTCTTCTGCCAGTTCATCCGACGGCGCGATCCCCTCCATTGGTTGAATGATCGCTTTAACCGCTTCGCCAAAGTCTGGGTCAGGCACGCCAATCACGGCGCAATCTGCGACTTTTGGGTGGGTGATGAGGATGTTCTCGGTTTCTTGCGGATAGATGTTTACGCCGCCAGAAATGATCATGAAGGCTTTGCGGTCGGTGAGATAGAGATACCCGTCTTCGTCGAGCTTGCCGACATCCCCCAGCGAGGACCAGTCGGGGTGCTGTGGATTGAGCGCAGCTTTGTTTTTCTCCGGCGCATTGTGGTAGTTGGGCGTCGGTGTGCCCCCAAAATAGACCTGACCTTCTGTGCCAATGGGCACTTCGTTCCCGTCTTCGTCACAAATATGAACCTCTCCCCAAATCGCCCGACCGACGGTCCCTTTGTGGGTCATCCATTCGTCCGATTTTGCCCATGTCATGCCATTGCCTTCAGAGCCAGCATAGTACTCTTCGATCACCGGTCCCCACCACTCGATCATCTGCTCCTTGATCGGGATCGGGCAGGGCGCGGCGGCATGGAGGCAGAACTGAAGGCTTGATATGTCATATTTCGTTCGAATGTCTTCGGGCAATTTCAGCATACGCACAAACATGGTTGGAACGGTTTGTGTGTGGGTGATTTTGTAGGATTGGACATTGGCAAGAAAGGCTTCGGGATCGAATTTTTCCATGATGACGAGGCTTGCGCCAAGCTTGGTCATCGACATGCACCAGCGCAAGGGCGCGGCGTGATAGAGCGGGGCGGGAGAGAGATACAAAGTGTTCTCGTCAGCCCCTGCTAGCGCCCGCGAAATTTGGGCAAGTACATTGTCAGCATCGATCGGCTCGCCGGGCTCGAGCGGCGGACGAATACCTTTGGGCCGCCCCGTTGTGCCGGATGAGTAGAGCATGTCCGAGCCAGTCATTTCGTCTGGGATTGGTGTTTCGGGGAAACGTTCGCGCCAGGTTTCCAGTGCCTTGAAGCCATCAACCTCTGCGTCGAACGACCAGCGATCCGTCAGGCCAGCCAAATCTGCGGCTTTGCGCCCTGTCTCAGCTTTGCTGGCACCAACGATGAGCAAGCGCGCGCCGCTATCGCGCAAAATATACTCCACTTCTGGCGGGGTCAGCCGTGATGAAATACAGACAAAGTAGAGGCCAGACCGTTGAGCTGCCCAGCAGACTTCAAAATACCGCGCCGAATTTTCGGCCAGAATGGCAATCGTGTCTCCGGGTTTGCAGCCGGCTTCGCGCAAGGCGTGGGCGGTTTGATTGGATCTTTTGTCGAGCTGGCTGAAGGTGACCACTTCCCCTGATCCAGCCATAGTGTAAGCGGGTTTATCAGGGTGTGCGGCGGCGTGGTGAAACGGATGCATATGAAGCTCTCCAATTGACGTCCAGCAACAAATTTACCGATCTGAGCTATTTTGTCGATGCTGGAGGCAATGGAAGGAAATGACCTCGCTAGTCAGTTGCGAAGCAGTAAAAGAGCCCGTCGCCCCCCGAGCCCTGAAGCGCTTTCTGGGAACAGCCGCGCGAGCCGTGGGCTGTGCTCCAATGGGTTGGGTCTGATCCACCGCCCACGCGGTCATGATGGCCCACTGTCGCCGAACCTTTACCATTGCTTGTCCAGTTGGAACATGTGTCTTCCGTGGCAAGGCCCGCGCCGTCTGAGCCGGTCAGGATATCATGCCGGTTTGGGCGGTCGCCGCGGCCGTTGATGATCTCGCCTGTTTCACTGATCGAGGTTGCTTTGTTCAGATTGTTGCCCGACGCGTCTACGAGATTGGCAACACTTGTGGCGACGACCTCACCTCTGGCATTGACCCATGGACCCGTGCCGATGCGGTCTTTCGCATTGATGCCGCCTTCGCCATTTGTTGACAGATAAGCGCGCCAATTCTTTGCGGTGGCGCCGGCGGCATTTGCGAGACTAGCGCAATGGGCGTCTGCGCCCTCCAGGCCTCCAAGATTGGCCCCATCACCCAGACCTACGCTCGTGATAAAATATGTCATGCCCGACGTTTCGACGGCTGGAAGTGCACTTGCAGAAGTGTCAATGTTGGCCGGCTGTTGGCAGGCGCCAAGCGCCAGTGCGGTAAAGCCTATGGCAATAGGAAATAGTCTCATCTGTCTAGTCCTTCAATATTGTCTCAAACGAACAGGGGCGGTGAGGGTATGAGCTGCGGTCTATTTGACCCGCTCGACGAAGACGGTTCCAGCAGAGTAGCCGGCGCCAAATGAACAGATCAAACCCTTATCGCCGTTTGCGAAGTCATCACTATGCTTATGGAAGGCGATAATTGATCCGGCCGAGCTGGTATTTGCATATGTGTCGAGCACTGTCGGGCTTTCATCAGAGCTGGCTTCATGGCCGAGAACTTTGGAGGAGATAAGCCGGTTCATATTGGCATTGGCCTGATGAAGCCAAAGGCGTTTGAGATCAGTGGATGCCAGATCCAGACGCTCCATTTCGGCGCCGATCATTTTGGCGACCATGGGAACGACTTCTTTGAAGACTTTACGGCCTTCTTGCATGAACAATTTATCCTGCGCGCCAATGCCTTCAGGCGCGGTGTTGTTGAGGAAGCCGAAATTATTGCGGATATTGTTTGAAAATTGCGTCTTCAGGCTGGTGCCCAAAATGTCCCAACGGGCTGTCGGGGCGATGTCATCAGCCTCGACAAGAACGGCGGTTGCCACATCACCAAAAATGAAGTGACTATCGCGATCAGTAAAATTCAGATGGGCAGAGCAGACTTCCGGATTGACCATGAGGACGGATTTCGCACTACCAGTGCGGACCATATCGGCAGCGGTCTGGATACCGAACGTCGCCGATGAACAGGCGACGTTCATATCAAAGCCGAAGCCATCAATGCCGAGCAGAGCCTGAATTTCGACGGCCATGGCTGGATAAGCACGCTGCAAGTTCGAACAGGCACACAGAACGGCATCGACATCTTCGGGCTTGCGGCCCGCGCGCTCAAGCGCTTGATTGGCAGCTTTGACGGCCATTTCCGCGAGTAGGCTGGGGTCTTCGTTTGGACGTTCGGGAATGTTTGGGCGCATCACATCCGGATCGATAATACCAGATTTGTTGATGACAAACCGTGATTTGATGCCGGAGGCTTTTTCGATGAACTCGACCGAGGAATGCGTTTTGGCTTCAACTGTGCCGGCCGAAATTTCATCGGCATATCTGGCATTCCAATTGTCTGCCCACTGGTTGAAGCTGGCGACAAGTTCTTCGTTTGAGACGGATGCTTCCGGCGTCCATAGGCCGGTGGCCGAGATGACTGGTTTAATCATTGTGGTGTCGGCGCGTGAGGCCGTCCCTTTTTACTTGGTTCAGATCAACAGACTAGGCCGGGTTGGCGCTTGCGTCTAGCGGGCAAGCTTCTGAACCGCTTTGTGCCGTGGACACGCCAGTTCGTGGTCATTGATCATTCCGACAGCCTGCATAAAGGCGTAGACGATTACGGGACCGCAAAATTTGTGACCGCGCTTTTTGAGATCTTTTGAAAGTTGTTCGGAAATATCGGACTTTGTCGGGCTGTCTTTGTAGTTCTGCCACTCGCCAACAATCGGCTTATTATCGACATAGGACCATAGCCACTCGGAGAAATCTTCGCCCTTTTCCATCGCCGTCAAATAGGCCTTGGCGTTGCCAATGCACGCTTCAATCTTTTTCGGGCTGCGTATGATGCCGGGGTTCGTAAGCGCCTTGTCGATGCGGGCCTGATCCCATTTGGCAATACGTTCGGGATCAAACCCGTCAAACTCTTCGCGCATGCTCTCGCGCTTTCTCAGGATTGTGATCCAGGATAGACCAGCTTGCATGCCATCAAGCTGAAGCTTTTCCCACAATGCGCGGGAATCGTATTCGGGCACGCCCCATTCCTCATCATGATAGGCGCGATAAAAGGCATCCTTCGCTGGCGCCCAGCCGCAAGGCACGTCTTCAATGATGGGCTGCTCAGTCTTGGCCATGCGTGAACGCCTCCATTTCTGCCTTGAGCCAGTCCGGACAATAAGGCTGTACAGCTTGTTCGCCCACAATTAGGCGCGCGCCCGCGTCCAATGCTACTGCCAGATGATCGGTCCGCAATATGGCCAGCGCATTGATCGCGCTTGCGCTTGTTACAGTGCCGAGCCGCTTGCCATCGGCCATCACATCTGCTCCGGCCTCTAGTCCGGTGCCATCAAGCCGCACCGCCCGCTTACGGATTTTCCCGCGCCGCGCCATTCTGCTGACCACTTCCTGCCCGACAAAACAGCCCTTTTTGTAATCAATGCCGCCGACAATATCGAGGTTCACATCGGTCGGGAAAACGCTGGCGGTTGCGAAGTCATGTCCCAAGGCCGGACTGAGGCTGGCAATCCGGTCGGCATGGTCGATTATGACTGCCTCTGTGTCTTCGCGGGAAATCTCCACCTCGGCGCGCAGCCGGAAGAGCTTTAGCCGCTTCTCCAGATCAGCCGCGATTTCTGGCGAAACATCCATTCGCGCGCCTGTCTCCGTGCGGTGCAAGATAAAGTCCGCCAGCACTTTGCCTTGCGGTGTCAGCAGTGCGCCCGGAGTCCGCGCATCTGCGGCAAGTCCTTCGACGCGGCACGTTACGAGCCGTTCAAGCAAGGCAACGGTGTCAGGACCGTCGAGGAGGATGCGGGCGGAGTAGGGCAGTCGGTGAGATGTCATTCGTAGATTATGGCTGCGCTGCTCGGGAAAGGGAACTGCTGCGAGGGAAAAAGGGAAAACAAATGGGCAAAACAAAAGCCCCGCTTTTGAAGGCGGGGCTTTCTTATGTCTTTAACTTTTAAGGGTGCCCTAGAGCGAGCTATCGAGCTTGCGGCAGTCTTCCATCAAGCCTTTTACCGCGTTGACGGAGTTGTCGAACATGGCTTGCTCTTCAGCGTTCAAAGTGATCTCGACCACTTTTTCGACGCCGCCTGCTCCAATCATGACCGGCACACCGACATACATGTCGTTGCAGCCAAATTGGCCAGACAGATAAGAGGCGCAAGGCAAGAGCCGCTTTTTGTCTTTTAGATATGATGTCGCCATTTCGACGGCACTTTCGGCTGGAGCGTAATAAGCCGACCCGGTTTTGAGCAGGGCGACAATCTCGCCGCCGCCCTTACGGGTCCGCTCAACAATGGCTTCCATTTTTTCGTCTGTGGACCAGCCCATCTTGATCAAGTCTGGCACAGGGATGCCAGCAACGGTCGAATAGCGCAGCAGCGGCACCATTGTGTCGCCGTGTCCGCCCATCACAAAAGCGGTTGTGTCTTCGGCAGATGAGCCGAACTCGTCACAAAGGAAGTGCCGGAAGCGGGCTGAGTCCAGAACGCCTGCCATGCCGACCACTTTGTTCGTTGGAAGTCCTGAGAATTTCTGTAGCGCCCAGACCATCGCATCGAGCGGGTTGGTGATGCAGATGACAAATGCGTTCGGCGCATTTGCAGCGATGCCTTCGCCGACGGCTTTCATGACTTTGAGGTTGATGCCGAGCAGGTCGTCACGGCTCATACCCGGCTTGCGGGCCACACCGGCCGTGATAATGCAAACATCAGCATCGGCGATGTCAGCATAATCCTGAGTGCCTTTGAGCTTGACGTCTTTGCCGAAAACCGGGCTGGCTTCGGAGATATCAAGTGATTTCCCCTCCGGCAGGCCTTCGGCGATGTCGAACAAGACAACATCCCCAAGCTCCTCACGAGCACAAATATGAGCGAGCGTGCCGCCAATCATCCCGGCGCCGATAAGGGCAATCTTTTTGCGGGCCATGTCGTTTCTCCTAAATCAAGACAAATTGCGATGAGCGACAATTAGCGGACGCCAACGCCCTAAGCAATGCGTGTGCAATAGATTCGTATCGCGTTCGTGTGATTACTTCGATGATTCAAAAGCTGGGCTGGATTTTAATTGCGAACTTATGCACAGTAACCTTTATGATTCCTCCGCGTACTCGACGTTCGCCGGTTCCGACTGACCGATGCAATTTGACCCGTGCTATTGCCGTTGTGGGGGACAAGTGGAATTTGATGATTTTGCGGTCGGCGCTTTATGGTGTCCGGCGGTTCGATGATTTCCATGTCGAGCTGGGTGTCCCGAGGACAGTTCTGAGCAATCGTTTGAAGAGGCTGACGGATGCCGGCTTACTGGCACCGCAAGACTATCGGGAAGAAGGGCGCCGCGCTCGCAAGGAATATGTCCTTACGGATAAGGGGAATGATCTACGTCCAGTTCTGATCGCCTTGACCCAATGGGGTGATCAATGGCTCGGCGCAGGTGACGCTCCGATCAGCTTCACGCAGAAAACAGGCGGAGCCGTGAAGGCAGGGTTTGTCGGAGAAGATGGCAAACAGGTCGAAGTCAAAGATCTGCGGATCGTGCTTCGTAAATAGTCGCAGCTAAGGTCGCAATCGGACAGAAAAAAAAGGCGCCACCGCATATGCGCGATGACGCCATAGGTTTCTCTGGAGGAGACTTATTCTGCGGGCTCTTTCACATCCAGAACGCCGCGATTGATTTGATCACGCTCAATGCTTTCAAACAGGGCTTTGAAGTTGCCTTCGCCAAACCCGTCATCACCTTTGCGCTGGATAAATTCGAAGAAGACCGGGCCAAGCTGAGTTTCCGAAAAGATCTGCAAGAGCAAGCGCGGCTGGCCGCCATCCGTGGTCCCGTCAAGCAACAGGCCGCGTGACTTCAACCCGGCAACGTCTTCCCCATGATTTGGCAAACGACTGTCGAGCATCTCATAATAGGTTTCAGGCGGTGCGGTCATAAACGGAATGCCCATGCCCTTCAGGCGATCCCAGCATTCATAGAGATTGTCGCAATTAAACGCGATGTGCTGGATGCCTTCGCCACCAAACTCACGCAGATATTCCTCGATTTGGCCTTTGCCGCCTTCGCCTTCTTCATTCAGTGGAATGCGGATTTTGCCGTCTGGTGCTGTCAGCGCCTTGGACGTCAGGCCGGTATATTCCCCTTTGATGTCGAAGAAGCGGATTTCGCGGAAGTTGAACAGCGTCTCGTAAAAATTCGCCCAATACTCCATTCGGCCGCCATAAACATTATGGGTGAGGTGGTCGATCACATGGAAGCCAGCCCCGAATGGCTGACGGTCAACGCCCTCGATGTATTCAAAATCGATATCGTAAATGGATAGATCCTCACCATAGCGATCGATCAGGTAGATGATTGAGCCGCCAATGCCGCGAATGGCGGGCAGGCGCAATTCCATAGGTCCGGTGACAAGCTCAACCGGCTCGGCGCCTTTCTCCAGCAATTGGGTGTAGGCTTCCGCAGCGTTACGAACGCGAAACCCCATGCCGCAGGCAGACGGACCATGTTCGCGGGCGAAATAGTGTGCCGGAGAGTTTGGCTCGTAATTGGTGATTAGATTGATGCCGCCTTGCCGCCAAAGCTCGACATCTTTGGACCGGTGACGCGCTATTTTCGTGAACCCCATGCTGGTAAACACGGGTTCCAGAATGCCCTTTTCCGGCGCAGAGAATTCGATGAACTCGAAGCCGTCCAGCCCGGCAGGGTTTTCAAATAGGTCAGCCATAGCGCGTGTCTCCAAATTGGTTTCATATGTAACTAATTTGCGTTGAAAACATATTTTTGCTAATCGAACAAGAAGAAAAAGGCGGGTATAGTGTATGGCAGATGGGGTAAGTGACGCGGGATTGCGGCTTGGCGAGTTTTTGCCGTTTCGGTTGTCCGTGCTTTCGAACACGATTTCCAAGCAGATTGCCGATCGTTATCAATCGGCCTTTGGCCTGACTTTGTGGCAATGGCGCGTTATGGCCGTTGTCGGGGAGCGCGAAGGTGTTAGCGCATCTGGCATTGTTGCTCACACTGCAATGGACAAAGTTGCGGTCAGCCGCGCTGTAACAGGACTGATCGAGCAGGGGCGGTTAAAACGGGTCACAGCCTCCGATGATGGTCGCCGCTCCCACTTGCATCTGACGGCACAAGGGCAAGACATATATGATCAGATTGTCCCTTTGGCGCAGGCGGAGCTTGATCGCATTGCGTCATCTTTAAGCCACCATGAGATGGCCCAGCTCAACCAGATTCTGACGAAACTGGCAGCTCAGGCATCGCCCGACAGACCGCTCTGGTAAGCTCCGCTACGGCGTGAGCTTCTGCGCAGGCCAGGGTTTCATGGCCGCTGGCGGCGGGGAAGGTTTGAATTCGGTCTCCGAAAGCATCGCTAAAGCATGGTCGCGATCTTCGTCGGTAAACGTGCCTGTCGTCAGACAGTACTCAACCATATTGCCATCTGGATCGCGCGTGTAGACGGAATGGCACCAATTGTGGTCGATTTCCAGCACGTCGAGGCCGGCCCCATTCCACCGGTCGCGGGCTGCTTGCAACTCCTCTGCGCTACTGACCTCGAACGAGAAATGGTTCGTACCCTCTGGCAAGTTTGCGGCTTTGTTCAGGTTATATTCGTGGGCGTCCAGATTGGGCGTATCGTTGAGCTCCCAAAAGGCGATAAATCTGCTGTCATTTCCGTCAATACGGTAGAAGAAATGCTTGCCCCAACCGCCACCAATGACTGGAGCAACCTCAACTTTCACAAGCTCAAAGCCCATAATCCCTTCATAAAAGGCATGGGTTGCATTGATATCTGCTGTCGCGAGCGCAAGGTGGTGATAGGCCATAATTATGTGTCTCCTGTATCGACGACATTCATAACGTCATTGTCAGTATTGTCGGGGGCGGCGATTTCGACAACCCGCTCGCCAACATCGTCATATTCGAGCCTGAGTGCCCGGCTCATCACCGCGTGCATCATATAGGTGCATGTGATGTAAGTTAGCTCTAGGATTTCTTCGTCCGACAAATCCTGTTTCAGTGCAGCGAACACGGCCTCGGGGACGCGTCCATGTTGCAGAACCAGCGCGTCGGTATAGGCCAGTACCGCGCGCTCGATGTTGGAGAAGCAGTCGGCGACTTGCCAGTGCGGAAGGGCTTGAATCTGGTCATCACTGACCCCGACATCCCGGCACGCTTTGCAATGTTGAGAGAACACAAACTGACTGCCAACAGCAAATCCGGCGCGGGTCTGGCCCAGTTCACGTAATTTCGGATCGAGTTTTCGGTTAGGTGATCGATAGAACTGAAAACCTTCAGTCGTGTGCTTGAAGGCATCCGGCACGGTGGCAAAGACGGTCCACCAATTCCCCGGCGTACCGGTTGCTGTGCCCGGTTGTTCGACAGGATCACGGTCTCCAAAAAGCATTGAATAGATAGTTTTTGCGAAATCGTCAGCTTCGGCGCGTCCGGTTTGTTTCAGTCTTGGCATGTCTTCCACCTCTCAATTCGTGCTCATCGACGAGTATGCATGCGAGCGCTGGATTTGGCGAATTGGTCCAACAAATTGTAAATTTCTTCAGACCTGTTGAAGGATATGACGCTCCTCACGAGTCCGGGGCGGAACGATTTGCGGCACTTCTTTTGAACGGTCACGGTCGTGTTGCATGACCGGATTTGAGAACAAGATATGGCAGAAATGATTGCCAGTTCTGCTTTGGCGCGCTAATCGCTCCCTATGTCTGCACAGAACCAAATTCGCCGTAAAACGGTAAAAGATCTGGCCGCCGCCAAAGGTGGGACGCCGCTCGTCTGCTTAACAGCCTATTCAGCACCCATGGCTGAACTCCTCGACCCGCATTGCGATATGTTACTGGTCGGTGACAGTGTCGGCATGGTTGTCCACGGTTTGCCCTCGACCGTCGGCGTGACCATGGAGATGATGATCCTGCACGGGCAGGCGGTGATGCGCGGCTCAAAGCAGGCTTTTGTGGTCGTGGATATGCCCTTCGGGTCTTACGAGACCAATGCTGACCAGGCCTTTTTGAACGCTGCGGAAATTATGAAGCGCACCGGATGCCAAGCCGTCAAAATTGAAAGCGGCACATATGCAAGTGAGCAGATCGCGCATCTCGTAGCACGCGGTGTGCCGGTGATGGGGCATGTTGGTCTGCGCCCGCAAGCGGTAAATGTCGACGGTGGGTTCCGCGCCAAGGGTCGGACACAAGCCGGATGGGGACGTGCCATCGCAGAAGCTGTCGCGGCAGCAGATGCTGGTGCGTTTGCCATCGTCGTTGAAGGTGTTTCCGAGCAATTGGCGGCAGAAATCACGCAAGCTGTGTCGTGTCCGACCATCGGGATCGGGGCTTCGCCAGCATGCGATGGGCAAATTCTTGTAACCGATGATATGCTTGGTGTTTTCGATTGGACGCCGAAATTTGTGAGGAAATTTGCGGATTTACGCGGCGAGATCGAAACCGCCGCCAAAGATTACTCAGAGGCTGTGCGCGAGCGCAGTTTTCCGGGGCCAGATGAGCTCTACAAAATAAAACGACCCGAAACCTAAACCAGTTCGTGCGTTGCCCCTGCGTTTCGGTGTAGGTAATGTGCGGACGAAGAGATTCTATATATGGAGCCTAAGAGCTGTGAGTGATGTTTTTGAGGAAGTCGAAGAGAGCCTTCGACAGGACAAAGCGTCCGACTGGTGGAAGCGCTATGGGGTGTTTGTTTGGATATTGGGCATCGCGATTATCGCAGCTGTGGCTTATCGCGAATGGTCCGTCGGACAAAAGAACCAGCAGACTGTCGAACGGGTGATTGCCTTTGAAACTGCGCGGACCCAATTGGCTGAAGGTGATTATGCAAGTGCAGAGGCAGGTTTTGCGGATCTGGCGTCCAGCGGAACCGACATTGCGCCACTTGCGGCACAGTTTTTAGCCCAAACCCAATATGAAGGTAATGGTGATATTGATAACGCCGCAACTTCATTGGAGGCGAGCATGAGCGATGATGGCCCGGTACAACGTCTTGCCGTACTGAAAGCCGCCTATATTCGGTCCGAGAATTTGAGCCTCGCAGAACTTGAAGATTTTCTGGGGGATCTGCCGGAACGTCAAACCGCTATTGGTGTTTTGGCGACCGAGTTAATCGCGGCGAAGGCCTTTAGCGAAGGTGACTTCCAGCGGGCACGCGAAGAATTTTCTTATTTGCAGCTTGCTGCGAATGTGCCTCCCGGAGTTGTACAGCGGGCCGAGGTCGCGCTCAGTGTCATTCCGGTGTCAGAGGCTCCAGCATCGCAAGGTTCTCAAGAGCCGGAGGCCGGAGTTGATGAATCAATAAATGCCGAGGCAACCGATCCTGAAATTCAAGGAGCTGAACAATGATAAGCCGATCCACATATTCTGTGTTTGCAACCTTGGCATTCGCCACATTGTTGGCGGGCTGCTCGGTACTGGATTTGGGCCGTGAAAGACGCGCTGCTGAACGGGAAGAGGATCGGGCAGGCCGCATCAATTTAGCTCTTGGTGACAAGCCCCTCGAAGCTGATCCTGAAATGGTCGACGTTGCCGTGATCCTGCCCGATAGCCGCGTGTTGGCTGAGTGGCCTCAAGCTGGCGCGACAGCAAGCAAAGTGGTCGGACACGTTGCGGCTGCAGAAAATTTGGAAATTGCCTGGCGGGTCAATGCAGGCCAGGGGTCCGGCCAAAATGCCGCGTTAACAGCCTCACCTGTTGCTAATCGCGACACAGTCTTTCTGATTGATGCCGGACAAAATGTCCGAGCATTTTCCGTTGAGACAGGGGCTCGGCTATGGTCCGTTGGGCTGGATTCCGGCTCACGTCGGGACAAACGTAGTTTTGGCGGCGGCATTGCAGTTGCAGGTGACGTTGTAATTGCGACCAGCGGCTATGGCTTTGCCGTTGCGCTTGATGTCGAGACTGGCGAAGAAAAATGGCGGCGGGATTTCTCCGGACCGACAACAGGTGCGCCCACGATCAAGGATGGGCGAGCCTTTATTCTGAGCCAGAACAATGAAGTTTTCGCATTGTCGGTAGCAGATGGATCTCTGGAGTGGAGTGATCAGGCGATTTCGGAGTCTGCTCGGGTGCTCAGTTCCCCTAGCCCGGCAGCCGTAGAAGAACTGGTTGTTGTGCCTTATTCGTCTGGTGAGGTCATTGCTTATCTCGCGCTGAATGGACGGCGCCTTTGGACCGATGCTTTGGTCAGGACAGGACGGTTTACCCCGATTTCATCAATCAACGATATTTCGTCGCGGCCCGTCTTGAGCTCCGGGCTTGTCTTTGCGTCCAGCCAATCGGGTTTGACAACAGCGATTGATGGCAGAAGTGGCCAGCGGGTCTGGTCCCAACCGATTGGATCGGTGTTTGCCCCCGCAATTGCCGGTGAGTATCTGTTTGTTTCTGGCGTTGAAGGGCAGGTTGTTTGCATGGCTGCAAACAATGGAGCGGTGATCTGGGCGACCCAGCTTGACAGGTTTGGGAATGAGAGAAAGAAATCTGGCCGGATTACCTATGCTGGGCCGATTGTTGCTTCAAATCGGGTGATTGTACTATCTTCCAAGGGAGAATTGGTTGCATTGTCTCCCCAAACCGGCGAAGAGACGGCGCGCCTTAAATTGCGTGCACCTGTATTCCTTGAACCCATCGCAGTGGGCGACAAGCTCATCATCCTTACAGATGAAGGCCGTCTCATTGCTGTTCGCTAGTCCGTCTGGATGTTATAATGCCTTTGAAATTGGCCATAGTTGGTCGCCCGAATGTCGGGAAATCCACATTATTCAACAGGTTGGCTGGCAAACGCCTTGCGCTTGTCGATGATCAGCCTGGTGTGACGCGAGACCGCAAAGAAGCGCCTGGCGATCTGGCAGGTTTGCCGCTCACATTGATAGACACCGCCGGATACGAAGATGCAAATGACGGGTCTTTAGAGGCGCGCATGCGTGCCCAGACCGAAATGGCCATCGAAGAAGCGGACATTGCGCTGTTTCTGATCGATGCGCGCGCGGGCGTTATTAGCATGGATGAACGCTTTGCCGACATATTGCGGCGTGCAGATATCCCTGTCGTCCTGGCTGCTAACAAATGCGAGGGGAAGGCTGGATTGCCGGGCCTTTATGATGCCTTCCGGTTGGGATTTGGGGAACCTGTGGCTTTGTCAGCAGAGCATGGAGAAGGTTTCGGCGACCTGTTTGAAGCCTTTCGCGTTGCACTGGGCGAAGATGGGTTGGCTGAAGCGTTCAGGATGGACGAAGAGGTTGAGAGTTTTGAGCGCGGTGAAGATATTCTGGCCAAGCTTGAAGCGATTAATGTCGATGATCCGAATCTGACAGATGATGCCCTGCAGGCAGCCATTGAAGCTGCGGGAATCGAGGATGATCTTGAACCCGAAGCGCAGGCAGAGTCGGACTCAAAACCCATTCGGTTAGCCATTATCGGTCGCCCGAATGCGGGCAAATCGACATTGATAAATACACTGTTGAATTCCGACCGTTTGCTAACCGGTCCGGAGGCCGGAATCACAAGGGACTCCGTCTCGATCGACTGGAATTGGGACGGCCGGCGGATTAGACTGGTTGATACCGCGGGCCTAAGAAAGCGCGCCAAGGTTCAAGACCGGCTCGAACGGATGTCGACCGGTGAAACTGTGCGATCGCTTAAATATGCGGATATCGTTGCGCTTGTGATGGATGCCCGGGAAGCCTTGGAAAAACAGGATTTGCAAATTGCAGACTTGTGCCTTCGCGAAGGACGCGGATTGGTTCTGGTTGTTTCCAAATGGGATGAGGTAGACGCCCCAGAGAAGACTCTGACAGAGCTACGTGACCGGGTAAATCGTCTCTTGCCAAATGCCGGAGAAGCACCATTGGTCGCATTGTCGGGGCTAACAGGAAAGCGCGTAGAAAAACTGATGCCAGCGGTTGCGACCGTATTCGACAACTGGAATGCGCGTGTAAAGACAGGCGATCTGAATCGATGGTTACGCTATGCGATCGAGAAGCATCCGCCGCCATCTGTTCATGGCAAACGCATCAAGCCGCGCTATATGGCGCAGATGAAGGCGCGTCCGCCAAGTTTTGTGCTGATCGCGTCACGTGGCGAACACATGCCAGAGCAGTATAAGCGATATCTGATCAATGGAATTCGCGAGGCATTTGATATGCGCGGCGTTCCTATTCGGCTAACCGTTCGGCAAGGGGCAAACCCTTTTGCTCACAAGGCGACCCCTACGAAGCCGACAAGCTACGCAAAGAGCAAACGTCGCGGACGAGGTAAGTTTAAGCCGTAAGTCGCTCTGTGCCTTCGCAAGTCCGTCGCAATGGGTCTTTGAATGTCAAAAGGACGACAGTTCCGCGCCCCAATTCACTCATGATTTCGAGATCCGCACCTGAGCTTGCGGCAAGTTTCTGCGCGAGAGCAAGCCCCAAGCCGGCGCCTTCGTGAGCGCGTCGGCGACTATCGTCGACCTGATAGAAGACGGAAGAGGCTTCGTCGATTTGCTGCTGCGTCATGCCTTTGCCGAAATCGCGGATAATAATTGTCAGTTGATTGTCGCGTAACAGGCGGGAGGTAATCGTGATGCTAGGAGCGGATGGGCTAAATTTGATGGCATTTGATATGATCGCCGTAAGAATGCGTTCAATCATGGTGGCGTCTGCGACAACTGTTTCAGCGCCATTCTGAATACGGATTTTGAATGACTTCAATTCTTGGCAGCCAGGCTTCTTTTTCGCCAGTTCAATCGCTTTGTAGATCGTCGTTTTGATGTCAACGGGATGATGGCTTTGCTCGTTTTTCTGCTCGCCAATCTGTGAGTAGTCGATGACATCCTCGATCATGCCTAACAATTGTTGACCAGAGTCCTTTATGAAGTCTGCGTATTCCTTGACGTCTCGAGGTGAGTCGGGAGTGTTTTCGCCAAGAATAGTTGAGAAGCCCAAAATACTATTGAGAGGGGTTCGAAGTTCATGGCTCATACGGGATAGAAAACGGGCCCGGGTTCCGTTGGCGACTTCTGCGGCTCGTTTGGCTTTGACAAGCGCTTCCTCGCGCTCTTTTTGTGCTGTAATGTTGCTGTGCAAAGATAAGGTGCCGACATCGGGAACATTGAGCCATGAATGTCGGAACCACTGATCCTCTTCTGTTTTGAAGATATGTTCTCCCTCAACAGTTTCGGGTGGAGATGAAGTTACTTTCCAAGCGTCATGAATGGCATTGTTCAAAACCCGGTTGCCGTCCCGATCGTAGACAGCAAACGCATCGGGCAAGGCTTCGAGCGTGGCCCGGAGTATGGTCTGGGCTTGCCGGGTTTTTGCTTCTGATCCGACAATCCGCTTGAGCTGTTCGTAGCTTGCAATGGTGCCGATAAAAATGGCACCGATCAAAACGGGGGTGAGGAGAGCCAGTGCTACACTTACGGCAGTGCCATTTATCAACAAGTTCACCATAAGCGGAAGAAGGCTTATGACGGTAAATGGAATAACGATGCGTGGTGTTTCCGAAAGCATCATACCGAGGCCAGTGCACATCGAAACTTGAATGATTGTGGCAAAAAGTAAAGCTTCCTGACTTGGGCCAACGACCATAACTGGAACACAAGCCCATATCAGGCCATAGAGAAAGGTGTTGCGCTCTGCAGCCGCCAGCACTCTTCCGGAGAAGTGTTTGAGGGTGGACCGGTCGCGGTTTGATCTTTTCCTGTATTTGCGGGCAATGACGAGTTGCCCAACAGGGATGGGTAGGCTGATTGTATACCAGATCATCAATAAAGTTAGGCTCTGATATTGAATTTGCGTCACAACAAGAGATGTAGAAAGTATGATCGAGATGCCCGCGATTGCTGAAAGATGGCGCACGACCAGTGACTGCTGAGCGCTCGCCAACTCGACAGCACAACAATCTCCCTCAGGTTGCATTTTTGAAAATGGACTAAAAAGAGATTCAAAAGAGGATGAGTAGCGTTTCATTGCGAAAATTGCTAGCAACACTTTCGATACATTAGGTTAATGTCATCAGTTATCTCGAAGAAATCACCATTTTCCAACCAATAATTGCTGAGAATTGTATGCGCGCAAAAGTTGCAAAAAGAGTCGCTGTGTTGGGGGCCGGTCCAGCTGGACTGAGCATGGCCAAATTCCTGACAGATGCGGGACTATCATGCAAAGTATTTGAATCAAACGATCGGGTTGGTGGTAAATCCGAATCTTTGCGGATAGGGGAGCTTGTCGTCGAATTGGGCACATCCTACACGTCATTGGAGCATCGGACCGTGAAGAAATGGTTGCGCAGTTATGGCCAGCCACTCACCAGACTGGGGGAAGCCCGTTTTGATGGGGCACGCGTGGTGGATTTCGTGAAAAAAGGGGAGGGGAAACCCTTATTGTTACAAATCCTGACCTTTATGCGACATTTGACAGGGCTACGCAGGCGTCTTCTGAAAACATCACCAAGTGCCGAAGTTCTGACCGAAGCTTCGATGACAACTCTGGACTGGATTCGCAAACTGGAGCTGCCAAAGATGGAGCTGGCCTTGTACCGGCTGCAGACAGCGCAGGGTTACGGCCGTCTGGATGAAACTTCTATAGGCCAGACCGCATTGTGGTGTACGCCAAAATTCATCGCATCGGGTGTCTTCAATCGGTTGGGTATGCCAGACCAAGGGTGGTCTGATTTATGGAACAGTGTGGCTGCGGAGTTTGAAGTCGAGCTCAACAGCAAGGTCTTGAAGATTGTCAGGGGCGCGGACGGCGTGGATGTGGTGCAAGCCGGTCGGACTGAGCGATTTGATGCGATTATCTGCGCCATTCCCGTCGACGTATTTGCTGCGCTGACCGACGCGACCGATGCAGAGCGCTACATCTCCAAGCACGTTCATTGGACAAATTACACGACATGTCTCGTTGCGGCGGACAACTGGTTTTCCGATCACAGGGTATCCGGTCTATCAGCGGCATTGGCCCCCGGAGCGCAGGGCGGCAAGCTGATTGGAGGGAGATATGAAGGATATCAAGAAGAGCTTGGCGGGCACCTCTATGTTACCGGACAAGTCTCCAACGGTTTGACGCCACAGGAGCTCACTGAAATTCTCAGCGCAGACATTGCGAGGCAAGGCGCGGTTTTGAAGAGTGTGATTAGGCAGCGTGTATGGCGCTATTTTCCGCGCTACGGTCTCGATAGTATGCGGGAGGGGATACTGGACCGCCTAAGAGACATGCAGGGAGAGCAAAGGACTTGGTACACGGGGGCAACATTTTCGCATGAACTAATTTCCAGCATCGTTCAGTTCAATGAAGCATTGAGTGCAAAGATCGTTGCTCAACAGTATGAAAACGCAAAATATGACCGCTCAGACGTTACGGTATCCTAGGCAATTTGGGGAAATTGCTCTAGCAGATAGCGTATAGGCTGATCGAAGAAGACCATGCGCGTGCTGTGCGGTGGCATCGATGTGGAGGAATGCGAGATTACAAAGCGTGTCAAAATTGTAGGTTTGGGAGGAACGCTCCGAGCTGGCTCGTCAACGGAAAAGGCTGTTGAGCAGGTTTTGAACTATGCCGAAGCCCTTGGCGCAGACACCACTCTTATCATTGGCCCTGAATTGGAGATGCCATTCTACAATCCGTCAACTGATATACGCACACCAGAAGCGACTGCCCTGATCGATGCGCTGCGGACAGCGGATGGCGTTGTGATTGGGTCACCGGGATACCATGGCAACGTCTCCGGTTTGATCAAGAATGCGATTGATTACATTGAGGATATGAGCGGGGACGAGGCGGTCTATCTGGACGGGCGGGCTGTTGGGCTCATAGCGTCGGGGGCGGGGATGACCGGAGCCATGACGACGTTGGGCGCCCTGCGCGATATGACCCATGCCTTGCGAGGTTTTGTGACCCCGTTCGGGTATGCGTTCAACAGTACGGATAAATCTGAGGCCAGCCTCCTGGCCGGAGAGCGGCAGATGAAGCTTTTGGCAGAGCAGACTTTCAATCTTGCTCGCCGTTTAAAGGGATAATGGGCGGATCGGCACGACGGACACAATACTTCCGTGTTCAGCATATGCCGCATCAACGTCGCGGTAAAGCAACGCATTCGCTTCCAGAAAAGGATGCAAAAGCGAGCTGTCTTGATTGGCGAGAGGCGTGACCTGAAGCTGTCCTGTGTGGTCAATCTCGCATTTTGCGCGCAAAAATTCAGCGCGCCGTCCATTCGCCGGCAGATCATTTGCGAGAGTTGCGCTAACGAGCTGTTGGCCCTTATTGCCCGTGACAAGCGGCTTTAGAAAGAGGTGGGCACAGACCAGAGCGGAGGCGGGATTGCCGGGGAGCCCAAGGACAATTTGTTGGCCCTTTGTCGCGCACCATGTCGGCTTTCCCGGTTTTACTGCAACTTTGCGAAAGACCGGCATATAATCCAGCGCTTCGAACGCGGCGAACATATGGTCATGATCGCCAACGGAAGCCCCGCCAACCGGGACGATAATATCCGCATCATCCGCTCGAGCGATAAATTGCTGGATGCTCTCGATAGAATCTGATGCGATGCCAAGTTCTACCGGTGTTCCCCCCCATTGCCGTATAAGCGCTGACAGAGCTGGCGGGTTGGAGTTGATAATTTCGCCATGCGCAAGCTGTGTTCCTGCTGGTTTCAACTCGTTGCCATTTGCGAGCAGGGCAACACTGGGGCGCTTGTAGACATCCAGGATGGCATGGTTTGCAGATGCAGCGATAGCAAGCTCTGCCGGACCAAGACGCGTGCCCGCCTCTAGCAATACGTCGCCGGACGCAAAATCGAGGCTCTTGGCGCGGACATGCCGAATGGCGTCAAAGGCAGGAAGAATTGTGATCGCTGTGCCATCAGCATGAGTGTCTTCCTGAATGACAACATGGTCGGCTCCTGCTGGCATTTCCCCGCCTGTAAAAATACGGACGGTTTGCCCCGCAGAGACACTCCCCGTAAAAGGTGCACCTGCAGGGGCTGCGCCGATGAGTTTGAGAGTGGTCTTTGCCGCGCTGACATCTTTTAGGCGCACGGCATATCCATCCATCGCAGAGACAGCTGCGGGCGGGCGATCAAGTTTCGCAATCAGCGGCGCGGCGAGCACTGCCCCAAGCGCTGCACTTATCTTGATCTGTTCGACAGCGGGTGTCGCCCGCAGCCCAGCAATCTTCTCAACGGCCTCAGCGTAAGAAATCATGTGTCTGGCCGGTTAATGAAGTGACCGGACTTTCCGCCTGTCTTTTCTTGCAAGTTGATGCCGCCAATCGTCATTGTCTTATCAATCGCTTTGAGCATGTCGTAGAGCGTTAGGCAGGCCACGCTCACGGCTGTCAGGGCTTCCATCTCGACACCGGTCTTTCCAGTGGTTTTGACGCTCGCCTGAATGTGTAATCTCGGCTCATTGTCATCGGGCGTGATCTCGACCTTGATCTTGGTCAGAGGCAGTGGATGGCACAATGGAACCAGATCAGCGGTTTTCTTGGCAGCCATAATGCCCGCCAGCTCGGCGATGGCGAGCGGGTCACCTTTCTTGGTGTTGCGATTGGTCGCCTGGGTGAATGCGTCAGTGGACATGTCTATGTGGCCGACAGCAATGGCGGTGCGTTCCGTATCGGCTTTGGCAGAGACATCAACCATGACGGCGCGGCCATCGGGGCCAATATGGGTTAAACCAGTCATCTACGTCTCCTGAAAGCGCGGCATCAGTTCGATAAGATTGCAGGGCTTGTGGCGGCTGTCGAGCTGTAAAGAAATGACTTTGTCCCATCCGTCTTTCACAGCGCCATTCGAGCCGGGCAAGCAGAAGATGATGGTCCCGTCCGCGATGCCGGCCAAGGCTCGCGACTGTAGCGTCGACAGCCCGACGCTTTCAAAGCTGACCTTGTGGAAGATGACGGAGAAGCCCTCGATCACTTTGTCAAATAGCGGGCTCATAGCTTCGGGTGTCACGTCACGTCCGGTTAGCCCCGTGCCGCCGCTTGAAATAATCACATCAATGCCTGGATCAGCAATCCAGTCTTTCGTGATGCTCTGAATGTCGGCGATCGTGTCGCGTACGATCTCCCGCTTGACCACCACATGTCCGGCGCCGGCAATGCGCTCTGCGAGCAATGCGCCAGACGTATCCGTGTCGAGCGTGCGCGTATCGCTGACAATCAGGATTGCAATACGGGTCGGGGTGAAGCTCAGGGATTCGTCAATTCCAGCCATACATTTATGTCTCCTGCCGGGTCCAGCGTTGTTTGTCAGCATAGTCTTCCGGACGGGGTTCAATCCAGCGTGCGTCCGTCTCGGTATATTCTTTCTTCCAGAATATCGCTTCGGTTTTCAAATAGTCCATAAGGAAATCAGCCGCCTCAAAAGCCGCACGCCTATGGGCTGATGCGGCTGCAACGAAGACGATGGGCTCGCCCGCTTGCATATCGCCGGTGCGGTGGACAATGTAGATGCTTTCGAGCGGCCAGCGCTGCTTGGCTTGTTCGGCAGCGGCTTCAATCCCGCGCTCGGTCATCGGGGAGTAAGCTTGCAAATGCAGTCCCGTCACCGCGCCATCTTTCGAGTGCGGGCGAACGATGCCGCTAAAGCTTACAATCGCCCCGGCATTGATCGCCGACTTGCTGAATTCATCTAGCAAAGCTGCCGGATCAAACGGGGTTTCTGTGAGAAGCACAGTCATGGATCAGCCTCCACCCACTGGCGGCAGGAATGCAATCTCCCGTGCGCTGCCAATAGGGGCAGGCTCATTGCAAATCTCATTGTCGAGTGCAATGCGGACGCTGGTGTCAAAATCCGGCCCCAGCCCGGTGAACCGTGTTTTCAGCCATGCGCGCAGATCGGCCGTCGTGCCGAGTGTGTCAGGCAGAACAAGTGCCTCTTGAGGAGTTCCGGTGATGTCAGCCAGACGCCCTAGATAGACAAGCGTAATCATGACTAGCCTCCTGTCACCGACATATGACGACTGACCGCTGGACTTTGCCCCCGCTTGGAAATCGAGAAATCGTGACGCTCCGGCTTGGCCGCGAGCGCGCGATTAAAAGCGGCATCAAGGGAGGCCGTGTCGCCGCCGGAGGATCGCAGCAAATCCCGCAGATCGACATGGTCATCTTGTCCCAGACACATATAGAGCCGACCAGTGCAAGTGATCCTGACGCGATTGCATCCGGCGCAAAAATTGTTCGTCAACGGCGTGATGAAACCAAGTTTGCCGCCGGTTTCCTTGATGCGAACAAAGCGGGCCGGCCCGAGATTCGGGCGGGTATCGGGGGCATCTTCTAGGCTCCAGCGGGTTTCGAGTTGATCGCGGATCATCGGCAGCGGAATATATTGATCGATCCGGTCCTCATCGGAGTCGCCCATCGGCATCACTTCAATGAGTGTCATCTCCATGCCCAACCCATGCGCCCATGCGATAATCTCCGGCAGCTCATCCGCATTCTGATGCTTGAGCGCGACCGTATTGATTTTGACTTTCAGGCCTGCGGAGAGGGCGGCATCGACACCGCCAAGCACTTTATCAAGATCTCCGCGTCGGGTGATGTCTTTGAATTTTCCTGCGTCGAGGGTATCGAGCGAGATGTTTATTCTGCGAACGCCTGCATCAAATAGCGGTTTCGCATAGGTCGATAGCAGCGTTCCATTCGAGGTCAGTGTCAGCTCATCAAGGCCGTTGCCAAGAAGACTGCCGAGACTTTCAAACAGTTGCATTATATTCCTGCGAACGAGAGGCTCGCCGCCACTGATTCTTATTTTCTTTACGCCGCGCCCAACCAGTTGCCGGCCGATTTTGTCGATTTCCTCAAGCGTGAGAAGTTCAGCGCGCGGCAGAAATTGCATCTTCTCCGCCATGCAATAGGTGCAGCGTAAATCACACCTGTCAGTTACCGAAAGCCGCAAATAGGTGATGGTGCGACCAAACTGGTCAATCAAAGGTTCAGGCATGGCGCTGGCTTTCTGCGGCCTCGGCAAGGGCACGCGGCGTGTCTATGTCGTGTGCTGATCTGGATGAGATGGAACAGATTTTCGTCCGTGGCAACTGTTTGAAGACGTGGCGTGCGCCTGTGTCGCCGGTACAGGCGGCGAGCTGCGCGAAAGTATTGCGCGGGAAGATGGCAGGAGGCTGCAAGGTGTCTCCACATTGGCTCAGGCTCGCATGGTCGGCAGGGGTTGCCCTGATCAGCGCGCCTATATCATCTTCGGTCACAAATGGCATGTCCGCAAGTAAGATCAGCGCGGCGGTTGCTCTGCTTGTCTGTAGATGTTTGGCAGCGATGGCGAGCGAGGTGCCTTGGCCCCGTTCGGGAGCGGGATTGGTGAGTATTTTCCAGCCATGGTCCTGATAAAGTTCTATCCGTTGTTTGTCTTGAGCAGGGACGACAGCGCAGTGCAGCTCTGTGCGCTGTGAAGCAAAGAGGCTTGCCGCATAGCTGCCAAGTGGTCGCCCGTTGAGGTCGGCCAGTAGCTTGTCGCTTGTGCCGAACCGTTTCGAGAGCCCGCTGGCAAGCAGGATAATTGCAAGCTCGTTCGGGATCATGTCGCAGCCTTCTGATGGAAACACGAAATGATCTCTGCCAGACAGGAGACGCCAAGCGTAGACGCGTCACGCATCGACGGAATAAGACCAACTGGTCCATGAATGCGGGCGATATCGGTTTCGGCCACGCCTTCTGAGCGCAGCATCTCGCAACGGATGCGATGCGTATTCGGGCTGCCTACGGCGCCGATATAGAAAGCATCACCTGACAAGGCTTGGCGCAAAAGCGGCGTTTCCCAATCCGGATCATGAGCCATAAGAATGAAGGCTGTGTAGGCATCATCATGGGAGGCAGGCAATGCACGCGGCGTGGTGAGCGAAATGGCTGGCGAGGACCCAACATTTGCAGCATTTGCGCGGCAGTCCTCATCTTGCGACCAGAGCACAGCATCGATCCCGGAGGCGGTTGCTATTTGCAACAGCGCAATCGGGTCTGCACCAATCCCTGCGATGCGAAGTTGCAGTTTCGGTCGGTAGTGTGCGGTAAATCCATCCAAGGTGAATGTGGCAGGCTGACGGGTGGCAAGAGTATCGATCACTCGATTTACCGCACCAATGTCAGGTGCTGGCGTGATGGCCAGATCAATCCCGCCGCCGCACGGCAATCGGATGTCAGTGAACGGGGAGCCGCGTCCATAGCGCAGACTAAGAGAAGTGTGCTCGGCGATCGCTTTCTGGGCATTTAGAGCAATATCGGCATCGATGCAGCCGCCCGAAAGGTATCCGCACCTTGCGCCTGTTTCTGTCACAGCCATCAAGGCTCCGGCGCTTCGCACGGCGCCGCCATCAGTGCCCGTAATCATGACGAGCGCACAGGGTAAGTCTTTGTCCGACTGGTCCCGCACAAATCGCAAAATATCCAGAGGATGCTCTAACGAGGTCAAAGCAGGCCTGATCCGGGGTGAGGCGAGGGTCGCGGCGGTCATACACCGTTATAAATGATTGTTTATAACGGAAGCAAGTCGCACCCGGCCCACTTACATCAGCAAAGCGCCATAAGGGCGTTCAGGGTTGCGCTGTTTGCAGAGCCTGCAGTTGTGGTCAGCTTTTTATAAAGGTCGTTGATTTTTGCGCCAAGTACCGTGATGTTCGCGCCCCCGCGATCCGCGCCGCCCTGATAAGTCTCGACAAGAGGAGAAGCGAACTGGCCGTTCATTTCCTCAATCAAACGCAGCGCCTTTGGATACGACATACCCAGTGCACGTGCGGCGGCTGAGATAGAGCCATGCGCCTGGAGCGCGGTCAGCAGGGCAGCTTTACCCGGTCCGAACCTTGTCCCATCTGGCAAATCAAGCCGGATGCTGAGGGTGATCGTCGATGCGCGAGGCTGGTTCATCTCGTCGATATGCAAGGCCAGCTGGCATTTGTCCATGCATGCCGGGCCTTGGCGGATGGCTAAACGCGTTCGATAATGATGGCATGCGTCGATAATATATGCTTCGGCCATGATTATCTCCCCTGCATGATGTTTCAACCAATCATGGTGCCCTTGACGTTCGCGTTTAGCGTGACATGGCGGGAAGTTGCATGGACTCCGTATGACCTGCCCCATCTATGGGGAGCGTCTGACTGTGCTATTCGGAGAATAGATGTTGCGCTTCTCGTTTAGCTGGTTAATCATTTTAGTGTGGAAACGATGGAACCGAGATGAAACCAACTGATACGAACGATCCAGACTATTTTCATAAGGTCGTGGATTGCCAATGGGCCTGTCCCGCGCATACGCCGGTTCCCGCCTATATTCGATTGATCGCTCAGGGCAAGTATAGTGATGCTTATTTGCTCAATAGGGCTTCAAACGTGTTTCCGGGGATTCTTGGCCGTGTTTGTGACCGACCTTGCGAGCCAGCTTGCCGGCGGACGCGTGTAGAAGAAGAACCTGTCGCGATTTGCCGCTTGAAACGTGTGGCCGCTGATCACCGCGACGATATTACAGACCGCCTTCCCAAAAAACCGGCCGTGACCAATGGCAAAAAAATCGCCCTTATTGGCGCAGGCCCTGCCTCGTTTACGGTCGCCAATGATCTCGCGCCAATGGGCTATGAGTGCACGATTTTTGAAAAGCTCGATAAGCCGGGCGGCCTCATGCGCACGAACATTCCCGCTTTCCGTCTGCCCGAAGAAGTGTTGATGGAAGAGTTGGGTTATATTCTGGATATGGGGGTGGACCTGAAGCTGGGAACACCTGTCAATTCGATGAGCGAGCTGTTGGAAGCTGGTTATGATGCGGTGTTTGTCGGCACAGGGGCGCCCAAGGGCAAAGACCTGAACTTGCCCGGACGCAAAGAGGCCGCCGCAAATATCCATATCGGCATTGATTGGCTTGAGAGCGTTGCTTTCGAACATACCGATTCGATCGGTGAAAATGTGTTGATCATCGGGGTCGGGAATACAGCGATGGATTGCTGCCGGACCTCGCTTCGCCTCGGGGCCAAGAGTGTGAATGTGATGGCGCGCAAGCCGCGCGAGTTTTTCAAAGCCTCACCATGGGAGCTCGAAGACGCAGAAGAAGAGAATGTCGATATCCTCGTCAATCATTCGCCCAAAGCGTTTGTCTCCGAGGGCGGCAAGCTTGTCGGCATGTTGTTTGAACTGATGGAATATGATGTCGATGAAACCGGCCGGATTACCGGACAGCGCGTAACCGGTGAAGTGACTTTGCCGTGCGATGATGTGATCCTTGCCATCGGGCAGGACAATGCGTTCCCGTGGATCGAGAAAGACGCTGGCATCGAGTTTGACGAGTGGGATGTGCCGACCGTCGACAAAGTGACATTTGAGTCGACTTTGAAGGGCGTATTTTTTGGCGGGGACGCTGCTTTCGGGCCGCTCAATATAATCTGGGCGGTTGAGCATGGCCATCAGGCCGCGATCTCGATCCATCGTCATTGTCAGGGCGATGATCTCACCAATCGTGTGCCCGACCGCGTCGAATTGACCTCGACCAAAATGGGCATGTTCGAGTGGCGCTACTCCAACTCATACGATGACTCTGACCGGCGCAAGATGGAACACGTCGCTCTTGTGGAGCGGTTCGAGAAACTCGATGTCGAGGTCGAGCTTGGTTTTAGCGCCGAGCAGATTGCCACCGAAGTCGAGCGTTGCCTCAACTGTGATGTGCATACAGTCTTCGAGGCGCCGCTATGCACTGAATGTGACGCCTGTATTGATGTCTGTCCGGTAGAATGTTTGTCGATCACACAGAGCGCGCCGGAGCCTGATTTGCGCGCGCTTGTCCATGCGGCTGATCCGGATCAGGCTTTGTATGCGTCTGCCGAACTTCCCTTGAGTGGACGGGTGATGATCAAGGACGAAAATTTATGCCTGCATTGCGGGCTATGTGCTGAACGCTGCCCGACAGCAGCTTGGGATATGCAGGAGGGTGTCATCCAGATTCATCATGCGGGCGAGCAAGACGCGCCAGCCAAGGTGGCTGCCGAATGAGCGGGCCGGGCGTAAACGACTTCGTACTGAAAGTTGCGACGGTCAACGGGACAGGTTCGGCCAGCGCGAACGGGCTTCTGATGAAGACAATCTTCCGCATGGGCGTGCCCGTAGTTGGCAAGAATGTCTTTCCGTCAAACATTCAGGGCTTGCCGACATGGTATGAGGTTCGCGTCACCGGAGAGGGCCATGCCGGACGCGATGGACAGGTTCATTTCATGATTGCCATGAACCCAGAAACCTATGAACAGGATCTGGCCGAACTCGCCCCTGGTGGCGTGCTATTATACGATTCAACATGGCCGCGGCCGCATTTTATGAGCCGGTCGGATATTACCGTGCTTGGGGTGCCTTTATCGGCCATGTGCAACGAGGCATTCGATGTTGCCCGCTCGCGGATTCTAATGAAGAATATGGCTTATGTCGGCGCCGCCGCCGCACTGCTCGACCTTGACCTTGATGTGATCACTGGCCTTGTCGAAGAGATGTTTGCCGGTAAGAAAAAGCTCATTCCATCAAATATGAAAGCCGTTGCGCTTGGACATGATTATGCCAAGGAGCATTTTACCTGCCCACTCGATTTCCGAGTGGAAAGTTCCGACAAAACGTCGGGCAAGGTCATGATCGATGGCAACACGGCTGCCGCATTGGGCTGCATCTATGGTGGCGCAACATTTGGGGCGTGGTACCCGATCACTCCGTCGACATCTGTCATGGACGGCTTCGCGAAATATTGCGGCGAGCTGCGCGTCGATGCCGAGACCGGCAAGAACAAATATTGCATCATTCAGGCAGAAGACGAACTGGCAGCAGCCGGACTGATTATCGGGGCGTCGTGGAACGGTGCCCGGGCGTTTACGCCAACCTCCGGTCCCGGAATATCGCTGATGGCTGAACTGATCGGGTTTGCCTATTACTCTGAAGTGCCGATGGTGCTCTTTGACATCCAGCGCGTTGGCCCTTCGACAGGTATGCCGACGCGGACCCAGCAATGCGATATCCAGCTTTGCGCCTATGCCTCACATGGGGACACGCGCCATATCGTGCTGTATCCCGCAAACCCTGCCGAATGTTTCGACATGGCCGTCAACGCGCTCGATCTCGCCGAGCGGTTCCAGACGCCTGTCTTCTTCCTTTCCGATATAGATATCGGCATGAATGACTGGATGGTCGATGAGCTGACCTGGGACGATACCTACGTACCCGATCGCGGCAAAGTGTTGACCGCCGCAGAGCTGGAAGATGTCGAGAAATTCCATCGCTACCTCGATGTCGATGGCGACCATATCGCGGCACGAACATTGCCCGGAACGCATCCGAATGGTGCCTATTTCCTACGCGGATCAGGGCATAATAAATATGGCGGCTATACCGAAAAGGGGCCTGAATATAAGGAAGTCGTTGATCGGCTCTATGCCAAGTGGCAAAGCGCGGCGAGTGCGGTTCCGGCCCCCGTAACGGAAATGGCCAAAGGTAAGGCAAGTTTTGGCCTGATCGCAATCGGGAGCTCGGATGGCGCCGTGCGAGAAGCGCGCGCAAGGCTCGAAGCGAGCGGCGTTCCTGTGGATTACATGCGCATTCGCGGCTTCCCCTTCAGCGAGGAAGTCGACGCTTTTATTCATGCCCACAGCCAGGTATTTGTGGTCGAGCAAAACCGCGACGCGCAATTGCTGGGACTGTTGGTCGGAGAGACCAGCGCAACCAAGGATCAGCTGACATCTGTTCTGCATTATTCAGGCGAGCCGCTCGGATATCGCTTTGTCGAGGCAGCGATAAGTGACGCGATCAAAATGAGGAAGACGGCATGACATCTTTCGTCAAACCGAAAATTCGCCGCAAGAATGAACCGCTGAATGCGCTGGGGCTAGCGCGCGCCGACTATGATGGCGCAATGTCCACGCTCTGCGCTGGTTGCGGCCATGATAGTGTCACCGCTGCGATGGCGCGTGCCTTCTACGAATTGTCCGTTGAGCCGCACCGAGCGGTAAAAGTATCCGGCATCGGGTGTTCCTCCAAGACAACGTCCTACTTCTTGAACGAGGCGCATGGCGCGAACACAGTGCACGGACGCATGCCTAGTTTTGCGACGGGTGCCGCGGCTGCCAATTCTTCGCTGACTTATATCGGTGTTTCAGGCGACGGAGACAGTTTGTCGATTGGGCTTGGCCAGCTGGCCCACGCGATGCGGCGAAATGTAAACATGCTATACATGCTCGAAAACAACGGCGTGTACGGGCTCACCAAAGGGCAGTTCTCGGCGTCTGCAGATGTTGGTTCAACCGCCAAAAAAGGCGCTGCGAATGAACAGCCTCCGATTGATCCCGTCGCCTTGGGATTGTCGGTTGGTGCGAGCTTTATAGGCCGCAGTTTTTCGGGCGACCGCGACCAACTCGTGCCGCTGATCAAGGCGGGGTTGATGCATAA
Organism: uncultured Hyphomonas sp.; assembly: GCA_964644755.1. Taxonomy (GTDB): domain Bacteria; phylum Pseudomonadota; class Alphaproteobacteria; order Caulobacterales; family Hyphomonadaceae; genus CALLCD01. Next base: position 38,616 of record CAZXXY010000001.1, on the reverse strand, counting down.
GGGGTTCGCCCTGATTGATGTCATCAGCCCATGTGTGAGCTTTAATGACCATAAAGGCTCGACGAAGTCATATGCCCATACATACAAATATTACCATAAAGCCGTCCATGCCGACTATGTACCGCCAAGCGGAGAGATAAAGGCAGCCTATGATGAGGGCGATGTCTTGCCGGTCGAGCTGCACGATGGCGGAATGATCAATTTGCGCAAGCTCGACAAGGACTATGATCCAACCAATCGTGCGGCGGCTTTCTCTCGGATTATGGAAAGTCAGGACAAGGATGAGGTGCTGACGGGGCTGCTTTATATCGATCAGAGCCGCCCTGATATGCACGCCCGGGAAGCGATGGAGGATCGTCCGTTGAACGAGATCCCCTATAAAGAGCTGAACCCGGGTGCCGAACGGCTCAAAGCGCTGCAGCAAGAATTCCGCTAAAGCGCTTTCAAATAAAAAATGAGGACATGCCGATATGAAACTAGATCTCGCAAGTACCGCATTTTTGGCCCAATTGGCAGCAATGGGCGGCCCCAGCCTTCATGAAATGTCGCCTGAAGAGGTGCGCCTAGTCAGCAGACAGATCGCTGAAGCCTCTCCGCCGGGGCCGGAAATGGTCTCTGTGCGCGATGATTTGGTGACTGGGGCAGATGGCCATTCGTTTCGTGTCCGCATTCTCTTCCCGACAGAGGCGCCGCGTGCAGTCATGGTTTATTATCATGGCGGCGGCTGGGTGCTCGCGGATATTGATCAATACGACACGCTAGGCCGCCAACTCGCAGCGCGCACGGGTGCGGCCGTCGTCCTCGTTGACTATCGCAAGGCGCCTGAGCACCGTTATCCGGCGGCCGCCGATGATGCGTCGGATGCGTTGAAGTGGGTGGATACCAATATAGAGACCATTGCGGGCAAGCGCGTGCCGCTTATTGTTGCGGGTGACAGTGCGGGCGGCAATCTTGCTGCGGTTGTCGCGCAACGGGCGAGAGCCGAGCAGGGGCCGGACATCTCGTTACAATTGCTGGTCTATCCCGTCACAGACGCAGCGATGGATACGTCAACATATGCAGATCCCGACAATCAGTTGCTTCTGGATGCTCCTTTGATGGAATGGTGTTGGGATCATTACGTACCGGACAAGAATGATCGCATCAAACCGGATGCCTCGCCCGCACGCGCGGAAGACTTGTCCAATTTGCCGCCCGCTCTTGTGGTGACAGCCGAGTATGACGTGTTGCGTGATGAGGCTGAGGCTTATGGTGAAGCGATGGCCGCCGCTGGCGTGCCGGTCACAATCAAACGCTTTGATCGGCAAATGCACAATTTCTTTGCCATGACGGGTATTCTGCCGGCGGCTGAGGTCGCGCTGGAATATGTTGGCCAACAGATCGACCGACATTTGGCGCAGGCGAGCGAGGTCGATGCCGTCATTGTCGGGGCGGGGTTTGCTGGAATGTACCAGCTTCACAAGCTTAGAAAACTTGGGCTGTCTGCGCGCGTCATCGAAAAAGGAGATGACGTCGGGGGCACATGGTACTGGAACCGCTACCCGGGCGCCCGAGTAGATATTGAAAGCATGGCATACTCCTTTTCATTTGATGAGGAATTGGAGCAGGACTGGACTTGGACGGAGAAGTATTCGCCTCAACCCGAGCTCCTTAAATACGCCCAGCATGTTGCAGACCGGTTTGATCTTCGCCGTGATATTACGTTTGAAACTTGCGTAACACGAGCCAACTATGATGAGGACGCTTCTCGCTGGCGGGTCTATACGGACACAGGTGAGGTCATCTCCGCGCAATATCTGGTCATGGCAACCGGGTGCCTTTCCGCTATCAAAAACCCCGACATTCCAGGTGCAGATACCTTCGGTGGTGAAGCCTATACAACAGGTGTCTGGCCGCATGAGGGGGTCGACTTTACCGGCAAAAAAGTTGCCGTCATTGGAACAGGGTCTTCTGCCATTCAGGCCATCCCTTTGATCGCCGAGCAGGCAGAAGAACTTACAGTCTATCAGCGCACACCTGCCTATTCGATGCCCGCATTCAACCGGCCGCTTGAAGCTGCCGAAATTCAGCAGATGAAGGATACATATGCAGCCTATCGCGATGCACAGCGTCATCATCTTGCTGGCATCCCCAACCCGCCGCGTAACCTTATGCCTGCGGCCTCAGAGAACGATAATGAGCGTCAGGACCGTCTGGAAACGGCATGGGACAAAGGGCTTTTGACGGCTTTGACGACAACCTATTCCGATGTTCTAACCAATCAGGCTGCCAACGACCTTGTTTCCGAATTCGTCCGCGACAAAATTCGTGCGCGCGTCGAGGATCCTGAATTGGCCGAAGTGCTGGCACCCAAAACATATCCGATCGGAACCAAGCGCCCTTGTCTGGATACAGGTTATTACGAGACGTATAATCGGGACAATGTCCGCCTTGTGGACCTGCATCAAAACCCCATTACTGAAATCACGGCCTCTGGCGTGCGTACAGCTGACCGTGAAGATGATTATGATGTGATTGTCTATGCAACTGGCTTTGACGCCATGACAGGGGCTCTCGAGCGCGTTGATATTCGCGGTATTGGCGGCATGACGCTTCGGGACAAGTGGGTGGATGGTCCTCATACCTATCTGGGATTATGTATTGCTGGTTTCCCGAATATGTTCACGATTACTGGGCCGTCCAGCCCATCAGTCCTGAGCAATATGATGGTTTCGATTGAACAACACGTTGACTGGATTGGGGACTGTATCTCGTGGATGAGGGAAAACGGCCACACCATTATCGAGCCGACCGAGCAAGCCGAAACGGAATGGGCGATCCATAATGAGCAATCTGCAAATCTGTCTTTGTTTCCTCAGGCGAATTCCTGGTATATCGGCGCCAATGTTCCCGGCAAACCTCGCACCTTTATGGCTTATGTCGGAGGTGTAGATGTCTACCGCCACCTGTGCGATGCAATCGCGGCTGACAATTATCAGGGTTTTAAAACGGCTTAATCCCTGTCTGATGAATTTGACAAGGCTCTGGCGGCATCGTCCTATGACTTCTGTCAGTCGCAAGCGCGTGGCAAGAGCTTTAGTGACGAATATAAAGAAAAGACGCGAAATCACCCACAATGCGGTTAGTTTTGCGCACTTGGATGGAGGCATAGCGAACGATATGAGTACCGATTTTGGCATGACGATTAACGGTGTGGCGGTAGCTGGCACCGGCAATGCGGCTTTTGATGTCGTAAACCCCGCAACTGGCGACGTTTTCGCGCAAGCACCTGAATGTAGCCGCGAGCAGCTGGATGCCGCTGTGGACTCCGCGCGTGCAGCCTTTCCTGCATGGCGGGACCGCCCCATCGACGAGCGCGCTGCACTACTCAACAAGGCAGCAGATGCTCTCGCGGCAGAAGCAGAGGACATGGCTCGCCTGTTCACCAAAGAGCAAGGGCGTCCCGTCGATCAGGCCCTATTGGAAATTCAAGGCGCCGCAGATTGGCTGAGAGCCATCGCGACGGTCCGGCCCCCTGTGCACGTCTCAGAAGATTCCGACACGCAATTCATTGAAACAAAATACACGCCATTGGGCGTGATCTGCGCCATAGCGCCGTGGAACTTCCCGATTAGTCTTGCCGTATGGAAAATCGCGCCAGCGCTTCTGGCGGGCAATACGATGGTGCTCAAGCCGTCACCGTTTACTCCGCTGTGTACCCTGAGAATGGGCGAGCTGTTCCGTGACGTCTTCCCGGCCGGTGTGCTCAATGTCATCACAGGCGGTGATGATCTTGGTCCCTGGATGACCTCGCATGAGGGCTTCGACAAGATATCGTTTACGGGGTCTACCGCGACGGGCAAGCGCGTCATGGAAAGTGCATCGAAAGACTTGAAGCGCCTGACCTTGGAATTGGGCGGCAATGATGCGGCGATCGTTATGCCAGATGTTGATCTTGATGAAGTTGCCGAGAAAATATTCTTCGGGGCTTTCTTCAACACAGCGCAAATCTGCGTTGCGACCAAGCGGCTCTATGTCCATGAAGACGTCTATGACGGCTTGCGTGACCGTCTCGCTGCAATCGCCAAGGCGACAAAAATGGGCGACGGGTCCGAGCAGGGCACCACGATGGGGCCCATCCAGAACAAACGCCAGTTCGATCGGGTGATGAACCTGCTTGAAGATGCGCGTGCTCAGGACCTGACTTTGATCGAGGCGTCGGACATTCCCGATGGCGAAGGCTATTTCATACCGATTACCATTGTCGACAATCCACCCGAAGCCTCCCGCGTGGTTCAGGAAGAGGCGTTTGGCCCCATTCTGCCGATGCTAAAATTCACTGATGTCGACGATGTTGTGGCGCGGTCGAATGATTCCGAATATGGCCTCGCTGGCGCAGTCTGGTCCAAGGATGTCGATCAGGCCGTTGAGATTGCGCGGAAGATGCAGACGGGAACGGTTTGGATCAACCAGAACCTCAACCTGCGTCCGGACACATCATTCGGTGGTCATAAAAATTCCGGCTTCGGTGTAGAAAATGGCATGGAAGGCTTGCTCGAATACATGCAGCCGCAAGCCGTTTATATCGCCAAGGGATAGGCGCAATCAGTCGCGATCTGGCATCTGGAAATGAGCGCATAACGTCGCGGCTTTGCAGCAGGTGAAGGGACGCGACTTTCTCCTGATGGCCGCGATCTGTTTTGTTTGGGGCTTGAACTTCGTAGTGACGCGCTGGGTGGTCACTGACGGTGGGCTTTCGCCTTTATTCTTTGCCGGGGTGCGGTTTCTGGGCGCGGCATTGGTCCTGTTCCCATTTTTGCGTCCGCTGCCCAAAAACCTCGGTATGCTGTTTGCGATTGCTATGGGCGTTGGCGCTTTTAATTTCGCGCTAATGTTCGTTGGGTTGGCCCATGCCGAGGCCAGTGCCGTGTCAGTTGTTGCCCAGCTGGTCGTGCCGTTTATGACGATAATGAGCGTGGTTTTTCTTGGCGAGCAGATCGGATGGAAGCGCGGATCAGGGATTGTTTTGGCGATTGCGGGAACCGCTTTGATCGCGTTTGATCCTGTGACCTTCAGACTAAGCGCAGGCCTGATATTTGTTGCGATGGCAGCCTTTTTCGCGTCCGGGGCGAGCATTTTAATGAAACGCATCCCGCCAATGGGAACCTTGCAAATGCAGGCATGGATAGGGCTGTTTAGTTTTGCGCCGCTCTTTGTGGCGTCCGCGTTGCTTGAGCACGAACACAATAACGCATCGGCGCTTGTCAGTGGCGGGTGGCCTGTCTGGTTGGCCATTGCGTTTGTCGTCTTGATGGTCAGCGTCTTTGCGCAGGGGCTATATTACAACCTTATCAAAAAATACGATGTTTCGCTGGTATCGCCGCTCACATTGATGGCCCCGATATGGGGTGTCATTTTAGGCATTGCTCTGCTCGATGAAGCGCTGACATTGCAGCTCGTTTTTGGTGCGGCAGTTTCATTGGTCGGAGTGTTTATCATTCTGATCAGACCAAGCAGGCGCTCGCAAGTAGTCGCAGTAGAAGAATAGTGTCTTGGGAAATTAAAACGGCGCCGCTGCGCCATGACAAGAGAAATGGGAGAATGCGATGAAGATCAAAGCGGCGGTGGCCTACGCCGGAGAGAGCGGATTTCGCTACGAGGATGTCGAGCTTGAAGACCCACGACCCAATGAAGTTCTGGTCGAGATCAAAGGCGTTGGGGTGTGTCATACAGATCTCGTCGTGCGCTCGGGCGAGGCGTCGTTTCCTTTTCCGTTTCCAGCGGTCTTCGGTCATGAGGGAAGCGGCATTGTGCAAGCCGTCGGCAAAGATGTGACCAAGGTCAAAGCGGGCGACCATGTTGTCATAACGTTCCGCTCTTGTGAGACGTGTGACAGATGCTATTCACATGACCCATCCTATTGCAGGACAATGCCGCAGCTCAATTTTGCAGGGTGCCGCGATGATGGCTCCACGGCGCTGTCAAATAGCGCAGGCGCTCTCGGGGCGAACTTTTTTGGCCAGTCCTCCTTTGCCTCCTATGCTGTCGCTTATGAAAGCAATGTTGTAAAAGTTGACCCCGCATTCCCGATAGAAATACTCGGCCCACTTGGTTGCGGCATCCAGACAGGAGCAGGGGCAGCGATGCGGTCCCTTAAATTACCATCTGGGTCTTCAGTGCTGATAGCAGGGGGTGGCTCTGTGGGGCTGAGCGCCGTGATGGGAGCAGCGATACAGAAGTGCGCAAAGATCATCCTGCTTGAACCGATTGCCGAGCGACGAGAGTTGGCGTTGGAGCTTGGGGCGACCCATGTGCTGGACCCGCTCGCGGCGGAGACATTGACCGAGGAGCTTCAGGCCATCATTCCGCATGGGGCGGACAATGCTATAGATACGAGCGGTCTTCCGGCGGTTCAGGAGCTTTGTCTTGCGCATCTGGCAACGCTCGGTACGCTTGGCTTGGTCGGGGCAAGTCCGGCTGGTGCTGGCGTGCCCGGTGTGGCCAATAGTGTTTTGATGGCGGGCCATTCGATAAGAGGAATTGTTGAGGGAGATAGTGATCCGGATACGTTCATTCCCCAATTGCTCGAACATTTCAAAGCGGGCGAGCTGCCGTTTGACAAACTGATCACGACTTACAAGCTTGATGAGATCAATGAGGCGGTCGCTGCCCAACATGCAGGTGAGTGCGTAAAGGCTGTCTTGTTGCCCTAATCAGCTTGTGCCGGGCCGGTTTCATACAGGTCGATCAAAGCCTGTTTGCGAACCTTTCCGGTTTCTGTGCGCGGGAGGGTTTCGACGAAATCGACCTGCCGCGGAGTTTTAACCCCGGACAAGGTTTCGCGGCAATGCGCTTGGATGGATTGAGCGAGGGATGCATCTGCCGCTTGGATGTCGGCGGGTTCGATAACCGCGAGAACGCGCTGGCCATATTCGGGATCGGGAATGCCGATGACCGCCACATCGCGAACGGCCGGATGGCTGATGATGCGGTTTTCAATCTCTTGCGGATAGATGTTGACCCCGCCCGAGATGATGGTGAAGTTCTTGCGACCAGTTAGATAGAGATACCCGTCCGTATCAAGCCGCCCGACATCACCGAGTGTGGACCAGCCATGCCGGTTATAGGCCTTTGCGGTCTTCTCCGGATCATTATTGTATTTGAACTGGGCGCCGCCTTCAAAAAAGACCATACCTTCTTCGCCAATCGGAAGAGGTTCGCCAGCATCGTCGCAAATGTGGGGTGTGCCAATAACAGGCAAGCCAACGGTGCCCGGGCGTTCGAGCCAATCTTCCGGCCTTGAGGCGACAAAGCCATTGCCCTCAGAGCCTGCATAATATTCGTAAACGATTGGCCCCCACCAATCCATGATGGCGCGCTTGGTGTCAGGCGCGCATGGGGCACCGGCATGCACGGCGACACTCAGGCTGGAAAGGTCAAATCCTGTCCGGATATTGTCATCCAGTTTCAACATGCGGACGAAATGGATCGGAACGAAGAGGGCGTGTGTCACCGCATGCATATCGATGAGGTTTAACGCCTCAGCTGCATCGAACTTTTCCATCACGACCGCCGTGCCGCCGACTTGATGGATGAGCAGGGTCCAGCGCAAGGGCGCAGCGTGGTAGAGCGGCGCGGGGCAGAGATACACAACGGTTTCATCAAATGAGAACAGTCTGGAAAACAGTGTCACGCGCTTGGAGGGCGTATCGGCTGGCAGTGTATGATCGATGCTTGGCACAACGCCTTTCGGGCGGCCTGTTGTGCCTGATGAGTAGAGCATATCTGCGCCAAGCCCCTCAGCCTCGATCGGGGCAGTTGGATGGCCGGCAAGGGCTTCGGGCCACATTTTGAACCCGGCACGTGGCGTATCGAGTTTGTAACACTCTGGCGCATGGGAGGCGCGTAACAGGCTCTCTTGAACCGCTTCGTCCATATAGTCAGATGTCAGCACGATTTTGGCGCCGCTATCTTCGATAATGTACTGGATTTCATCTGGTTTCAGATGGGAAGAGACGGCGACATAAAGCAGGCCCGCCCGCTGAGCGCCCCAGACAAAGGGGAAGATTTCCAGCCTGTTTTCCAGAATGAAAGCCACACGATCACCGGGTTTTAGGCCGCTTTCTCGAAACAGGTGGGCTGCCTGATTGGCTTTGGCTTCGAGCTCGGCATAGGTGATTTGCTCGCCTGAGCGCGCCATAATAATGGCTGGCTTATCTGGCGTGGTGACTGAGTATTCTCGTGGATACATGAGGGTCTCACCTTGTCGGATACCATTATCCGAGTTCTACTATTAAATAGAGGGCCTGATTAATCTATGCGCCTATCAAAAAACAGGATGGTCGTGGACCAGATTGGCTGGTGAACTGATTTGGCCCTCAAAACCGATTTGAGAAAGAAAACATATGCCTGGTTCAACGCTTCTATCAGGACTGAAAGTCGCAGACTTAACCTCGGTTCTTTTCGGTCCCTATTGCACACAGACATTTGCGGACATGGGGGCGGATGTCGTCAAAATAGAGCCCAAATCCGGTGACATTTTCCGCTATGCGGGCAAACCGGCAAACACGCGTGGCATGGGCCCTAGCCATATGACGGTCAATCGCGGCAAGCGATCTGTTGTCTGGGATATGAAATCGGATCAAGGAAAAGAAGCAACGAAACGGCTGATCGAACAGAGTGATATATTCATCCATAATATCCGCCAAGAAGCGATTGAACGGTTGGGGCTGACATTCGAGGAGGTCAAAGCCATCAAGCCGGACATTGTCTATGTTCATTGCATGGGGTTTGGCGCAGAGGGGCCTTATGCGGGGAACCCTGCCTATGATGATCTAATCCAGGGACTTTCTGGTATTGCCAGCCTCTCTCCAATTGTACTCGAAGACGAGCAACCGCGTTTCATTCCCATGACGATTGCCGACAAGGTTTCAGGACTGCATGCTGCCTATGCGACGCTGGCGGCGATCATCCGCCGGGATCGGGTGGGCGAGGCGGTCAAAGTTGACGTTCCGATGCTGGAATGCACCACCCATTTTCTGCTCGAAGATCACTTTAACGAAGCCACCTTCGACCCGCCAACAGGTGCCCACGGTCTCAAAAACCAGCTTGATCCTGCGCGTAAGCCGTTCAAGACCAAGGATGGATGGATCGCCATCAATCCGTATTCGGACAAAGGGTGGGTTAAAGTCTTTGCCACGATGAACGCAGAGGCCGAGCTTAAAGACGAGCGCCTGAATGACAGGAAGGCCCGTTTCTACAATTACCCCTATATGGCTGAGCGAATAAATGTGCATCTGGCCAAACAGGATACGGCCTACTGGCTCAAAGCCTTCAAAGCAGCGGACTTGCCCGCAGCGCCCGTCAACACAATGGCTGATCTGAGAGATGATCCGCATTTGGCCGCGACCAATTTTTTCCAGCTCCGCGAGCACCCAACCGAAGGCGGCTATTGGGAAATGCAGCCACCTGTCCGGTTCCCGGGTGTGCCTGAGCAGACAATTGAACCTGCGCGGCATATTGGTGAAGATACCGAAAGCGTGCTGGAAGAATTGGGACTTGGCCAGTCAATCACCCGCGGCACTGCGGATACCTAGTTCCGCCGCTTGGGCGCTGATGTCACTTAAACGGCCGCCGCTGCATAGCTCGCCTGTTTGATCGCCGCTTTCGCATCAAGCTCTGCGGCGACATGTGCGCCGCCGATGATGTCTATAACGCCGTTAAAGTCAGATGCGATTTCATCGTATAGTGTGCGGTCGGAGAGTTGACCCGCACAGATGATAACCGTGTCGACAGGAAGCGTAACGACTTCGCCCTCTTTCAGGATATGGAGACCTTCGTCATCAATCTTGAGGTACTGGACCCCGCTAAGCATTTTGATGCCGCGCCGCTGTAAGGTCAGGCGGTGGGTCCAGCCGGTTGTTTTGCCGAGCCCTTTGCCGACGCGTGTTTCTTTGCGCTGTAGCATCCAGATTTCCCGTTTCGATGCTGCAACTTGCGGTTCGACACCGGTGACGCCGCCGCGCGGGTGATCTGCAAAGTCGATGCCCCATTCCTTGGCAAAAAGGTCAATATCGAGCGCAGCCGATGGGCCGCTATGGCTGATCAAATCACACACATCAAAGCCAATGCCGCCCGCGCCGATCACGGCCACTTTATCTCCAATCGGTTTCGCGCCTTTAATGGCGTCGATATAACCGACTGTTTTGGGGTGGTCGATCCCGTCAATCTCGGGCTTGCGCGGCAGTATGCCTGTGGCCACGGTGACATGGTCGAACCCGCCGTCTTTCAAAACGTCTGCCGAGGCTTCCGTGTTGAGCCGCAAGTCCACGCCGTGCTTTTCAATCATTTTGCCGTAATAGCGCAGCGTCTCGTAGAATTCTTCCTTGCCCGGCACACGCTTTGCCAGATTGAACTGCCCCCCAATCTCGCTTGAGCGCTCGAACAGAGTGACTTTATGTCCGCGCTCTGCGGCGATGGTGGCATAGGCAAGACCTGCTGGCCCAGCCCCTATAACAGCGATCTTTTTGGGGGTTTGGACGGGATGATAATTCAGCTCTGTCTCATAGCAGGCGCGTGGATTGACGAGACAGGTTGAGGTAAGGCGGTTGAAAGTGTGGTCAAGGCAGGCCTGATTGCAGGCAATGCAGGTGTTAATCTCGTCTTCCCGCCCGTCTGCCGCCTTGTTCATAAACTCGCTGTCGGCGAGCATCGGACGCGCCATCGACACAAGGTCTGCATCGCCCCGCACGAGGACATCTTCGGCAACGTCCGGCATATTGATGCGATTGGACGTAATCATTGGAATACTGACTTCTTTGCGTAACCGTCCTGTAACAGAGGTGAAGGCTGCGCGGGGGACCATCGTGGCGATGGTAGGCACAGCGCTTTCATGCCAGGTGAAATGGGTCGACATAATCGTCGCGCCTGCCGCCTCGATGTTTTTGGCCAATTGGACGACTTCTTCCCAGCTCATCCCGCCTTGCAACATGTCCATCGCGGCGATGCGGAAAATCAGGATGAAATCATCCCCGACAGCGGCGCGCGTTTGCTCAATGATCTCTGTCGCAAACCGCATCCGGTTCTCATAGGAGCCGCCATATTGGTCGGTTCTGAAATTGGTCTTTTCAACAAGAAAGCAGGAAATCAGATAGCCTGCGGAGCCGATAATCTCGACGCCATCATAGCCCGCCTCTTTGGCGAGCACGGCGCAATTGACGTGGTCGTCGATCTGTTTTTGTACCCCTTCGGCATCAAGTTCTGTCGGTGTGAAACGTGCGATCGGTGATCTGATGGGGGACGGCGCCACGCAAAGATCAGTATGGGCCAAGGGACCGGCATGCAGGATTTGCAGGCAGATCTTGACCGAAGGGTCGGCTGCGTGAACGGCATCCGGAATGAGACGGTGTTGTTCGGCCTCGTCCTGATTGGAGAGCTTTGCGTGATTGACGCCTGCGGACTCCAAGTTCGGGGCGATACCGCCGGTAATGATCATCCCGACCCCGCCCTTTGCCCGCTCGGCGAAATAGGCGGCCATGCGCTCGAAGCCGTTTTCTTCCTCTTCGAGCCCCGTATGCATGGACCCCATAATCGCGCGGTTCTTTAACTTTACAAAGCCAAGGTCAAGCGGGGCAAACAGGTTGGGATAGCTCATAGCAGGGCCATTTCTCGATTGTCTTTATTCCCGGCCACCACCACAGACGACCGTCTGGCCGCTAATGTAGTCGCTTTCTGGAATACAGAAAAGATACACTGCTCCGGCAGCCTCCTCCACAGTGCCCGGGCGCCCCAGGGGAATGATCGCTTTGGCGGCCTCGCGCGTTGCAGTCGGAATACCGACTTTGACAGACCTGTTTCCGACCAGAACATCAGGCTTCTCGCCTGTGACTTCCTGGGTCAGACGGGTGGCGATCATGCCATAGGCCACGCAGTTCACATTGATCTTATAGCGCCCCCATTCTTTAGCGAGCGTCTCTGTCATCCCGATCAAAGCCTTTTTGGCAGCCGCATAATTGATTTGTCCGGGATTGCCGCGTGTGCCGCTGATTGATGAGATGTTCACCACTTTACGGAGGATTTCCTTGCCCTCGGCCGCTTCCTTTTTGGCTTGTGGGCGGAAGTATTCGGATGCGGCGCGCAGAATGCGGAAGGGTGCAACCGTGTGGACATCCAGCATGGCTTGGAATTGCTCGTCTGACATGCGCTGGATGACATTGTCCCACGTATAGCCCGCATTGTTGACGATGATGTCGAGCCCGCCGAAATCATCAAGGGCTTTTGCGACGAAGCGATCTCCAAAGTCCGGCGTCGTGACGTCACCGACAACGGCGCTGGCTTGACCGCCCATCCGCTTGATCTCCTCGACGACTTCCATCGCCGGTGAATTGTCAATATCGTTGACGACGACAGCAGCGCCTTCTGAAGCGAGCTTTAAGGCGATGGCGCGGCCAATACCCCGACCAGAGCCAGATACAATTGCGGTTTTTCCTGCCAGTGTCGACATAGCTAAATCTCTCTTTGTTTAAACTGTGGGCACGGCAATCGTGGCCGTACCTCTCATGGTTTGTTGATTGTCTTGCGTGTGGGTTGCCAGATCGAGCACCAAGAATTCTTCGTCGCCCTCTCTTGTTCTCTCGCGGACAGTGGCGGAGCCGGTAACCGTCGCGTGGATTTTTGTGATGGCGGTAAACCGGACGCTGAGTGAGCGGATAGTGTCCTGCTCTGTCCAGTTCGTCAGTAAGCGTCCGAGTATCGCCATTGAAAGCATGCCGTGAGCAAAAACGTCCTCATAGCCTGAAGCTTTAGCGAAATCGCTGTCGACGTGGATGGGGTTGTGGTCACCAGAACCGCCGCAATAGAGGGCGAGGGTGTGTCTTGAAATCGGGCCGAACTCTATAGCTGGTAAGGTATCACCGACGGCAAGCTGCTTCATGTCCACAGTCATGCCGCCGCGCCTGCGTTCTTCATAACCACCGTATTGGTAACGCTTTGCAGTAAATTGCCTGCCTCATCGGTGATATGTGTGGTGCGAACCAGAAACTCCAACGCCCCGTCCTTCTTGGTATATATGCTGTCCACTTCGGTCACGAGCGTCACCCGATCGCCGACATAGAGCGGGGCGTGATATTCGATGGTCTCTTCGGCATGGAGCAGGGCCTTGTAATCCAGCCCAAGCTCGTCTGCGGAAGGGCTTTGCGCTGGTGCAAGAAATTTGAGACACGAGCCGAAAGTTGGCGGCACCAGAATATTTTTGTGCCCGGCAGCTTTGGCGGCGGCCTCGTCAAAATAGATCGGGTTCGTCTCACCAATGGCCTTGGCAAAAAGTTTCAGCTGCCCTGCCTCGATGACAATGCTGCGCGGTTCGGAGCGCTGTCCTATGCAATCGGGGTTCAATAACATGGTTTTCTTTTCCGGAGCTCTATCGGGACAGATGGATTAGAAACCCGCTTTCTTGATGTAACGGTCTATGTTCTCGTGGAAAAAGCGCACCCGTCTTTCCTGATCTGGCATATAGTCTTGCGTGTAGCCGCGCGACCGCAGCCCTCGCTGTTGGGAATTCCAGATACTGATATCCTGATCAATCGCCAGTCCGGCAGATACTTCTCCAAAAACGCCGACTTCATGTTTGGCGACATAATCTGGTGACTGCACCTGCTGGATCGAGTGAGAATGGTATTCGTCCACACCTTCCGGGTACCAGGTGAAATACCACATATCGAATATGCACCGCTCCGGATCGGTTGGATGCGGTGTTGCGAACAAGAAGATGCACCCGTCAGGTTTCAGGCTGAAAGAGAGGTTCGGGAAGACCGTATAGTGAAAATGATCGGTCAGCTGGGCATCTTGATAGCGAGAAAAATCAAACCCTTTTTCGGCGCCTTTTTCCCGTTTCACCTTTTGTATGGCCTCCCGCATTGAGTGGGGATCATCGCGGAAATCATCAGGCTCCAACCCCCAAAATTTCAGGTCGTCCACCATCAGGTCCACGGTTTTGTCGAACTCTCCGCGAAGGGACATGGTTGGCCGTGCCCCGGGCATAATCATTCTTGTATGGCCTTCTTCATAGAGGTCGAACTGGCAGTAACTGTAGTTCTGCTCCATGAAGTAACGGCCTTGCGGATGCACAAATGGCAAATGGTAGGACTCGGAGAAATTATCCTGCACGACTTTCCAATTGAAATCGCCGTCAATGGTAACCCATTTTGTGCGCTTCATTTCTTCCATTCGGTAGGTTTCAATCTGCGACTTAACCGGTCCCAGGAACTCATCAAGCGGGGCCACATCGTCATTCATGGAATACCAGACAAAACCGGCCCACTCTTCGCAGCGGATTTCAACGAGGCGCACTTTTCCGCATGGATTGCCTTGCGGGAAATCCTCGGGGCATGGAACGACAGCCAAGTCGCCTTCCGGAGTAAATCGCCAACCATGATAGTTGCAGACGAGATGCTTGCCGCTGCCTTCTTCTTCATGGACGAGGATGTTCCCCCGGTGTTGGCAGACATTGTAGAAGGCGCGGGCTTTTCCGTCCTTGTCCCGTGTGCACAGAATGGACTCACGGCCAATTTCACAGGTGATCCTATCTCCGGTGTTGGGGATTTGCGAAGAGAGACCGGCAACGAGCCATGTCTTCGTCCAGATACTCTCCCACTCCTTGTCCATGAATTCTTTGGACGTGTAGCGGTTCCCTGTCAGCGGTGTATCGCCAATCTTCGGTTCGGGCTTCTTTTCCAAGTCCATCAGACCGATATTCAGTTGAGTTTTCCCCATGTGAACAAATAAGACCTTTCAACTGCTTCGTTCCGTGCCTGACAGCGGAATCCGGTTAACACAATGGCCCCTAACGCTGGACTATTTTCGACATCTGGTCATTTAGCATTTTTGGCAGGGTTCGCTAAGGTTTGTGCAGGCTAAGTTCTTCAAAACAGGGAGAAAGTGATGACAGAGGCTGAAATCGTACAATCTGTTACCAAAATTGCCGATGAGCAAGACGTCAAAAACCTTGCGCACCGTTTTGCCCGTGGGCTGGACCGCGCTGATCGGGCGATTATCGAGTCGTGTTTTCACGAAGATGGAACTGATGACCATGGCATGTTCAAGGGAACGGCGGCAGAGTTTTGCGATTGGGTGATGCCGCAACTGGAAAACTACACCTCCACACAACACATCATTAGCACCCAGAATGCGGAAATTGTTGGCGATAAGGCCGTTTGTGAAAGCTATTTCTACTCCCGCCATGCATTGCCGGCTGATACCGGTCCGATGGAGCTGATCTCTGCTGGCCGTTATATCGATGAAATAGAGAAGCGTGACGGGGTCTGGAAGATCAAACATCGTCAAGCCGTGTTCGATTGGAGCAGGCTTGTACCAGATGCCGCTGTGCCTCGGTCTCCGGAGACGGCGGCATTGCTTACACAGGGCGCGCGGGGGGAAGCTGATCCGTCTTATGCGGCCTTCGCGGCGCTGCGCTCATAGGCACGAGGTCAGCCGAGCATGAGCAGTTTTGCTAGTGCGGCCTGTCTTTGCGATAGTGATAGGCTCTTTTGTAATCAGGCAGTTTGGGAAATAGCAGATGGTTGGAATTCTTAGCGCGGGGATCTATGTGCCGCGGCGGCGGCTTCAGCGCTCCGCAATATTTGCAGCCAATAGCTGGTTTGCGCCTGGTTTGAAGCGTGCAGCCAAAGGCCAGAAAGCGGTCGCCAATTGGGACGAGGATGCGATCACAATGGCCGTCGAGGCGGCGCGTAATTGTCTCGCAACCTTGGACAGGGAGGGCATCGAGAGCGTTGCCTTGGCGTCCACCACGCTGCCTTTTGCAGATCGCTCGAATGCGGGCATCGTGAAAGAAGCGCTGAACCTGGCTGATGCCACCGGCGCCGCAGACACGACGGGCAGTCGCCGCGCTGCAACGTCAGGATTGATCAATGCGCTTGGCGGGACAAAAACCCAGCTCTGCATTGCCTCTGATAATCGCAAAGCGAAACCGGCGTCTCCCGCCGAGATGAGCTATGGAGATGGCGCGGCTGCGGTCCTGATTGGCGAGGGCGACACGATTGCAAATTATATTGGCGGGCGCTCTGTCACGATTGATTTTGTTGATCAGTATCGCGCCAGCGGTGTCGATTTCGATTATGCATGGGAAAGCCGGTTTGCGCGCGATGAGGGGTATCAGAAAATTCTCGGTGTGGCGCTCATCGACGCCTTGGCGGCGTTAAAGCTCAAAGGAAGTGATATTGCCCACGCTGCGATTGGTGTGCCAGTCAACAGGATACCACAAGCACTGGCAAAAGCGGCGGGCATTGATCCAGACAATGTTTGCGATGATTTGTCGGCAAATGTCGGAGATACCGGCGCGTCTTACCCGATCATGTTGCTTGCCAACATTCTGGAAACGGCGAAACCCGGCGAGAAAATTCTCGTCGCTGGTTTCGGACAAGGCGCAGACGTTTTGGTGTTCGAAGCGACTGAGGCGATCTTGAAACATCAAGCCTCTAGCTCGGTGACAGCCGAGATCGCTGGCGGGGTCGAAGATGACAACTATATGCGCTATCTATTTCATCGCGGCTTGCTTGATATTGAAAAAGGCATGCGCGCGGAGATGGATGAAAAACAACCCGGAACAACGCTCGCGCGCAGCCGGAAAGCTGTTCTGGGTCTGATTGGCGGGCGCTGCTCCAAGACGGGTACGGTGCAATTTCCCAAGACTGATATATCGGTCAACCCGAATAGTCGCGAGAGCCACACGCAAGAAGACTATCCCCTTGCCGAACGCGCGGCAAAAGTAGTGAGCTATACGGCTGATAGTCTGACCTACAGTCCTGACCCGCCGGGATATTATGGTATGATTGATTTTGAGGGCGGCGGCCGCATGGTTGCCGAATTTGCCGACGCGGCTGCCGACGATGTCTTTGTCGGCGGTGATATGCGGATGGTTTTCAGGATCAAAGCGGTCGATGAACGGCGTGACTTTATCAAGTATTTTTGGAAGGCCACACCAGTGCGCGGTCATAATGGAAATGGAGAGAATTGATGCCACAGGGAATTAAAGACAAAGTCGCCATTCTCGGCATGGGGTGTGCCCGTTTCGGTGAACGATGGGATGCTGACGCAGATCAGTTGATGGTTGAAGCCTTTGATGAAGCGCTGACGGATGCCGCGATCGATGTATCCGAAATCGATGCGGCCTGGTTGGGCGTGGGGTTTGACGCGCAGAATATCGGGCCATCGGGCATTCCGGCGGGGATTGCGTTGCGCTTGCCGAACATTGGCGTCACCAAAGTCGAAAATTACTGCGCGAGTGGCACCGAGTCGCTACGCGGGGCCGTTTATGCGGTCGCGTCGGGGGCCGCTGATATTGCCCTTGCGATGGGCGTCGAGAAACTGAAAGACACCGGCTATGGCGGGCTGCCGGCACGCAGCCGCGGCACGAGCTGGGACATGATGGGCGCGACAGGATCGGCGCCCGGAAATTTTGCTCAATTGGCAAGTGCATATCGCGCCAAACACGGCATCGAAGCTGACGACCTCAAACGGGCCATGGCGCATGTCTCGGTCAAGAGTCATGACAATGGCGCGAAGAATCCGAAGGCGCACCTCAGAAAGCCAATCGATATTGAGAAAGTAATCAACGCGCCAATGATCGCAGAGCCGCTCGGTTTGTTCGATTGCTGCGGCGTGTCAGATGGTGCAGCCTGTGCGATCGTGACCCGTCCTGACATCGCCAAAGCGCTGGGTAAGACAGATCTGGTCACGGTCAAAGCCTTGCAACTTTCTACATCCAATGGTTGGGAAATGCAGGGCACGGGCTGGGACGGCAGTTATTTCCACACCACCCGCATTGCCGCCCAGCGTGCTTACAGCGAAGCGGGTGTGACCAAGCCGCGTGAGCAGCTTTCGCTCACCGAAGTGCATGACTGCTTCTCGATCACGGAACTGGTGACGATGGAAGACTTGTTCATTTCAGAAGAAGGTCAAGGCTGGAAAGATGTGCTCGACGGCATGTTTGATGCTGACGGTAAATTGCCCTGCCAGATCGATGGCGGCTTGAAATGCTTCGGCCACCCGATAGGGGCTTCAGGGTTGCGCATGGTCTATGAAAACTATTTGCAGCTTTTGGGACGGGCAGGAGATCGCCAGCGCGAGACAGCGCCATCCCTCTGCCTGACGCACAATCTTGGCGGCATGCCGTATCAGAATGTCAGCGCCATTTCGATTGTTGGCCTGCTTTAATGCGGGAAAATTATGTTTCCATTGTCCACGGGGATAGAGGCACCATTGATGTGCTTGGATTCGTCCGACGCCAAGAACAGAACCGTGTTCGCAATGTCGTCGGGCTGGCCCAGTTTTGCGTCCTCTAATTTGTTCGTCGTGTAATTGACTTTGCTGTTCCCCGCCATCTGTTTGCGGATGTTCTGGACCATTGGTGTCAGGATCGCGCCAGGGTGGACGCTATTGCAACGGATCGCGTAGCCGCTTTTGATACAATGGACCGCGATGCCGCGCGTCATCGCTTCGACAGCACCTTTAGCCCCGCAATAGGCGATGACATTGGATTGGCCGATCAGTGAAGCAACCGAGGCCATATTGATGATCGAACACTTGCCGTCTTTGTTGTTCTTCATCGCGGCCACTGCGTATTTACTCCCGAAAAAAGTAGCGTCAGCGCTGACGGCCATGATCTTGCGATAATCGTCAGTGGTCTGTGTTTCTATGGTTCCGGGTTGAACGATACCGGCATTGTTAACCAGTACGTCGAGCTTGCCATGGCGTTTTACAATGTCGGCAATCAACACTTTCCAACTGCCTTCATCGCAAACATCTTGCGGGTGGAACTCTGCCATGTCGCCAATTTCGGCAGCGACCCGTTCGCCGTTTTCTGTGTCCATATCGGTCATGATGACGCGAGCACCTTCGGCGGCAAACAGCCTCGCATCAGCTTCGCCGAGCCCTTTGGCCGCGCCCGTGATAATTGCGATTTTTCCGTCTAAACGTGCCATAGCTGTTTCCGCCCGATCTGAAT
Organism: uncultured Hyphomonas sp.; assembly: GCA_964644755.1. Taxonomy (GTDB): domain Bacteria; phylum Pseudomonadota; class Alphaproteobacteria; order Caulobacterales; family Hyphomonadaceae; genus CALLCD01. Next base: position 19,619 of record CAZXXY010000001.1, on the reverse strand, counting down.
TTGCGTGTGTCTCATAAACACTATTATGTTTATCCTCTAGCAAACAGCCCACTTGTCACGGCCTATTAAAATTGTGGGGTATGACGCTAGCGCTTTTATTAGGACGCAAAAGGGAGCTGGAGGCAGTAGACCTATGGGCTTAGGGAAGTTGGGTAAAATGACAAAAGACGATGCATATTCGGTTGCAGTATTGGTGCGGGAACAAGCGGCGCAGCTCGAAGATGCGCCCGTGTTCACCTTCGAGGGCGAAACCACGACTTATCGCCAGCTTGAAGAGAACTCTAAACGACTGGCAAATGGCTTACGTTCGCTTGGCATTGGCAAAGGCGACCGCGTGGCGTTCCTTGGCAAAAACTCCCCCGCCTATTTCGAACTGATTGTTGCGGCGGCGCATATTGGTGCGGTGGTAACGCCCGTTAATTGGCGGTTGGCTGTCCCCGAAATGACTTACATATTGTCCGATTGCGGTGCCAAAACTGTTTTTGTTGGCGCAGAGTTTCTTGGCCTCGTCGCAGACCTTAAGGCTGAATGCAGTGCGCTGGACCATGTGTTTGACGTTGAAGGTTTGGGAACAGACTATCCGCATTTTCAAAACTGGAGAGAGGGCTTCGGCACTGACCTGTCTGAGACGGACACGCATTGCGATAACCCCCTGGTGCAGCTTTATACGTCAGGGACAACGGGACGGCCCAAAGGCGCGGTTATCAGCCACCGTGCGGTTTTGGCGCTGAGGGGACAGGACCCAAGCGACCAATTGCTTGATTGGCAGGTCTGGGAGCAGGGGGAATCAGGGCTTCTGGCGATGCCGTGCTTTCATGTTGGCGGCACTGTGTTCGGGCTGGGAATTATACACAGTGGCGCGAATGCCGTTATCGTGCGTGAATATGATCCACGTCAGGCGCTGGATTTTATCGAGACGTATAAAATTGGCAGAATGTTCATGGTGCCGGCCGCCTTGCAGTTGCTGCTGAACGACCCGCGCATTCAGGACACGAATTTCGCCAAGTTGAGATACATCTATTATGGCGCATCGCCGATCCCGTTGGAGCTTATGCGGGAGAGTATGCGCGTGTTCGGCTGTGGTTTCGTGCAAATGTACGGCATGACCGAAACCTCCGGCACCATCGTGACCCTCAATCCGGAAGATCATGATCCTGATGGCAGTGAAAAAATGCGCTCTGTGGGCAAGCCTCTTCACGGTGTCGAGGTCAAGGTGATCGACGCAGAAGGAAAGTCGCTGGCTGCTCGCAGTGTTGGCGAGATCGCTGTGCGTTCGGTCAAGAACATGACTGGATATTGGAACAAGCCTGACGCAACAGCTCAAACGATAGACGCTGAAGGATGGTTGCGCACGGGCGATGCAGGGTATCTTGATGAAGATGGTTATCTCTATATCCATGATCGCGTAAAAGACATGATCATTTCTGGCGGTGAGAATATCTATCCGGCTGAGGTAGAGAATGCGCTTTATTCGCATCCCAAAATTGCCGATGTCGCCGTCATCGGAGTTCCCGACGAAAAATGGGGAGAGACGGTCATGGCCTATATCGTTGCAAAAGATGGCGAGACGCTGGAGAGCGATGAGGTGATTGCTTATGCACGCACACAGATTGCAGGGTTCAAATGCCCCAAGCGCGTGGCTTTCATTCCGGCTTTGCCGCGCAATGCCTCTGGTAAAATCCTGCGTCGGGAGTTGCGTGCACCGCATTGGAAGGGACATGATCGTGCGGTCAACTAGCCCCTAACAAAACCAATAGTCTAACTGGCAATTTTGACCGTTTGCACTGTCGGGCCAGAGTGTTACCAAAAATCAACTGGATAATGGAGAATAGAGATGGATTTGGGGCTTTCAGGTAAAAAAGTGATCATGAATGGCGGATCTCATGGGTTGGGATTGGCCTCTTTGAAAACATTTGCTGCGGAAGGCTGCGATGTCGCTTTCTTCTCCAGCGATCAGGGCCGTGTCGACGCTGCCGCAGAACAGGTCGGGGCGGCCGGATCAGGGAAAGTACACGCGACACAACTCGACATGACGGGCAATCCGGACGGCTACAAAGCCTGGCTTGCTGGCGCGGTAGAGGCGCTTGGTGGCTGCGATATCTTCGTGCACATGGCCAGCGCATCCGGTCAGGGCGCGACCGGAGATTGGGATCGCTGTCTTGATCTCGATATCAAAGGCGCAACCTTCGGTGTTGAAGTCCTGAAGGACGCGTTGGCCGCTTCCGATTGCGGCTCGATCATCTTCATGTCGTCAACAGCGGCTGTCGAAAAATTCGTTGCGCCGCAGGCGTTCAATGCCATCAAAGCTGCACTGATCACGCATGGTTCGCAGCTCGCTCAGGCGCTTGCGCCCGAAGGTATCAAAGTCAATTGCATTTCGCCCGGACCCATCGAATACCCAACAGGAAACTGGGAAGGCATCAAAGAGCGTATGCCGGACTTCTACAATGCAACGCTGGCGCAAATGCCGATGGGCCGTATGGGCGAACCACAAGAGGTCGCAAACACCGTAGTCTTCGTCGCAAGTCCAGCATGCCCGTATATGACCGGCACCAATATTGTCATTGATGGCGGCTTCACCAAGCGGGTCCAGTTCTAGGAAAAGCCGATGAAGTTCTATCAATCCCATGGTCCGAATCCGCGGTCAGTGATGTTCTTTCTGGCCGAAAAGGGCATCGAGATTGAACGCGAATATATCGACATCATTGTCGGGGATAATCGCAAGCCGGAGTTTCGGAAGATCAACGCGCTCGGAGAGCTGCCGGTGCTGGAGCTTGATGATGGCACCGTCCTGACAGAGGGCGCGGTCATTTGTCAGTATCTCGACGAAATCTATCCCGATATCCCGCTGATCGGGTCGACGCCGGAAGAGCGCGCTGAAACGCGTATGCTGATGCGGCGGGTCGATCTGAGGGTGGTCGCACCACTGACGACAGGATATCGCGGTAATGAAGGGCTCAATTTCTTCAAGGATCGCCTGCGCTGTCTGCCTGAAGCTTCGGACGGGCTTAAAAAGCTGACCCAAGATGGGTATGGCGAACTCAATGAGGGGCTTGAAGGGCGCAAATGGTTGGCGGGCGACCGGTTCACCTATGCCGACATCCTGCTCTTTGTGTTTGTCGAATTTGGCAGCTGGTGGAATCAGACAGTACTTCCTGAATATAAAAACATTCATGCTTGGCGAGAGCGTATGGTGGCCGAAAAGCCCAACGCGCTTGCTAGCATGGACTCAACCTTTGGCATGCCGCCGGGGGACTATCCAACGCATGTGGAAAGCTGATTATGAGCAATGAAAGCATAAGTCGAGATGAACTGCTCGACGTGTACACACGGTTCACCAAGATCAATCGCACGGATGAGAAATTCCGCGCCTTGCTAACCGCCGGAACCGTCGCGGTTATGTACTATCCTGTTCGCGGACAGGAACTGACATCAGCTTCGATGATGGCGGCGCTTGAACCCGACGATTACGTTGTGTGCACCTATCGCGGTCAGGGCGAACAAACAGGCAAGGGTATTCCAGCCGAGCAATATTGGGCAGAATGTCTTGGCAAGGTCACAGGCACTTGCAAAGGCAAGGGCGGGACGATGCACATTACCCACCCGGAGACCGGTATTATGGTCACCACGGGCGTCGTTGGTTCAGGTATCCCGATTGCAAATGGTCTGGCCATGGCGTCCCAGAACAATGGCGATGGCAAGGTTACGGTCGTGAACTTTGGCGACGGGGCAGCAAATATTGGCAGTTTTCACGAAGCGCTCAATATGGCCGAGCTTTATAAATTGCCGGTTGTTTTCATGTGTCAGAACAATCATTTTGGCGAGCATACCGCCTATGCGGATCATACATCGGGTAGCTCGATCATGTCTCGGGCTGAAGGCTATGGCATGAAGGGCGTTCGCGTCGACGGCAATAATATCGAAGAGATGTACACGGCCGCGCGTGAAGCGGTTCGCCGTGCCCGCGCCGGCGAAGGACCAACTTTGATCGAGGCCATGTGTTATCGCATGATGGGCCATTTCTTCGGATCGGATTTTTCCTACATGCCAGAAGAGCACATCGCAGAAATGAAGGCTGAAGATTGCCTTCCAAAAGTCACCCAATACATGTTGGATCGCCAGTTTAGCCAGGCCGAGCTTGATGCGATTATCGCCGAGGTGGATGCAGAGATAGACACAGCGATTGAAAAAGCGCTGGAGGCCCCCCTGGCCGACCCGTCAGAACTTTTGATCGATGTCTTTGAAGAGGAGCTTTCAGCATGAGTGAGCTGATTACAATGCGCAAAGGCCTCAATCAGACAATTGATGAGGCGATGGCGGCGGATGATAGTGTTTTCTGTCTTGGAGAAGATGTTGCGGCCAAGCAAGGCGGCGGCGTGTTCAAAATTACCACCGGCCTGACTGAAAAATATGGTGAGAACCGCGTGCGGGCGACACCGATTTCTGAAACGGCGATTGTCGGCGCAGCCGTTGGGGCAGCGCTTGCCGGGCAGCGGCCAATTGCAGAGATCATGCTGATGAATTTCGCCGCCTGTGCGATGGATCAGATCGTCAACCATGCAGCAAAGCTGCGCTTTATGTCGGGCGGACAAACCAATGTTCCGCTGGTCATCCGAACCACCACAGGTGTGGGAGTCGGGTTTGGCGGGCAGCATAGTGATATGCTCGAAGCATGGTTTGCCCATGTTGCGGGTCTCAAGATTGTAACGCCGTCAAATGCCGCCGACGCGATGGGCCTTATGCGCTCTGCGATCGAGTGTAATGATCCGGTGATCTTCATCGAGAATATTCTCAGCTATGAGCAGAAAAGCGAACATCCCGGTGCGAACTACAGAGTTCCGCTCGGCAAGGCCGCCATTTCCCGCGAAGGCACAGATGTGTCGATCATCACGTATGGACGTACGGTCATGGACGCGCTGGCGATTGCCGAAGAAATGGAGGCCGATGGCATCTCGGTCGAAGTGGTCGATCTGCGCACGATCGCGCCCTATGATGAAGAGACAGTGATGGCGTCTGTCCGCAAGACCGGACGGGCGATAACGCTCCACGAAGCGGTTAAGCCATACGGAACCGGAGCGGAAGTCTCTGCGCGCATCCACGAAGTTTTGTTCAATGAGCTCAAAGCGCCTGTGCAACGTATTGGCGGAACATTCTCGCCGGTTCCCTTTGCCACCCATCTCGAGCAGGCATGGATTCCGAACAAGGATGAAATCAAGGCTGCAATCAAAACCACAATGGCATGGAAGCGCTGATGACACCGGTCGAATGCATGCAGAAAGTTTATGCACTTATGCGTGCGGGCGAGTGGGACGAAGTCGAAAAATACGTCGCTGACGATTTCATTCTGTATGAACCGGAGTCTTTGCCATATGGCGGAGAGTGGACCGGAAAGGATGTCTTCCGCCGGCTGTTTCCGGTCGTGATGCAGACATTTGGTGATCCTGTTGTTGAACCTGTGGAGATGTCCGGCGGCGCTGAATGGGCGAACTATATCATCCACTTCTCGGGGACATCCAAGGCAACCGGTATCCGGTCGACTTATCGGGTGATTGAATCCGCGCGCGTCGTCGATGGCAAGATGCAGGAGATGCATCTACACTATTTCGATACGGCTAAAATCGCAGCCGACCTTAAAGGGGAGAGCTAGGATCAATGGCTGAAAAGGCGATTGTACTCGGCGCGTCTGGCGATCAGGGTATCCCTCTGGTTTCCAGGCTCCTTGATGCAGGGTTTTCTGTAACAGCAGGAACGCGGCGTGACGATGCATTGGCGAACACGCCGTTCTCGGACTTGGCAACCGTTGCTGCCAACCTGTTAGATCAGGCGTCGCTCGAGGAAGCCTTTAAAGGGCAAGACGTGCTTGCCATGCATCTTCCGTTTGAGCATGACTTTGCGAAAGCGGAAGCTTTTGGGCGCAATATTGCGAATGCCGCGAAAGCCGCCGGCTTGAAAAAGATAGTCTTCAACTCCAGTTGCTATGTCGCTGATCGGGATTTGGAAATTAGCGCCCATGATGGCCGCCGGAGCATCCAGAATTCGATTGTGGCGTCCGGCATCAATCATGTCTTCATTGAGCCGGTTGTGTTCATGAACAATATGATTGCGCCATGGTGTAAGCCATCCATCGTGCGGCATGATGTTTTTGCCTATCCGGCATCTCCTGATCTGAAGATCAGTTTTATCAGCCTTGATGATGTTGCGCAGATTATGGTTGCCGCGCTGCAGACGGACAAAGTTGACCGCCAGCATGTCGCTGTCGGAGGGCCTGAGGCCCTCACAGGATCTGAGGTCGCTCAGAAGCTGTCCGCTGCTGCGGGGAGACCTATAAAATTCCAAAGTCTCGCGCCCGACGAATTTGCTATGAACATTAGCGAACTCGTCACCGGTAAACGGGATATTCCCAAGGGAAGCGTATATGACGGCATGGCCCGTTTCTACCGCTTCTACAATGAACAGGACGTTTCACCGCTGAACGTTGCCCCCGCAAACTGGACCGGCAAGCTTCCGGTTCAATTGACAACATTTGAAAAGTGGGCAGCGCAGCAGGACTGGAGCAAGTAGGGGCTTGCGCTTTTAGCCTATCTCGTATCCGTCAGTGGCATCCCGATCGCTTCTGCGATGTTACGATGGACATTGTGCAAGGCGATCTCATTTGCGCCAATGACAACATGGTGATCTTCAGGCGCAGTTAGCAAATTTGCATAGCCGCTCGAAGCGACCCAGTAGTCTTCATTCTGAACCACGGGGGCCGTCAAGTCATATGCTGCGATGCATTGTTGCTCGTGTTCCTCGCTTTTTATGCCGAAGGGAGCATAGACCGAAAAATGGCAGCGGGTCTTACCGACACCGTCGGGAAACAGCCTGAACACTTGTGTGAAAAACGCTCCCGGGGCAATCGCACCAAAGAAGACCACTGTGTTCGGGAAGAGGAAGTGCACGCCGCCATAGTCCGTCTTTGGCCAGTCCGATTCTTCCTTGTCGAGCAAATCGCCTACAAAAAATTTGGGAAAATTGACGCGGTGATGGCGGTCATATTCTTCATACACGCATTTGTCGTTGTAGTTTACTTTTGCGATTGATGATTTGTGCAGCGTGGAGAAGTGGTAGCTCTCGCCATATGTGTCGAGCGCAAATTTCCAATTGGCGTCCGCGTGAAGAATGCCCTTTTTGACAGGTTCCGCACGGGAAAATTCCAGCTGCGCCAACTGATCGGCAAAACTGCCCAAATGAGCCTCAGCATCAATTGGTGCGCCTTTCGGATTGGCGCGAACAAAAATAAGCCCGAGATATTCCGTGCAGGGGACTTCAATCAGATCGCGGGCACCGATATCACAGTTTGCAAATCCTTCTTTGCCGGGCTGCCCTATCAAATTCCCGCTCGTGTCGAACGACCATGCATGAAAAGGGCATGTAACTTTCTTCGCGCTGCCGCTCCATGGTTCGGCCTCGTCAACAAGTTTCGCGCCGCGATGGGTGCACATGTTCAGTGCGGCACGCACGACACCATCGCGTCCACGCATCACCAGAATGGATGGACCCGCCGCATCGAAAATGAACATAGTGTCCGGCTCGGGCAAGTCACCTGAAAGTCCGGCGACGAGAGGCTGGTCGAGAAAGAGATGTTTCTTTTCAGCCATGTGCCGCACTTCAGATGTGTAGATCGCTTTGTGCAGAGGGAGCGGCGCATCAGCCATATGGGTGCCATTGCGGATCACATCAATTTGCTTCTTCAGAAGGGTCTTTGCATTTTGATCTCGCACAGCTTGCCAATCGGCTGTCGCATGTTTTGTATCCGGCATCACGATGTCCTCAAAGCTTGCTGAACTTGCTTTTGGGAAATCATAGACGGTTCAGCGGTTTTGTGAGTTGGTGCTTTTGATAGGCGCATACTTAGTTGTTTGCGCCCAGATAGCCGAGTTGACCTGCCTTGAAGATGGTCTGGGTCCGGTTTACCGAGTTGAGTTTTTCGCCAGCGCGCTGGAAATGATAGCGAACGGTGGCGTGGCTCAAGGAGATGATCATGCCAATTTCCTTGTCCGTTTTGCCAAGCGCTGCCCAACGCAAGCATTCGACTTCGCGCTTGGATAAAACGCAATTGTCCGGGATACACCGTTTTTGCCGAACGGCACTCACATAGCCCCCGATAAATCTCCGGATTAGCAAATCAAAAAATTGGGCATGCGTTTCGAATAGGTCGGACATATCTTCGCAAGCTGCATCTGTTGTGTGAATGCTATTTGCCGAAATTTGGCCAAAGGGCAGGTGAATTGGCAAAACGATCGCCGATTTGTACTGAGCAAAACTTTGAAAATGATCTGTAAAGTCGATTTCCTGAAGATACTCGTTTTGGGGAATGCCAAACATGCCCTGAACATTGCACCAAAAGGGTTGGGATTCGTAGCGGCAGGCGCGGACCATTGGCGAGGTTAAGGCGAGGTATTTTTCTTCCCACCAGCGGTCTTTCTGCGTGACCCAGCCAAATATCTCTTCGTGCAAAAGCGTTCCATCGGCGTCCACCATGGGTTCGCGGGAAGATATGTCTTCGCACAGGGCTATCCGCATATCGTATTCATCAGCCACGGTTTTCAGGCACATCGCGGCATCATGAATATCGCCAACATCATTTACGGTGACTTTGCGCAGCAGATCGGGCAGATCACTGCGATGTAGCGGGCGTGTTTCGACTGCGTCTACGCTATCCATACGAGTATGGAAGCACTAAATATGCTCTTAGGCAAGGAGGCGACAGTCAATACAAATACCCGCTATGAGAGCCCAAGGACATGCTTGGCGATAATGTTCTTTTGAACCTCATTGCTACCGCCATAAATCGTCATAGCCCGTCCGTTGAGGTATTTGGGCAAGGTATTCTGGGCGGCTTGACTGCCAATCGCTTTTGCCGCGGAATTGCCATAGAGCGGACGCTCATAAGGTAATTGCAGCCCATTGTAGGCAAACAGCTCTGATTCCAGCTTCTGTATATCTTGACGCAAGTTGGAGGCGATCAGTTTTGTAAGAGACGCTTTAGGGCCAAGTTTACGTCCTTTTGCAAGGTCGGCGAGAATGCGTAGCTCTGTCATTTCCAGAGCTTTTGCCCGCAAGGTCAATTTTGCGAGGCTTTCGGAGAAAGCCCGGTCATGCGACATAGGGCCATTAATGCCCGAAGGGGCTTTGCCGGCATAAAGTTTCAACCGTCCAATTTCGGCGAGGGCTCGGGGACCAAAACATGTGCCGCCGCGCTCATTCTGGAGCAAGTATTTGGCGATCTCCCAGCCTTGCCCCTCGTTTCCAATCCGGTTCTCTTCAGCCGACACAGCGTTATCGAAGAAAACTTGATTGACCTCATGGTCGCCAGACATCGAGGTGATTGGCGCAACTTTGACACCGGGTTGATCCATCGGGATAAGCAGGAAGGTGATGCCATCCTGTTTGCGGCCTGTAGCATCGGTGCGCACAAGACAGAAAATCCAATTGGCGTGATGGGCGTGGGTGGTCCAGATTTTGGAGCCATTGATCACATATTCGCCGTTCTCAAGCTTCGCTTTGGTTGTCAGCGATGCGAGGTCCGAGCCTGAACCGGGTTCAGAATAGCCTTGGCACCAGAAATCATCAGCATTGCGGATACCGGGTAAGAACCGCTCTTTCTGCTCCGGCGTCCCGAAGGCGCAGATGACAGGACCAATCAGGCGCAAACTGATTGGGGTCGGGTAGAAACCGCCTGCTTCGGCGAGTTCCTTTTCGAAAATGTAGCGTTGGGTCGGGGTCCAGTCGGTGCCGCCATCTTCAACCGGCCATGTATATGTCGCCCATCCCTTATCGTTCAGCGCGCGATGCCACCCGGTCGCGATATCGGGCTCTACGAAAACACCAGGTGTACGTAAAAAGCCATTGCGCACCCGGTCTGTCAGGTTTTCGTCCAGAAATGCCCTGACTTCGTCACGGAAGTTCAGGTCCTGTTTTGAAAACTCCATATCCATGGCCTAGTCTCCTTCGCGCATTGCCCATAAGAGGCAGCGCCTAAGTATCTCGTAATGTATCGGGTAGGCCCAGGAACAGAGGTCGGGCTTTACGTTAAAGGGGCGAATTTCTGGCAAGTCATAATGGCCGCGGCAATGTCCGAGCGTATTGTACAGAACAGCACCTTGTCCCAGCGGTCTGAGGTAGAGGATCGGCACTTCCTTATCAGACCATTCAGCGGTTTCGAACCCGTCTGCGATACCTTCAAATTCGGTCTTGAGCAGAACATCAATCTCTGCCGTTCGGTGTGACAGGTAAAGCTCATCCTCAATTTCGAAATCGGCAAGACCTTTCACCAAAGGATGCGTCGGGTCTGCAATTTCGACTTTGAAGGTTCCAATAGGCGGGTGGGCTTTGAATTGGGTACCAAGTGCCTCCATCACATCGGGCCGTTCATTCGGGGTTTCTACACCGTTTTCACCGCCAAGCTTGAGAATGGAATTGGTGCCGTGAAGGGCAATCCATTTGCCGCCCTTCTCGACCCATTTCCGAATCCGCGCCATCTGCGCTTTTGTGGGCATCAAATCGCAGCAATACGTGATCAGAAACTGGCAGGCATCAATCCGCTCAACATTGCTAAAGTCACAGGCAACACTTGTCCGGATGTGCGGATGCTCCATGAGGAGTTTGAGTATCTCAAGGCGTGCGAAATCGATGTCGTGATATTTACCGGCCGCTACGAAATGAGCATCGATACGATTTGTCATCACGGTTTTCTCCCACGACCTAGAGTGATATTACACTTCGAGTATAGCAACACCAGAAATTCCGGGCGCACCATAGACATGGCTATAAGCTGTTTTCGGATTGCCGGGCACTTGCCGCGCGCCCCCACGTCCGCGTAATTGCACGGTATTTTCGTAAACCTGCCGCAGGCCGGACGCCCCGATGGGCTCGCCGCAAGCAATACAGCCGCCGTCCGTATTGACAGGAAGCGCGCCTGTGATTTCGGTCCGACCTTCAGCGAGCCATTGTTCTTGCTCGCCATCCTTGCAAAAGCCGTTTTCGGCCATGTGCATAATCTCTGCACCGGACTCGGTGTCCTGCAATTGGGCGACTGAAACATCCTCCGGTCCTATGCCAGCAGTTTCGAACGCCGCCTTTGATGCCAGTGTCGTTGGCTTCTCGCCTTCATTGACATCAAGACCGGGTGCAAACACTTCGAAGGAACCGGGCGGGCGTGTCCGCACCGCAACGGCAGCAACTTTAATTGCATCTGCCCCCAATTCTCTGACCTTCTTTTCACTCGCCAAAATAAGTGCGACGCCACCTTCTGCGGGTGAGCAGAACATATATTTTCTCAAAGGATGGTTGATCATTGTGGAGTTCATGATCGTATCAAGATCAATCGGTGTTTTCCGCCATGCGTGATCGGCGCGTTCACCATTGCGGAATGACTTCTCGGCCACTCTGCCGAGCGTTGTCTCGGTGATGCCGTGAAGTTGCATATAGCGTTGCAGTTTCAGTGCAAAGAACTGTGTCGTAAGCATCATGCCCGTCTCGCCATACCATTGGGGGAGACCATAGGCGGCGGGATCCGCGTTGAACGCACCACGCGGGTGTTTGTCAAAACCGACAGCCAAAGCGATCTCATGTTCGCCGGACGCAATGGCTGCGCGTGCCGAGGACAGTGCGCTGCCACCAGTGGCGCAGCCATTTTTGACATTTGTAAATTGAAGTCCGGTCAGGCCGAGATCGTTGACCATAATATCGGCATTGCCCGAAGCTTGCGAGCCGCCAAAAGCGCAGTCTACATCAGACCATTCAAGGTTGGCATCAGCTAAGGCTTCTCGCACGGCAAAGGCCCCTTGATCGCGGCCGGAGCGCTCAGGCGTTCGGCCAAACGGGTGAATTCCTGCGCCAATGATATAGACATTCGACATGGTTTAACTCTTCGGTCTGAAAGCAAATGTTGAGCGGGTATCGTCAAACGGGGTGAGAACAAACTCCATCGGCATATCCAGCTTGAGGTCTTCAAGCTCGGCGTCGACAATCCAGCTTTCGACAATCGCTTCTCCAGGAATTTTTATATATCCCAATAGAAACGGTGTGAATTCTTCAGGGCCATCATAAGGGGGCTTGGGACGAAACTCCTGGCGGGTCCAAGACCAAAGCGTCCCTTCGCGTGCCAAAGCATAACGTTCATACTGATCGCCAGCGCTGCCTTCGGGAAACGGGAACACAATCTTCCCGTCTGCGGCTCTTCCGCCGATGAGTTTTGGTGGATTGGTGTCGGTCCAAAGACCTTCTGCAATTGGTTTCAAATTTGCGCTCATTTAGGCCACCTTGGAATATTCATCTAGACAGTGGGACGGGTCACCAAACAGCCGGCTCAAAAGCATGATACGTTTTAGTGCGGACCCAATGGGCACGTCTTCTGTGATGCCCATAGCACCGAAATACTGGACGGCATTGCGTCCAATAAAGTCGGCGCGTTCGGATATAAATGCTTTGGCCCCGGATATATTGCGCAACCGTTCGGCTTTGTGTTCGGCGGGGTCAAGCAATGTTCGCAAGAACATCGACCTGATTTGTTCAAGCTCCGCATAGCAGTCGACGAGCCCATGCTGGATGACTTGGAAAGATCCGATGCTCACGCCAAATTGTTTGCGTTGTTTTACATATTCGACGGTGTCATCAAGAAGCAGTTGGCTCAAGCCCATCATCTCGGCGCAGGCGAGCAGACTGATCTCACTCACAATAGTTTTGAAAGCTTCAAAACTCAAATTCAAGCGAGCTTCGCTAGGCAATGCTACATTTGTAAAAAGTGCTTCGACGGCTTTGCTGCCATCGACCACTCGATAAGGCGTAGAATGGACGCCGACCGCATCGGCTGGAACAAGAAAGACGTCGAAAGTGTCGTCAATCATCGCGGTGACCAGAAAATGGTCGGCAATATCACCGCCAAGAACAAATTGCTTGGTGCCGCTCAGTTCAAACCCTGAAGATGTTTTTTTGGCACTGGTATCAATACGTTCCAGATTGTAGCGCGAGTTGGCTTCAGAAAACGCCAGAGCGGTAATCTTTGTCCCGCTCAGAAGTTCAGTGAGCAGAGGTTGAGCGCCAGCCTTGTCCAGAACTCTTGCGGGCAATACGCCGTTCTCAAGCCAAGGGTCTGCGGCGTTCTGCGTTCCGGCGGCTTCGGCGATTGCGGCCAGATCGGTCAGGCTGCCGCCAAGGCCCCCATTGTCTTCGCTGGCGGCGAGCATAATCATGCCGAGTTCAGCGAGTTTCTCCCAACGGCCGCTGTCATATCCTTTGGATGACATGCGCATAGACACTTTCTCTGAAATGCTCAGGGTCGAGAAAAATTTCTCGGCAGTGGCTTTATAAAGCTCCTGTTCATCTGTCAGATCAAAGTTCATCGTCTTCCTTTACACAACTGCAAATGCCATGAGACGCGCCACTGGGCGATAAGCGAAATTGCTAGGGCAACACGTTAGCTCCGGATCAGTGCTGCCTCATTCGAACTCCGATGTTGGAACACGGTCACTGTTGAAAACCGAGCCTTCGCGATCGACGCCATACTTCTTTGCGGCGGCACTTTTGACACCAATTTCCGCCAGAAGTGCGTTCATTTTGCCGAAATTCGGTCCCGCAAAATGTTGCTCCAGCGCGCTCTGGCTTGCCCATTCTTCGAAAACGATAATGAGTTCCGGGTTTCGACAATCTGCAGCCCAATCATAGCGAACGCAGCCCTCTTGTAAGAGAATATTCGCTATAATCTGGCCAGCTGCGGACAGTGCCTCATCGCGACGCTCCGCGGCGACTTCAATCTGCGCGGCTATAATCACCTTCATTGCGGTTCCTCACTTTCAGCGTTTATTGTTTAACTCGAGAGTCTGTTTGCCAATAATCACTTTTGATGAGTGAGGCCCTTTGCTGGTTGGACTAAAGTGCGATTGTGAAAAAGTCGGGAAAGAGAATGTGATGGGAAAACTGGAGGGCAAGTCAGCCATAATCCTCGGTGCTGCGACCGCTGGAAACATGGGACAGGTTATCGCCAGAGCATTTGCCTCTGAAGGGGCACGTGTGATGGTTGCAGGCCGCAACGAGACCGCTTTGGCCGAACTGTCCGCGGAAATTGGAGGCCAACACGCTCTTTGTGACATCACACAGCATGATGACCTTAAAGGCTTGGCGGCGCAGACCAAAAGCGCTTTCGGCCGGATTGATATCGCGGTGAACGCGGTGGGTTGGGGCTTGTCTAAGTCGGTTACCGACATTGAAGACTCTGAACTGGAAAAAATGGTCGCCGTGCAATTTGTCGGGGTTCATCACTTTCTGGCGGAAATGGTTCGCGGAATGATGGATAATGATCCCGCAGGTGGGTCAATCATCCAGATTTCTTCTGCGACGACGCAGGCTCTGATCAACAATTATGCCGCCTATATCGGAACCAAAACGGGCGCTGATGCGCTGATACGGTGTGTTGCAAATGACTATGGCCAGTATGGCATACGCGCAAATTCGATCTCGCCCGCGCTGACCGAGACACCTATGACGCAAGGAAGTTTCGGGGTTCCTGGACTGGTTGATGCGTTCTTGCCGAAATATCCGTTGGGTCGCCTCAACACAGTCGATGATGTCGCCAAGGCAGCGATATGGCTGGGCAGTGATGATGCGTTTCTTACGGGGCAAAACATTCAGGCCAATGGCGGGCTGACATTGCGCGGAAATCCGCAAGCCGCGGACATTGGTGCATCGATTGCCGCCGCCTCGAAAACCTAGGCGGACAGCTATCAAAATAACTAGCCGGATGTCTCGGTTTTTCATGGAATAGTATTTATAACGTATTCGAAAACCGGGATGGAGAGCGGCGCTCAATGAAGAAAATTTTTGGGCCAAATTATCGCTACTATGTGCTCGGGATTCTCACCCTGACATCGATGCTGAACATAGCCGACAGGCTGGTCTTCTCGATCCTGATGGAAGATATCAAGCAAGAATACACCATGTCGGACACGCAGCTGGCGCTTCTGGCCGGATTTGCGTTTGCACTGTTCTACGCCACGCTCGGCATCCCGATTGCGCGGCTTGCTGATAAATCCAACCGCAAAAATATCATTGCGATTTCGCTTACGGTCTGGAGCACAATGACGGCGCTCTGCGGGGCGGCTATTGGTTTCTGGTCGCTGTTTCTGGCGCGAATGGGTGTTGGCGCAGGCGAAGCCGGCGGCAGCCCGCCTTCCTATTCGATGATTGCTGATTATTTCAAACCATCCGAACGCACATGGGCGATGGGGATCTATATTACCGGCGCCGTGCTCGGCACGGCAGCGGGCCTGATCGTCGGCGGCGCACTGGCAGATGCGATCGGTTGGCGCTGGACATTTGTTGCGCTCGGAGTGCCGGGTGTTCTTTTGGGATTGGTTTTGTACCTGACCGTTCAGGAACCCAAACGCGGTATTAATGATCTCAATGGCGAACAGGATGCCAAAGCCGTTGAAATATTTGCGACATTGAAATCGCTGATGGGCAATAAAGTCTATGTCCGCATTAGCTTGTGTTATGCCCTGATCACCACGATTGGCTACGCAATTGCGGTTTGGCTGGCCCCCGTCATGTTGCGCAATTATGATGTTTCAACTGCGATGGTTGGGCTGATTTTGGGCTTGAGTTTTCTCGCGGGCGGAATACCGGGGCCTATTGTCGGCGGCTACGTGACAGAACGTCTGGTCAAGCGGAACCCGAAATGGCGGGCGTGGATGCCTGCGATCGCGATTTTAGTCTGCTTCGCAGCCTATTGTTTCAGCCTGACCGCGGCGACTTTTGTCGGCTTTATCGGGTTTTTCATTTTCGGGTATTTTGTCTTCATGATGCCGCAGGGGCCAACCTTGTCTCTGATGCAGGATGCGCTGAAACCCGGGGAACGCGCTTTGGGCGTGTCTTTTGCTCTCTTCGTCAACAATATAATGGGGCAGGTTGTTGGTCTGTTTGTCGTCGGCTTCTTAAGCGATAAGATGGCACCGACATTTGGTGTAACGTCCTTGAACTATGCGATACTCATTCTGTCTGCGATTGCTGCGGTTTTAGGGTGCATGGCCTATATGTGGACAGCATCAGCGATGACAGGGTCGCGCTGGCAAGCAGATCCTGAACCCACACGAACACTGGCCGATGGAGTTAAAGAGAATGGTTGAGACACGAACTGGGCATGATCGGTCGGACGGGATCAGCTACACTGACCTTCTCAACAAAGATAAGGTGCGCGCACCAGACACGTTTTTCGAAGAAGCGCCGATGAAGCCAGGTGTGACGAAAGTCGCAACGGACCGTTTCTATTCGCAAGAAGCCCATGACCTCGAAGTCGAGCGCCTCTGGAAACGGGTTTGGCAAATGGCTTGCCATGAGGATGATATTCCAAATGTTGGCGATACGCATGTCTACGATATTGCCGGTCTGTCCTATATTGTGATCCGCACGGGGGCAGAGACGTTTAATGCCTTCCCGAATGCTTGCATGCACCGTGGCCGCGCTTTGTGCGATTCCCATCGCAAAGGGCTGACAATGCTGCGTTGTCCCTTCCATGGCTGGATGTGGAACCTCGAAGGTGACCTACGCGAAGTGCCGTGTCATTGGGATTTCCCGACCGTCAATGAAGAAGAATATGCGCTGCAGCACTTGAAGGTGGCGCGATGGGGCGGATTTGTCTTCATCAACCCTGATCCCGACTGCGAGCCATTTGAAGATTTTATCGGTGATTTTGACCGGCATTTCCAAATCCCGTTCGAGCGCCGGTATAAGGCGGCGCATCTGGTCAAGCGGTTGGCCTGTAATTGGAAAATTGCTCAAGACGCCTTTATGGAGAGCTATCATGTGGTTGGTACACATCCAGAGCTTTTGCCGACATTCGCCGATGCCAATTCGAAATATGATGTCTGGGGAAATTACTCGCGCGCTTTATCTGCCAATGGTCCGCCAAGCCCTCATACCGGATTGGAGAACCCTGATGGCGGGGCATTCCCTGATGGCAAATTTTTCCAGAGCTTCCGGCACCCGATGACAGGCGGGCTTTTCGAGCGTCTGGAAGAGAACAGGGTGCGGGTGACCCATCGCAATGGGAAGTCCGGCATCTTCGATATGTATGCGAACCACATCGAGGGAGAGCTACAGTCTGCGGACCCACATTTGTGCAATTGGTTCGGCGGAAAATTGAGCGAAGGCTCGATCGATATGCCAGCGGTTTATGCAACCGAGTCGCCTCAAGCCTATCGCACTGCGCGCGCAGATTTTCGCCGCGAAGAGATGCGCCCGCTTTGGGGCGATGAGGTCGATAAGATCAGCGAAGCCGATTTGACCGATGCTATTTTTTACAGCGTGTTCCCGAATATCAGTCCGTGGGGTGATTATAATCCGATTTTCTATCGCTTCCGGCCGGACGGAAACAATCCCGAGCAGTGCTTGCACGAAGTGATGTATATGGTGCCACTGCCCGAAGGGGCGGAACGTCCGGCACCAGCGGAGTGTACCTTCCTCGACCTTGATGATGATTACACGCAGGCGCCCGACTTTACCGGCTTTCTGCTCAAAATTTTCAATCAGGATAATCTCAATCACGAGATGGTACAAAAAGGGATGCGCAGCCAGTCCAAGGGTGAGATCATTCTGGCGAGCTATCAGGAAAGCAAATTGCGCCATTTCTACGAGACGCTCGACAAATGGCTGAGCAGTGAAACCTCGCCGCGCAGCAAGTAGCGCGCTCAATCAATCCCTAAACCGCGACGCAGAGCTTCGAGTAGAGCGGTGTTGAACTGCAAAGTCGGGGCGGCGTCTGCGACCATGTCGAAGCCATGAAACGCGCCTTCAATGGCAAGAAATTCGGTTGGAACATTTGCCGCGCTAAGCCTTTGCGCAAAGTGCTTCCCTTCTGCAAAGAACAGATCGAGATCTCCCACCATCAGGAAAGTTGGCGGCAGGCCTGTAAGGTTTTCGATGCGCGCAGGAACAGCATCTGTCGGAACGTCTTCTCCTCCGGGATCGGTGCCTAGAAAGGATGCCCAACCAAACTGGTTAGCGATTGGTCCCCACAGCACTTGGCCAGCAGGCTTTGGCGGCAGGATGGTAGAGCCTGTCCGGTCATCAAGCATAGGGTAGATCAGGGCTTGGAACGCAATATCGATCTCGCCGCGATTGCGTGCTTCAATGGCTGTTAACGCAGCATGCCCGCCGCCCGCGCTGTCTCCCATAACGGCAATACGATCCGGCGCGATACCAAGCTCGGCAGCGTTCGTAAGCATCCACTCCAGCGCCGTATAATTGTCAGAAACCGACGCCGCATAAATCGCCTCTGGTGCCAGCCGGTAGTCAACGGACACGATCGTAACATCTAGTTCAAGCGCTATGGGCAAAATTCGCGAGAGGCTGGCCGATGCCGCCCCAAGCACGAACCCGCCGCCATGCATGTGAAGGATACCCGGTCGCCGCGTTCCGGCCTGGGCATTGATCACCAGTACCGGAACATCGGGTTGGCCGCCATCTCTTGGAATGCTCTGTCGATAGACGGGCTGTTCCTCTGGTAGCGGGATGTCACCGAACCCTGCGCGAAAGACCTCAAGCGTGCTGGCATTCAGTTGCAAGGCCGGAATGAACTGCGCAGCGAACTCTCTTAGTTCAGGATGTATGTGTTCAAATCCGTCTTCGGCGTTAGTCATTGTGAAGAGAGCGTCCTCTTGGATGTGAAGGGTGACTTACGAATACCAAAAGCTCTAGCGCCGCCCCAGTATAACCCTATTTGCCTTCGAAAACAGCAGGCCTTTTTTCGCGGAAAGCGGCGGTGCCTTCCATGAAATCCTCAGTTTGGCCCGCGACTTTCTGCATCTCTCTGTCATGGTCTAGCTGGGTGCCAAAATCAACATCGAGGGCGGACCATGCAGATCTTCGGATAATGCCGAGTGCGACTGTCGGGCCATTCGCGAGACCCCTTGCAAGCTCTACTGCATAGTTTTCTATCTCGTCGTCTTCGACAATATAAGACACGAGCCCATCTTCGAAGGCTTGCTCTGCCCGATATTTTTCACCCAGCAGCATAAGCTTCATCGCTTTGACCCGTCCGATCGACCGCGAGAGCAAATAGGCCGAGCCGCCATCGGGAACGAGGCCAACACGGCAAAAGGCCTGCAAGAAGAATGCGCTTTTGCCGGCAATAATCAGGTCACCCATCAGTGCGATTGAGCAGCCAACGCCAGCCGCAGCGCCCGGAACGGCTGTGATAAACGGGATGGGGAGGTCGCGAATTTTGCGAAGCATAGGATTGTAAATAGCTTCGAGCCTTGCACCCATATCGCGCTTGGCTGGATCTTCCTCAATCGAGGCATCTTTCAAATTCAGTCCGGCACAGAACGCACGTCCATTGGCTGTGAGCACGATCGCACGGGCCTCTATGGCAGCACGGTCAATGGCGTCGCTCAAAGCGGTGGCAAGCTCTGTTGTCATAGCATTGAGCGTATCAGGTTGGTTCAGCCGCAAGACTGCGCACTTGTCGACAAGCTCATATTCTATCAATGGCTGCTGGGTCATTTTCGCGCTCCTGCATAGCTGTATTTGTTAGTCTTATCTATCGGGAGAAGGTGCGTGGATGCTACTAATGCTAATGATAACCA